>JAKLKR010000115.1:0-3763 GCA_023150565.1 Planctomycetota bacterium
CCGTCATCCAGCCGGCGCAGCTTGTCGTCGAGCGCCGGGCTGTCGTGGAAGGCGCGGCGCCATGCCGCCAGCGCCGGCTCGGCGGCGAGGGCGCGCAGCACCGCCTCGCGTTCGCGCTGCAGGCGCACCCCGGCCTGGATCGCCGCCAGCCGCTCCGGCGCCGGCGCGGGCAGACCGTGGGCGGCGAGCAGGCGGGCGAATTCGGCCAGGGCGCCAGGCTCGGCCCCGGCAAGCCATTCCAGCCGGCCCTCGTGGTCGCTGCGGCTGGACAGGCCGGCCACCGCCGTCTCGAGCCGGCCGACCGCGGCCTGGTGGTCGCCGGCGAGGGCGGCGAGATCACCCTCGAGCCCGGGGGCGCGCGCCACCACCGCCTGCATGCCCGCCGGGGTGACCGGCGGGCGCAGGGTGGACATGGCCTCCAGGCGGGCGGCGAAGCCGGCCCAGCGCTCCGGCTCCGCCAGCCAGGCGAGGATGGCGCGGTCGCGCACGTTGCGCACCAGCGCCACCCGCGCACCCACGTCGATGGACTCGAACCAGGCCAGCAGGCGGGCCTCGGCCCGGCAGTCCTCGGCCAGGGCGGCGAGGGCGGCGGGATCGCGGCCGGTGCGCCGGGCCAGGGCCTCCGCCCCGCCCTGCTCGAGCTGGCGCGCCAGGGCGGCGGGCGACGGGCGGGCGAACCAGGTGTCGAGGGCGGTGGCGGCCAGGCGCTGCTCCTGGCGCTCCTGCTCCACCCCGCCGGCGACCGCGCGCGCGAACACGCTGCCGGCGAGCAGGGCCATGAAGAAGGCCACCGCCAGCACGATCACCGCCGAGGTCAGCAGCGAGCGGAAGAAGCGGTGGCGGATGCCCTTGACGCAGAGCATGAAGGTGCGCCGCAGGGGCAGCCGCACCTGCTCGCGCACATCGATCACCGGCAGCGGGCGGGGGTCCATCGGCTAGCTCGGCAGGATGACCAGGACCCGCGGCTGGATCCCGGTGGCGTAATAGTAGAGGAACCCGCACACCACGGTCAGGCCGACCGCCGCCACCTCGCCGATGATCAGGCCGATGAACAGCGGCTTGAGCTGCTGGTAGATGCGCCCGCCGGCGAAGCGCACCACCCCCTCCTTGACCAGGCAGCCGATCAGCACCGAGGCCCAGGTCATGCTGTTGGGGTAGGTGCCCCAGACCAGGAACAGGATGGGGTGGATCGGCCACCAGCCGAAGCGGAAGCGCATCAACGCCGTCGCCACCACCGCCAGGGCGCCGAAGCCGAGCCAGCCGAGCTGGCGGCCGTGGCCGGTGTTCTCGAACAGCAGCGGCAGCTTGCCCAGGCCGTGGGCGGCGGAGGCCGCCTCCATCCGGCCGGTGTCGGCGAGCGCGGCCAGGCCGCGGTCGGCGCGGTCGAGCGCCATCGAGGGCACCCCGTTGGCCCAGCCGTCGGCGGTCGAGCCGCTGCCATAGATCACCCACAGCCAGGCCACGCAGCCCACCGCCAGAGCCACGCACATCACCGCGAAGCCCCACCACAGCAGGCGCAGGCGGTCGACCCCGTTGCGCTCGGCCAGACGGTTGGCGGTGGCGGCGTATGGCATCAGGCATTCGCGCGGATCCTGGGCCAGCACCGGGCCGAGGTAGGCCACCAGCACCAGCGCCGCCGGGCCCAGGGCGGGGAAGCCGAGCACGTGGGCGAGGGCGGTGCCGGGGTACCAGCCGGCCTGGATGAAGGGGATGCCGGACTCGCACACCACCCGGGTCAGGACCAGGAACAGCACCAGCAGGGTGGCGGCGAACAGCAGCGCCACCAGCCAGTCCATGCCGAAGCCGAGCACCAGGGTGGCGACCAGGCCGGCGACCGCCGCCAGCAGGATGCGCGCCGCCCACACCCCCTCGCGGTCGCTGGCGGCGCCGCCGCGCAGGCCGATGGCGCGCACCAGCACCGCCCCGTAGTAGCTGCGCCCGGTCCAGCCCAGGATGCCGGCATAGGCCAGGTACGAGCCGAAGCGCATCGACTCGCCGTCGACCGAGGTGCTGCTGGCGATGAACACCTGGCATTGCAGCAGCAGCAGCGCGAACGAGCCCAGGCCCATGCTCAGGCTGACCTCGGCGGCGATGAAGTAGGTGATGCCGATGATCAGGAACTGGATGCGTCCGGTACCCCAGCCCCATTCGCTGGCATTCTGGATGGATGGGAAGATCGACTTGAACTCCTCGCTCCAGTACCAGGTCAGCGGCACCGCCGGGATGCGGGTGGGGAACCACAGGTTGAGGTAGTTGAGCAGATGGATGCCCAGCACCGGCAGCGCCCCCCACCAGAACAGCCGGCTGCGGAACACGTCCGCCACCAGCCCGGCGCCGGTGCGTTCGACCAGCGCGCCGGTGACGGTGGCGAGCGGATAGCTGAGCTGTTCATGGCGCACCCACTGGCGGTGCACCAGCAGGGTCAGGGCCATGATCGCGAGCATGAACGACACCACCAGCGGGGCCCAGAAGGCCAGCGCCGGCAGCCAGGCGCGCAGCGGCAGCTCCTCCCAGCCGATGGAGCGGTCGCCGCTGGGGATGCCCTGCACGAACTTGCCGTAGACCACCTCGTAGTCGGCCTGGGCCGCCGGCAGCAGGCGGTCGAAGCCGGCCTGCACGCGGGCGAAGGCGGTGGCGTAAGGACCGGCCTCGCCCGCCGCCGGACGCAGGGCCGGGCGCGCCGCCGCCACCGCCGTCGCCGCCGCCCAGTCCGCCGGGTCGCTGGCGGCGGCGCGCGCCAGGCGTTCGCGCGAGGCGAGCTCGGCGTCGCCGGGCTCGACCGCGAACAGGCGCGGATCGACCACCGCCAGCAGGCGCAGCGAGGGGCGGTCGAGGGCGGCATCGTCATCGGCCTGGTCGACCGCCTGCAGCTGGGCCAGGCGCGCCGGGTCGCGGTGGAGCGGGAAGATGTGCTCGGGCAGCAGGGCCAGGGTGCCGTGCTTCTGCCAGTTGGGCTTGGACGGCAGCTCCAGTTCAGGGCGGATCACCAGGCGGTGGAAGTAGCGGTAGAAGCCCGAGGTCGGCAGCCAGGAGCACACCAGCAGCAGGCCCAGCACCACCACCAGCTCCTGCACGCTGAAGCGCGCCCAGCGCCACCAGCGCCCGGCGAGAGGGTTCCACGCCAGCGACAGCAGGCAGATGAGGATGAACGGCCCGATCGGCAGGTGGTTGCCGATCAGCAGGGTCTGGTGCAGGACGTTGTCGTTGACGTTGGCCAGCACCGACACCAGCAGCGCCCCGGCCAGGCCGGTGAGCACGGCCTTGGCGGTGAAGGCGCGCACGGGCGCGTTCGCGGCTGGGGTGGCTGGTTCCAGGGAGGCTCCGCGGGCAGGAAGGGACGCGCATCAACCGATCGCCGGAACGGGGCCGCACGCAAGGACGCTGTCCCGCCCGGGATCCCGGGTGGGCGTGACGCCGCGCAATAGTGGCCCCGACCACCGGCTCACCCAGTCCCAGAGGTCCGGATCCGGCGGTCAGGACATGATACCGTTGAACCAGTTGGACTGTTGAACGGTGTGCCTGCCCAGGCCGCCCGACCGCCTATCGGCGATGGGTACTTTTGTCATCTGGCACCCCAGGACACACCCGCATACTGCCCCTGTCCCCGCTCCACCTCCCCCTGGACAGCCCCGCTAGCCCGATGCCGATCCGCCCCCTGCTGCTCGCCCTGCTCGGCGCCGCCCTCGCGGCGGTCGAGGCCGGCACCGACCTCAACGACCTCGCGCTGCCCCTGCGCTCCGGCGCCACCACCGTCAAGGCCTAT
>JAKLKR010000115.1:3773-16200 GCA_023150565.1 Planctomycetota bacterium
AGGTGGTCTACCTCGACATCTGGGCCACCTGGTGCGCCGCCTGCCACCGCTCGCTGCCCTTCATGGACGACCTGCAGAAGCGTCTGGGCGCGCGCGGGCTGGCGGTGGTGGCGGTGAGCATCGACCAGGAGGCGGCCCCGCTCGACGCCTTCCTCGCCCGCCAGCCGCTCGGCCTGGCCATCGCCCACGACCCCCAGGGCCTGATCCCGCGCCGGCTGGCGGCCACCGCCATGCCCACCGCGGTGCTGATCGACCGCGCCGGCATCGTGCGCCACGTCCACGGCGGCTTCCGCAGCGACGACGCCGCCACCCTCGAAGCCGAGGTGGTGCGCCTGCTCGGTCCGGAGATCAAATAGCATGCGCTACGCCCTCCTGGTCCTCGCCGCGCTCGCCCTGGGCGGCTGCGTGCGCGTGCAGCCGTATGAACGCGGGCAGCTCGCCCAGCGCCCGATGCAGATGCCGCCGCGCGCGGTCGACGCCGCGCTCGACGAGCACATCTATTTCAGCAAGGAAGGCTCGCGCGGCGGCGCCGGCGGCGGCGGCGGGGGTTGCGGATGCAACTGAACCCCGGACCCGGCGGCCTGCGCACCGCGCTCGCCGCCGCCACCAGCTGCCTGCTCGGCGGCAGCGCCGCCGCCCTCGAGGCGACCTCGCCCTGGGAGGTCGACGCCCGCCTGCTGTACTACGGCGAACGCGACCGCGTCTCGCTGGTCGAGGGCGCCGCCCAGGTGACCTGGGACCGCGGCGACGACCGCCGCCTGGGCGCCACCATCATCTTCGACGCCCTCACCGGCTCCTCGCCCAACGGCGCCATCCCCACCACCCGGGCGCAGACCTTCACCTCGCCCTCGGGCCGGGGCACCTACGTCACCCCCGCCAACGAGCAGCCGCTCGACACCTCCTTCCATGACCGCCGCATCGCCGTCGGGCTGACCGGGGTGCAGCCGTTGGGCGAGACCCTGCGCCTGAGCTGGGGCCTGCGCGGATCAAGCGAGTTCGACTACACCAGCCTGGGCGCCGAGGCCGGGCTGGAGCGCGACTTCAACCTGCGCAACACCACCCTCAGCCTGGGCCTGGCCTACAACCTCGACACCAGCAAGCCGGTGGGCGGGGTGCCGCTGGCGGGGGCCTTCATCCCCGCCTTCCCCGGGCGCAAGCTGGTGGACGGCACCAGCGATGGCAAGAGCGTGCTCGACCTCCAGCTCGGGCTCACCCAGGTGCTCACCGCGCGCAGCCTGGTACGCACCAATCTGGTGGTGGGGCTCGAAAGCGGCTACCTCAACGACCCCTACAAGCTGGTCAGCGTGGTCGATCCCCTCACCGGCGAACTGGACGCCAACCCCGACCGCCGGTACCGCGCCGAGGCGCGCCCGGACAGCCGGCTGCGCTGGGCCTGGTACACCGCCTGGCAGCAGGGCCTGCGCGAGGCCGACGTGGTGCGCCTGTCGTACCGCCTCTACAGCGACGACTGGGGCATGGTCAGCAACACCGTCGACGCCTTCTACCGCTGGCAGTTCACCAGCCGCCAGTTCCTGGAACCGCACCTGCGCGGCTACCTGCAGTCGGCGGCCGACTTCTACCGCACCAGCCTGCCGTCCAACCAGTGGCCGGCCGAGGTCAGCGCCGATTACCGCCTGGCCGACATGTGGACCTCGACCGTCGGCCTGACCTGGGGCATCGACCTGGGGCCGCGCTCGGAGCTGCGCCTGGGGGCGGAATGGTACCACCAGAAGGCCGACCCTTCCGAGGTCATCGGGGTGCAGTCGCGCCAGACCCTGATCGAGGCGGTGGACGCCACCATGGTCCGCCTGGGCTATGCCCTCCAATGGTGACCTGAGCGGGGATTCCTGCACCTGGAGCGGCACCGGCCTGGTGACCGCGCGCTTCGCGGCCATGGCCAGCCCCTGCGAACTGCTGTTCGACGACGCCACGCCGGCGGCGGTGCGTGCGCTGGGCGAGGCGATGCGCGCCGAGGCCGCCCGCATCGAGGCGACATGGAGCCGCTACCGGCCTGATTCCCAGCTGGCGCGCATCAACCGCGCCGCCGGCGGCGGCGCGGTCACGGTCGACGACGAGACCGCCCAGCTGCTCGACTACGCCGACACCTGCTTCCGCCTGAGCGGCGGCCTGTTCGATCCCACCTGCGGGGTGCTGCGGCGGATCTGGCGCTTCGATGCCGCCACCGGCGAACCGCCCGACCAGGCGGCGGTCGACGCCCTGCTGCCGCTGATCGGCTGGCAACGGGTGTCCTGGCGGCGCCCCGCCATCACCCTGCCGGCGGGCATGGAGCTGGATCTCGGCGGCCTGGGCAAGGAGTACGCCGTCGACCGCTGCCTGGGGCTGGCGCGCGCCGCCGGGATGGTCCACGTCCTGGTCAACTTCGGCGGCGACCTGGCGGTGGCCGGGCCGCGCGCCGACGGCGGGCCGTGGCAGGTCGGCTGCTGGGACGACCTCGCCGGCGACCCGGCCGGCGGCCCGCGCTGGGAGCTGCGCAGCGGCGCCATCGCCACCAGCGGCAGCACCCGCCGCTTCCTCATGCACCGGGGCCGGCGCTACGGCCACATCCTCGACCCGCGGCGCGGGCGCCCGGTCGAGGACGCGCCGCTGAGCGTGTCGGTGGCGGCCCCGACCTGCAGCCAGGCCGGCCTGCTCTCGACCCTCGCCATGCTCCAGGGCGCCGGCGCCGAGGCCTTCCTGCGCGCCCAGGGGGTGCGCTTCCGCTGCCTGCGCGACGGCGGCGCCGAGAGCGCAGGCTGAGCTCTTCCCTGGGAGCGCCGGGCTCCAGCCCGGCAGTTTGGGACGGCTCGAATTGCCGGGCTGGAGCCCGGCGGTCCCAGGGGCGCGTCTGCCACCACATACGATTCGCGCGCTCCCTGAACGCCTGGCGCCTCAGCGCGGGCTGGTGCAGAGCGCGATCAGCTGGTCGACGTGGCAGGTGGCCAGGCCGATCACCGCATCGCCGGCGCCGTACCAGATCTTGGCCTCGCCCGAGGGCTCGACGATCAGGCCGCAGGGGAAGATGACGTGGTCGCGGAAGCCGCCGGCGACCTCGTAGGGCGCCTCGGGGGCGATCAGCGGCTGCTTGGACATGCCGATGACCTTGCTCGGGTCGTCGCGGTCGAGCAGCATGATCCCGGCGGTGTAGCGCTTCTTCCACGCCTTCTCCCAGCCGTTCTTGCCGCGGCTGTCGTCGCGGTCGACGGCGTGGAACACCACCAGCCAGCCGCGGTCGGTGAGCACCGGCGGGGCGGCGGGGCCGAGCTTGTCGTCGGCGAAGGGCACGTCCTCGACCCCCAGCACCAGGGCGTGGTCGCCCCAGTAGCGCAGGTCGGGCGAGCGGCCGAGCCAGATGTCGAAGCGGTCGCGGCCGCGCGAGTACACCGGGAACGGGCGCTCCAGGCGCACGAAGTTGCCGCCGACCTTGTGCGGGAAGAGCACCATGTTGCGGTTGTCGGGCACGGTGATGTGCAGCACCTTCCAGTTGCGCAGCTCGTCGTCGGTCTCGGCGATCACTCCGCGCACCCCGTGGTGGGTGTCGAGCGCCAGGCACAGGTAGGGCTTGCCGTCGATCACCGTGATGCGCGGATCGTAGACCCGGCAGACCTCCTTGGGGTCGAGCCCGGCGAGGCGGGCGAAGGTGGCGGGGTCGCTGTCGGGCAGCGGCTTGCCCTCCACCGTCCAGGTGATGCCGTCGGGGCTGGTGGCGAAGCCGAGGTTGGTGCGCAGCTGGGGATAGGCGGTGCGACGGCCCTGGTTGAAGTCCTCGAAGTCCTGCGCGGTCGAGCCGAAGTCGTTGCGGAACACCGTGACGTAGCGCCCGCGGTGCTTCACCAGCCCGGCGTTGAACACCAGGTTGGCGGCATAGGGCACGTCCTTGGCGCTCAACACCGGATTGCCCGGGTGCCGACGGATGCAGGCGGCCGAGGTCAGGCGGGCGGGGACGGGCTTGGCTTGGGCGGACATCATGGGCTCCTGGGTCCCAGCATACACCGGGGGCGGGCCCGCGTCTTGTCCGGCCCCCGCGGATTCCTTACCCTGGGGCGACATGGTCCCCGGCGCCCGCCGCATCCCCGTGCCCGCCAACCTCGCCACCGGCGAGGCCTGGGCACTGCCCATCCGCCTGCGCTACGCCCCGGGCGACGCCTACGACCTGCATTGCCACGACTTCCCCGAGCTGTTCTGGCTGGAGGAGGGCGAGGCCGTGCACCGCATCAACGGCGAGGAGCAGGACCTGTCCACCGGCGACCTGATGGTGCTGCGCCCGGACGACACCCATGCCCTCGCCACCAGGCCCCGCCCGGGCGGACAGGCCGCCGAGGCCGGCTTCACCCTGGTCAACATCCCGCTGCGGCCGGAGCTGGTGGCCGACCTCGCCCAGCGCCACCGCGCCCATGTGCGGGTGTGGCCGTGGGACCTCGACCTGCCGCCCTTCCGCGCCCGCCTGTCGCCCGGCCAGCTGACCCGCCTGCGCGAGTGGGCCGACGAGCTGGGCGCCGACAGCTCGCGCCTGGCGGTCGAGGCCTTCCTGCTCGACCTGCTGCGCATGCTCTGCGCCCCGGTGCGCCACCGCCACAAGGCGGCGCTGCCGCCCTGGCTCGACGACGCCCTGCGGGTTTTCGCCGAGGAGGGCCGCCTGGGCGGCGGCTGCGCCGCCTTCATCGCCCTCACCGGACGCAGCGCCGACCACGTCAACCGCACCGTGCGCCAGCTGATGGGCTGCACCTCGACCGAACTGGTCAACGACCTGCGCCTGACCCGCGCCGGCCGCCTGCTGCGCATGGGCGAGATGCCCATCCTCGACATCGCCCTCGACTGCGGCTTCGCCAGCCTGGCGCACTTCTACCGCGCCTTCGCCCGCAAGTACCGCACCACCCCCAAGCGCTACCGCCGCGACCACCAGGTGCTGGCGCGCTCGGGGATGTGGTAGCCCCCGACTTCCCCCACCCCCCATCGGACCATGCCCAGACTCCTCCCCATCCTCGGCTGGAGCGCGGTCGCCGCGCTCGGCGCTGCCGCCTTCGCGGTGCTCGCCCTGCATCGCGGCGAATCGATCAGCGCGGCCTGGATCCTGGTCGCCGCCCTGTGCACCTGGGCGGTCGGCTACCGCTTCTATTCCCGCATCATCGCGCAGCGCATCTTCGCCCTCGACGACGCCCGCGCGAGCCCGGCGGTGCGCCTGTCCGACGGCCACGACTACGTGCCCACCAACCCCTGGGTGGTGTTCGGCCACCACTTCGCCGCCATCGCCGGCGCCGGGCCGCTGGTGGGGCCGATCCTCGCCGCCCAGTTCGGCTACCTGCCCGGCACCATCTGGATCATCGTCGGGGTGGTGCTGGCGGGGGCGGTGCAGGACCTGGTGATCCTGTGCGGCTCGCTGCGCCTCGACGGCCGTTCGCTGGGCGAGCTGGCGCGCGAGCACCTCGGCCCCTTCGCCGGCTGGACCACCCTGTTCGCGATCACCGCCATCCTCGCCATCCTCATCGCGGTGCTGGCGATGGTGGTGGTCAACGCCATGTCCGAGAGCCCGTGGTCGACCGTCACCGTCGGCCTGACCCTGCCCATCGCCATGCTCATGGGGGTGTGGATGCGCCTGATCCGCCCCGGGCGGGTGCTGGAGGCGAGCGCGATCGGCGTCGCCCTGCTGTTCGGCGCCCTGTGGGCCGGCTGGGCGGTGCACCACCTGCCCCACGACAGCGCCTGGCGCCAGGCCCTGACCTTCGGCCGCGAGCTGCGCCACCTGCCGCTGCTGGGCGAGGTCACCGGCAGGGAGGTGATGGCGTGGATCCTGATCGCCTACGGCTTCTGCGCCGCGGTGCTGCCGGTGTGGCTGCTGCTGGCCCCGCGCGACTACCTCAGCGCGTTCGTGAAGATCGGCACCGTGTTCCTGCTCGCCCTCGGCATCTTCATCGTTCTGCCCGACATCCGCATGCCGGCGGTGGTCAGCCACGACCCGGCGCGGGCGATCGCCGGGGCGATCGGGGCGGGCGACGGGCCGGTGCTGCCCGGCACCCTGATGCCGTTCGCCTTCATCACCATCGCCTGCGGGGCGATCTCGGGCTTCCACGCCCTGATCGCCTCCGGCACCACCCCCAAGCTGATCGCCCGCGAGAGCCAGGCGCGGGCGATCGGCTACGGCGGCATGCTCACCGAGAGCTTCGTGGCGATCCTCGCCCTGATCGCCGCCTGCGCCCTCACCCCCGGGGTGTACTTCGCCATGAACGCCCCCGCCGGCACCATCGGCCGCGAGGCCGACGCCGCCGCCGGCATCATCACCGCCTGGGGCTTCGCGGTGGGCGGCGAGGAGCTGCGCCAGCTGGCGCGCGACATCGGCGAGGAGTCGGTGCTGTCGCGCACCGGCGGCGCCCCCACCCTGGCGGTGGGCATGGCCCTGATCTTCGACCGCGCCACCAGCTTCATCGGCGACCTCAAGGCGTTCTGGTACCACTTCGCGATCATGTTCGAGGCGCTGTTCATCCTCACCACCGTCGACGCCGGCACCCGCGTCGGGCGCTTCGTGCTGCAGGACATCATCCGTCCCGCCTGGCCGGCGCTGGCCGACGGCACCCGCACCTGGGCGGTGATGGCCACCAGCCTGGCGGTGGTGTCGATGTGGGGCTGGTTCCTCATCTCGGGGGTGCGCGACCCGCTCGGCGGCATCTATGTGCTGTGGCCGCTGTTCGGCATCAGCAACCAGCTGCTGGCGGCGGTGGCGCTGTCGGTGGGCACGGTGATCATCGTGCGCCAGGGCAAGGCGCGCTGGGCCTGGATCACCATCCTGCCGCTGCTGTGGCTGGGCGGGGTGACCGAGGCCGCCGGCTGGCAGAAGCTCACCCACGAGTCGCCCAAGGTCAGCTTCGTGGCCCAGGCCCGCGCCAAGGACGCCGAGGCGGCCGGGCTGGAGGCGCGCATCGCCGAGCTGGCGACAGACGACCAGCAGCTCCCCGCCCTGCGCAAGAAGGCCGCCGCCGCCCGCCAGGTGGCCTTCAACAACCGCGTCGACGCCTGGCTGTGCGCGATCTTCATGCTGGTGATCGTGGTGGTGGCGCTCGACGCCGCCCGCGCCTGCCTGCGCCACCTGCGCCAGGCGCGCGCATGAGGCCCTGGCGCTCGTTCGCCGCCGGCCTGCGCCTGGCCTGGGCCCTGCTGCGCGACTGGTCGGGCGATGACGCCTATGAGCGCTATTGCCGGGCGCACGCCGGCCATGGCCACGACCTGCTCAGCCGCCGGGCGTTCTACCGCCGCTACTTCGAGGAGCGCGGCAAGCGCCCGCGCTGCTGCTGATTCAGCCCGGCTGGGCGATGCCGGCGCCGGCGTCGAAGGCGAACGGCACCGGCCCGGGGGCGGGGCCGTCCTCGCGGCCGTCGATGCGCGCCAGCAGCAGCTCGACCGCGCGTTCGCCCACCGCCTCGACCGGCACCAGGGCGGTGGGGATGAGCCGGCCGCCGGCGAACACCGGCTGGTTGTGGATGGTGGCCAGGGCCAGGTCGGCGCCCACCCGCAGGCCCAGCGACAGCGCCGCGGTCGCCACCGTCACCGCCGAATCCTCGTTGCCGGTGGCGATGGCGGTGGGGCGGTCCTCCCCCTGGCGCAGCCAGTCCAGCGCCCACGGCACCCGCCGTTCGGCGGGGGTCCAGCCGCGGGTCAGGCGCACCTGGCAGGGCGCCCCGGCGGCGGCGCAGGCGGCGATGAAGCCCTGGCGGCGGTCGAGCGCGCTGTAGTGCTCAGGATCGGGATCGTCGCCATACGAGCAGTCGGCCCAGGCCAGGCGGCGGTGGCCGGCGGCGAGCAGGCGCTCGGCGAGCAGGCGGCCGGCGCCCTCGTCGTCGGGATGCACGCAGGCGTCGCCGCGCTTGTGGTTCAGCCACACGCAGGGCACCCCCAGGCGGTCGACCGCGGCCTCCTCCTCGGCGCGCACGCGCAGGTGCAGGTTGACCAGGAAGCCGTCGGTCATGCGTTCGGCCAGCACCGCCGGCACCGGGCCTTCGAGCAGACGTGAACGCTCCAGGCGCACCAGCAGCAGGTAGCGGTCGTGGCGTTCGAGCGCGCGGGTGGCGCCTTCGACCATGCCATGGGGCAGGGTGCCGAGGCGGTGGTCGACGGGATTGAGCAGCCCGACGATGCCGAACCGCCCGCGCTGCATGAAGCGCGCCGAGGCATTGGGGCGGTAACCGAGGCGCTCGGCGGCGGCGCGCACCCGCACGCAGGTCTCGTCGCGGTAACGGTCGCCGCGACCGGCCAGCACCAGGCTGACAGTGGCGATCGACACTCCCGCCTCGTCGGCGACCTGGCGCAGGGTCACGGCCATGGCCCAGGCTTAGGGGCAAACCGGGCGAGGAAAAGGCTTTACCCAGCACCTCAACAAAGACTGGAATAGCGGAGTATAAAGCTTTAACATGACTACCATGCTGCGTCTCGCCGTGCTCCTCGTGCTCGCCACCGCCACCTGGGCCGCCGACGCCATCGCACTGTCGCTGGCCTTCAGCAGCGACGGCGGCGCGACCTGGACCGCCGAGCCGCCGGCGCTGGCGCGCCCGCAGCCGCTGGCGGTGCGCCTGCGCTGGCGCTGCGATGAGCCGATCGAGCAGCGCGACATGCAGTACCCGCTGCTGGCGCGCGCCGGCGGCGACTTCGCCAGCGCCAACCGTGGGCGCCAGAACTGGAACGAGGCGGTGCGCTGGTACCAGGCGCCGCAGCCCGGCTGGGTCGAACCCGGCAAGGGCGAGGTGGTGATCACCCTCGACCCCGGCGCCCGCCCCGACGGCCGCACCGGCCAGGGCAACCGCTGGGATGACGCCGCCAAGCGCTTCGTCGACGCCCCCCTGCCGGCCTGCGCCGCGCTCGGCGACGGCACCCACGCCTTCGCCGCCACCGTGGGCTACCGCTCGAAGCGCAGCAAGCAGATGGTGGCCGCCGAGGTCCCCTTCACCCTCACCATCGGCGCCGGCACGACCGCCGCCGCCACCGCGCCGGCGGCGGCACAGATGTCGGACCTGCGCCTGGTGCTGCCGCGTGACCTCACCGCCGGCGGGATCGAGCTGGGGGTCGAGGCCCTGGCCGGGGTCGGTGCGCTCAAGCGGCGCGAGGGCTGTGTGCGCGGGGCCGAGGCCTGGTGGACCATCGCCGCGGACCAGGCAGGGGTGTTCTGGCCGACCCTGGTGGTGGCGGCCGGCGACAACCTCGCCGACCAGCTGCGCCGCTACGAACCCTGGCTGTACCACAACGGCCGCGGGGTGGCCTTCGCCACCGCCGGCACCCCGTTCGTGATCGACGGGCTGGGCTCTTTCGTCGAACTGCGCCCCGCCGCCCCCATCACCCTGGCGGCGGGCGACCGCCTGCGCCTGCCCGGCAATCTGATCGGCAGCCGCTGGATCGGCCGCCTCGGCCTGCACCGCGCCGCCCCCACGCCCGGCCTGCTCGACGTGTGGCCGTTCCTGCCGGTGGTGGCCGAGGAGCGCTGGCGTCCGGCCGCCACCATCGCGGTGGAACCCTCGCCTGTCGCCCAGCTGACCGTCACCAATGCCGCCGGGGTGGCAGCCGGGGCGCTGGTGCGCTGGCAGGTGCTGGACTACTTCCAGGTGGTGGTGGCGCAGGGCGATGAGCGGGTAGCGCTGGCTGCGGATGCGGCCTGGACCCGCAGCGTACCCTTCGCCGCCGCCGGCAGCGATCGCTTCCGGGTGGTGGTGACGGTGCAGGAGGACGGCTGGCGCCCGGCCGAGGCGGTGGCCGAGGTGCGCTGCGATGCGCGCTGGAACCAGGGCCGGGCCAAGCAGTGGCTGTGCGCCGGCTGGAACTTCCTCGGCCAGGGCGACGCCAGCGCGGCGATGACCCGGCCGCCGGCCGCCGACGCCGCCTGGAGCCCGATCACCCTGCCCGCCACCTGGCACCAGCGCGGCGGCAAGCACAGCTGCGGCTGGCTGGCGCGCACCCTGACCGGCGAATCCCTGGCGGCGCTGCCGGCCGGCCGGCGCCTGCTGCGGGTCGGGCGCATCCCCGGCCAGACCACGGTGTGGGTCGACGGCCGCCAGGTGGCGGCCCACGACGGCCATGCGCCCTTCAGCGTCGATCTCACCGAGGCCCTGGCCGGCCCCGGCGACCACCGCCTGCTGCTGGGCATGGCCCAGGGCGGCGAGGCGAGCTGGGCCGCGGATGCCACCCGCTACGCCTCTGACATCGCACTGGAGGCGGTGCCCGCCGCCGCGGTGGCGCGGGTGCAGGTGCTGCCCTCGGTGCGCGACCACCGCCTGACCGCGCGCATCGCCACCACCGGCGCCGCCGCCGGCAGCCGGGTGCGGGCGGTGGTCAGCCACCGCGGCCGCGCCGTGCTGGAGCTGCCCACCGCCACCATCGCCGCCGACGGCACCGCCGAGCTGGCGGCGCCCTGGGCCGAGCCGGTGCTGTGGGAGCTGGAGAAGCCCGAGCTGCTGCGCCTGGAGGTCGAGCTGATCGATCCCGCCGGCGCGGTGGTCGACCGCTGCCCGCAGCGCTTCGGCTTCAGCGAACTGCGCCCCGAGGGCGGCCGCCTGCTGCTCAACGGGGTGCCGATCAAGCTGCGCGCCACCGCCATGGACGGCACCGGCAGCACCGACGCCTGGCTGCAGCCGGCGGCGCAGCGCGCGCGCCTGCGCAACGCCATCCGCCACGGCTCGCAGCTGCGCCGCCACTGCAGCCACTGGGATGCCGGCCTCGATGCCGCCGACGAGGAGGGCATCCTCGCGGCCAGCTACGCCTTCGCCCTGCCCAGCCACACCCAGCAGGTGCTCGACGACGACGCCCTGTGGGCGCGCGCCGCGCGCGTCGGGGCCGAGACCGCCGCCGCCCTCGGCAACCATCCTTCGCTCGGCATCTGGATGATCAGCAACGAGTTCGCCGAAACCGCCAGCGACCCGGCCAAGGCGGTGGCGCGGCTGCAGGCGCTCGGCAGCGCGGTGCGCGCCGCCGATCCCCGCCACCTGGTCGAGGCCGCCTGCGACCTCGACCTGCGCGGCTGGGACGACCTCCAGTCGACCCACTACCCGGTCGACGTGGGCGCCTTCCAGACTCCGTCCACCTACCTGCCCGGCGCCGCCCTGTGGCGCGCAGAGGGCGCCGGCTTCACCGCCGGCATGGCGGTGCCGGCGGGCCAGTACCGCCGGGTCGCCAATGTGCGCGACGAGCAGCCGCTGAAGTGGGACGCCAAGCCGATCCTGGTGAGCGAGACCGGCTGGAACATGTTCTATGGCCCGCCCGGCGGCTTCGCCGCCCTGATCGGCGACGCCGCCTACCGCGGCGGGCTGGCCTGCGACCTCGCCCACCAGCAGGCCAACGCCTGGTTCTGCGCCGGGCACCGCGATGCCGGCGCCGCGCTGATCACCCCCTGGGTGCAGCCCTATTGGGGCGGCTGCCTGACCGCGGTGCCGGCGCTCGACGCCTGGCCGTGGTCGCGCCACGGCGCCTGGTACGCCGGCGAGGCGGTGGTGTGGGAGGTCGACCTGCACCACGACCACCGCGCCGCCTCGCGGGCGCGCTTCGCCTGGCGCCTGGCGGCCGAGGACGGGCGCGAACTCGCCGCCGGCGGCGAGGAGCTGGAGCTGACCCCGGCCGAGCTGCGCCGCACCCGCCTGGCCTTCACCGCCCCGGCGGTGGCCGCCGCCACCCGCGCCACCCTCACCCTGCAGCTGCGCAGCCCGGCCGGCGACGGCGCGCCGCGCAGCTTCCCGGTGTCGATCCATCCCCGCCAGGCGCTCGCCTTCCCCGCCGACGGGGTGGCGCTGTTCGATCCCGCCGGCACCACCGCCGAGGCCCTGGCGCGCCTGGGCTGGCGCCCGCCGCGCCTGGCCCGGCCCGATGCCGCGGCGCTCAAGGACCTGCGCCTGCTGGTGGTGGGCGAGGACGCCGGCGCCGATCCCGCCCTGGTCGCCGCCGGGGCGGCGGTGCAGGCCTTCGTCAACGGCGGCGGCGCGGTGCTGGCCCTGCGCCAGACCGCCATCGACCCGGCCTGGGCCGGCACCGCCTTCCAGGTCACCGCCAAGCGCACCAGCCAGCCCTTCATCCGCGCCGCCAACCATCCGGTGCTGGCCGGGCTGCGCGACGCCGATCTGCACTTCTGGGGCCCCGACCACCTGGTGTCCTCCGGCGACCTGCTCAAGCCGGCGGCCGGCGACTTCACCTGCCTGACCGACGCCGCCCTCGGCCGCGCCGGCCAGGACTACGTGCAGCTGCTCGACTGGCGCAGCGGCGACGGCCGCCTGGTGCTGTGCCAGCTCGCCCTCGCCCCGCGCCTGGGCCGCCAGCCGGTGGCCGACCTGCTGCTCGCCCGCCTGGCGGGCTGGGCGGCGACCGACCGCCACGGCCACCGCCCGGCGGTGGTGGCGAGCGAGCCGGGTTCGCCGGTGCGCCGCGCACTGCGCGCCGCCGGCCTGGTCGAGGCCGCGCGCGACGACGGCGCCGC
>JAKLKR010000116.1 GCA_023150565.1 Planctomycetota bacterium
AGGGTGGCGGTCAGCAGGGCGGTGCGCGGCATGGGAGACCTCGGGCGGGGATCAGAGCGGGCGGGAATCGCGGGTGAAACGCTTCATGGCAGGTGGTCGGACAGCCGCACCAGCCACCCTATTCGCCCTCCCTCCCGCCCGTCCCCCGCCCTCCCGCCCGCCCCCCGGTCCCCTTGACGGATGATGCTCCCATCGCATAGAAGGGCCCCTTGCCCACTTGGAGGAATCATGGCCCGCAGCCTGGTCATCGTCGAGTCGCCTGCCAAGGCCAAGACCATCAACAAGTATCTGGGCAAGGATTTCGTGGTGAAATCCAGCTTCGGCCATATCCGCGACCTGCCCACCTCGGGCGGCGAGGGGAGCGAGGAGAAGGAGGAGAAGGCCAAGCCGGCGGCCAAGTCGAAGGTCAAGGCCGACCCGGCCGCCAAGGCCGCCCGCGCCCAGACCGCCCTGGTGCGGCGCATGGGCGTCGATCCCGAGCACGGCTGGGTGGCGCGTTACGAGGTGGTGCCGGGCAAGGAGAAGAACCTGCGCGAGCTGCAGGAGGCCGCCGCCAAGGCCGAGACCATCTGGCTGGCATCCGATCTTGACCGCGAGGGGGAGGCGATCGCCTGGCACCTGCGCGAGGTGATCGGCGGCGACCCCGCCAAGTACCGCCGGGTGGTGTTCAACGAGATCACCAAGAGCGCCATCCAGGAGGCCTTCGCCCATCCCGGCGAGGTCAACCAGGACCGCGTCAACGCCCAGCAGGCGCGCCGCTTCCTCGACCGCGTGGTCGGCTTCATGGTCTCGCCGCTGCTGTGGGCCAAGGTCGCGCGCGGGCTGTCGGCCGGGCGCGTGCAGTCGGTGGCGGTGCGCCTGGTGGTGGAGCGCGAGCGCGAGATCCGCGCCTTCAAGCCGGACGAGTACTGGGAGGTGCATGCGCGCCTGGCCAAGGGCGCGGCGCCGCTGCGCGCCGAGGTGGTGCGCGAGGACGGGTCGCCCTTCAAGCCGGTGACCGAGGCCGCGGCCAGCGCCGCGGTGGCGGCGCTGCAGGGGGCGGCCTACCGGGTGGTGGCGAGCGAGGACAAGGCCCAGCGCGCCAATCCCACCGCGCCCTTCATCACCTCGACCCTGCAGGCGGCGGCCTCGACCCGCCTCGGCTTCTCGGTCAAGAAGACCATGACCCTGGCCCAGCGCCTGTACGAGGCCGGTCACATCACCTACATGCGTACCGACTCGGTCAACCTCAGCGCCCAGGCGCTGGAGATGGTGCGCGGCCACATCAAGGCGGCCTACGGCGAGCGCTACCTGCCGGCGCAGGCCAACGTCTACCGCAGCAAGCAGGGCGCCCAGGAGGCGCACGAGGCGATCCGCCCGACCGAGGTGGCGGTCGCCCCCGAGGGCCTCGACGTCGAGCGCGACGCCCAGCGCCTGTACGAGCTGATCTGGCGCCAGTTCGTCGCCTGCCAGATGCCCCCGGCCGAGTTCGACACCACCACCGTCACCATCCAGGCCGGGCGCTTCGAGCTGCGCGCCGGCGGCCGGGTGCTGCGCTTCGACGGCTGGCAGAAGGTGCTGCCGCCGGCCAAGCAGGAGGACCAGCAGCTGCCGCGCCTGGCCGCCGGCGACCAGCTCGCGCTCCAGGGCCTGGATCCGACCCAGCACTTCACCAAGCCGCCGGCGCGCTTCAGCGAGGCGACCCTGGTGCGCGAGCTGGAGAAGCGCGGCATCGGCCGCCCCTCGACCTACGCCGCGATCATCAGCACCATCCAGGAGCGCGGCTACGTGCGCCTGGACAGCCGGCGCTTCCACGCCGAGAAGCTGGGCGAGATCGTCACCGCGCGCCTGTGCGAGGCCTTCCCGGCGCTGATGGACTACGGCTTCACCGCCGGGCTCGAGACCGAGCTGGACGCCATCGCCGAGGCGCGCGAGGACTGGAAGCGCGCCCTCGACCGCTTCTATGGCGACTTCAAGGGCAAGCTCGACCACGCCGCCGACGCCATGCGCCCGAGCCAGCCGGTGCCCACCGCCATCGCCTGCAGCAAGTGCAGCCGGCCGCTGGCGGTGCGGGTGGCGCGCACCGGGGTGTTCCTCAGCTGCACCGGCTACAGCCTGCCGCCCAAGGAGCGCTGCACCGCCACCATCAACCTGGTGCCCGGGCGCGAGTCCGAGGCGGTGGCCGAGGGCCCCGACAGCGAGGCCGACGAGGCCAGCGAGGCCGAGGCGCGCGCGCTGCACGACCAGCGCCGCTGCCCCAAGTGCGGCACCGCGATGGATGCCTGGCTGGTGGACGAGAAGCGCCGCCTGCACGTGTGCGGACGCAATCCCGAATGCGACGGCACCGTGGTCGAGGAGGGCCAGTTCAAGCTCAAGGGCTACGACGGCCCCAGCCTGCCCTGCGACAAGTGCGGCAAGCCGATGCAGCTCAAGACCGGGCGCTTCGGCAAGTACTTCGGCTGCACCGGCTACCCGGTGTGCGACAACACGCGCAAGCTGCTGCGCAGCGGCGAGGCCGCCCCGCCCAAGGCCAAGCCGGTGCCGATGCCCGAGCTGCCGTGCAGCAAGGGGCCGGGGCACATGGTGCTGCGCGACGGCGCCTCGGGCCTGTTCCTGGCCGCCAGCACCTACCCGCGGGTGCGCGAGACGCGCAACCCCCAGGTCGCCGACCTCAAGCGCCACCGCGCCGACCTCGATCCCAAGTTCCTCTTCCTGGCCGACGCCCCCGAGCGCGACCCGGAGGGCAACCCGGTGACCATCCGCTTCAGCAAGAAGTCCAAGACCCACTACCTGGCGAGCGAGAAGGACGGCAAGCCGAGCGGCTGGAGCCGGATCTGGGACGGCTCGGCCTGGGTCGAGGCCAAGGAGTCCTGACCATGGTGCCCATCCACGTCGCCTACCAGGGCCAGCTGCGCAACCGCGCCGTGCACGGCCCCAGCCGGGTCGAGCTGGTCACCGACGCCCCCACCGACAACCAGGGGCGCGGCGAGTCGTTCTCGCCCACCGACCTGGTCGCCACCGGCCTGGCCACCTGCCTGATGACCATCATGGGCATCGTCGCCCGCCGCGACGGCTACGACCTCGACGGCATGAGTGCCGAGGTGGAAAAGCACATGAGCGCGGCGCCGCCGCGGCGCATCGCCCGCATCGTGGTGCGCCTGCGCATGCCCGCCGGCATCGCCGCCGACCGCCGCGTCGCGCTCGAACGCGCCGCCCGGTCCTGCCCGGTGGCGCTCAGCCTGCACCCGGAGCTGGTGCAGGAGCTGGAGTTCTCCTGGGGCTGATGACCGGCTGGGCACGGCTGCCCATCTGCTCGGCAGCGGAGGCGGACCTGTTCACCGGACGTTCATAAAAGGTTCTTCGGGTGTTCATGAGGGGCGGGAGATTTCGCGCGTCTTCGCACGCGACCCCCATCCTCCTCAGGAGATCCCTCGTGAAGCACCTGGTACCCACCCTCGCCGCCCTGGCCCTCGCCGGCGTGGCCTCCTCGCCACTGTCGGCCGCCTCGATCAAGGACGAGGGCGCCGGCCTTACCCTGGCCGTCAAGGGCCAGCTCCAGACCCGCCTCACCCTGCTGCCCTCGGGCACCCTGTCCGATGTCACCGCCGGCGGCTATCCCGCCGCGACCGGTGCCGGCAACGTGTTCTGGTACCAGGGCGGCGATCCGGTGCGCTATGCCGCCGGTGCCACCAGCACCTCCGGCGCCGCCGGCGCCGCGGTGCCCTACTACACCAATACCAACAGCCCGCTGATCCTCAACAGCACCACCACCACGGTGGCGCAGTACAACGCCCTGGCCGCCAGCATGTGGCCGGCGATGCCGAACCTGGGCGCGTTCATGACCGCCCCCACCGCCGCCGGCTGGACCTCGGCCCCGGTGTTCGTCCGCAACGGAGGCGCCTACGACCCCATCCGCGGCCGTGCCGGCGAGCCCGAGAAGGCGCGCTTCTCGATCCGCCGCGCTCGCCTGGCCTTCGAAGCCAAGTACGGCGACGGCTGGTTCGGCAACATCACCATCCGCGGCGATAACGCCGAGCGCCGGTCGAATGGCGACAACGCCGCCATCAACCTCTACTACGCGTATGCCGGCAAGGAGTTCAAGGGCACCGATGTCACCCACACCGTGACCTTCGGCCTCTACAAGCCCACCACCTGGAAATCCATCTTCAGCTCCAGCAGCTACATGATGGCCGATGCCGATCCGGCGGCGATGCTGGTCGACATCAACCGCGGCGGCGGCGTGTTCTACAACCTGTCCGGCGGCATGTTCAACATCGGCGCCAGCTTCATGAACAGCACCTACGACGGCGCCGCCACCGGCGGTTCGTCCAACGGCGTCCTGGCCGAGGATGACAAGGGCTACTACGCCAACCTGCGCCTCGAATTCAGCCCCAGCAAGGCGATGAAGGGCAAGGCCCAGCAGTCGTTCATCGGCGCCGAGGGCACCCATCTCAACATCGGCCTCGATGTCATCCGCGAGTGGAACAAGACGGTGGCCTACAACGCCACCGCGGCGGCCTATCAGTTCGTGCCGCCCTACGCCATCAATGCCGCCGGCACCCAGTACACCCAGGTCACCCAGACCACCCTGCTGACCCCCCCCGGCATGGGCTCCAACCCGGGTGCCGCCTACTGGCCCACCAACCCCTACTACGGCGCCTGGTTCGACCAGGATTCGACCATCTGGGGCCCGGACATGCTGTTCCACTGGAACGCGCTGACCATGATGGGTGCCTACAAGTACCGCATCACCGAGTGGTCGACCCAGACCGACGCCAGCGGCGCCCCCATCGATCCCGCCGATCTGCACAGCAGCGTGTGGACCCTGGGCATGGGCTGGGCCATCCCCACCCAGACCTCCGGGGTGTGGGAGCCCACCCTGCGCTACTCGCGCATGGACATGGACACCCGCCGCGACGAGTTCTCGAACTACGGCGCCAACGGCCCCGATGCGGCCCTCGCCGTGCCGACCCCGTCGCCCTGGGCCAGCAACCGCAACGACACCACCAACTCGGGCGACCTGTTCGAGATGGGCGTGAACTGGTACATCAACGGCAAGACCAGCAACAAGCTCAACCTGACCTACAGCAACTGGCGGGCTGAAGAGGGTGTGGGCCGGGCCCAGGTGTTCCTGGTCCAGCACAACCTGACCTTCTGAGCCGGTCAGTCCTCCCTTCCTTCCACACCCCTCCGGTGGCCACGGGCTGCCGGGGGGGTGTTTGTTTGGCTGTGCGGGTGACGGACCCCACCCGGCGCAGGCGGCTCCGAGGTGGTAAGAGGTGAATCAATTGCTACGTTTTGTGGATCGCCCAGCCCACCACCCTGGCCTTCCCCCTTGATGGGATGACATGACCGACGAGACGCTGATCGTCCCCGGTTTCGGTGACGCCCCCCCGGGTGAGGGGGCGATGGTAGCAGGGTTCACCCTCGGCGGAGTGCTGGGGCGGGGCGCCCAGGGCGTGGTCTACCGCGCCACCCGTCCTGGGGATGTCCATCCCTATGCTGCCAAGGTGGTCAGCACCAAGGGCTTGTCGGAGGCGGTACTGGGTCGGCTGCGGCGCGAGAGCACGCTCACCAGCCGCATGCGCCACCCCGGCATCGTGGCGGTCCATCAGGTGGTCGAGACGCCGGCCTACCTGGTCATCATCATGGACCAGGCCCTGGGCCGCCCGGCGCAGGGGTTGTGCGACGGCAACCTGGGCTGGGAGCTGTCGCTGCGCATCGTCACCGCGGCGGCGCGGGCGCTCGACTATGTCTATCGCCGCAATGGCGTCATCCACCGCGACATCAAGCCCGCCAACCTCATCGTCGATCTCGCCGGAGCCGAGCTCAAGGGCATGAAGGTGGTCGACTTCGGCCTCGGCCGCAGCCGCAACGATGTCGGCGACGCCGGCCTGACCATGGCTGGCGAGATCATGGGCACGCCGCTCTACATGTCCCCGGAGCAGGCCCAGGGCGAGCGCAAGCTGACCTTCGCCACCGACCTCTATTCGCTGGGCGCGACCCTCTTCCATCTCGTCGCCGGGCGGGCGGTGTTCAACCGCGGCACCCCGGTCGAGATCCTGGTGCACCACTGCCGCACCCCGGCCCCGTCGCTGGCCGAGGTCGCCAAGGGCTGCCCGCCCGCGCTCGCCGAGCTGGTGCGGCGCTGCCTGGCCAAGAGCCCGGCGGAGCGCTTCCGCTCCTACAGCGCCTTCCTCGACCTGGCGGGGGCGATCCTGGCCGGCAACCCCTTCGACCTGCCCGAGGGCGACGGCGATGCCGCCCGTCCGCGCGGCACCACCACCGCGGTGCGTCCGGCCGTCGCCCCGGTGGCCGCACCCCCCACCACCCGCTCGGCCTGGCGCCGGCCCGACGCGGTGCTGCCGCCGCCGACCCCACCCACCGCAGGCACCCCTGGCACCACCCGCTCGGCCTGGCGCCGGCCGACCTCGGGGGTGTTCTCCGTCGATCCCGCCGCCCCGCCCGCCGAGGGCGTGCGCTCGGCCTGGCGCCGGCCCGGCGAGGCGGCCCCTGCGGAACCGGCGGCCGAGCCCGATCCCGGGCGCAAGCGCCCGACCACCCGCTGGCAGTTCCCCGCGCTCGCCGCCGCGCCCTCGGCCGATCCGCCCCAGATCGCGGCTGCTCCCGCCGCCACTCCCGACGACCCCGCCACCGAAAGCACCGACCGCCCGCCCGAGGAGCCCGAGCTGACCATGGGGCCGTCGGCGGACACCCGCCCGCCGATGCCCTCGCTCGCCGCCGGCACCACCATCGGCGAGTACTTCGCGGTCGTGCGCCCGATCGGCGCCGGGGCGATGGGCGAGGTCTACGAGGTCGAGGACCGCTTCATCGAGCGCCGCCTGGCGATGAAGATCATGAGCGTCGAGGACATGCGCCGGCCGGCGGCGGTGGCGCGCTTCAAGAGCGAGGCCTCGGCCCTCGCCACCGTCGGCCACGAGGCCTTCCCCTACCTGGCCGGCGGCGGCAGCTTCCAGGGCCGCGACTACCTGTTCATGGAGCTGGTGCAGGGCATCGACCTGCGCACCTGGCTGAAGCGCCGCGGCGGCACCGTGCCCGAGCGCACCGCGCTCGCCATCACCCTCCAGCTCGCCCAGGCGATGGAGGCCGCCTACCGGGTGTGCGGCATGGTCCACCGCGACCTCAAGCCCGCCAACCTGATGGTGGCCGAGCACCACGACGGCAGCCCGCAGGTGCGCATCATCGACTTCGGGGTCTCGGTCTACATCGACTACGGCGACTGGGACGACTACTCCGACCGCGCCTATTCCTACATCGACGATGGCAACGAGGGCCGGGTGGTCGGCACCCCCGCCTTCATGAGTCCGGAGCAGGTGCTGGCCGGGCCGCCATCGCCGCTGATGGACATGTACGCCATCGGCGGGATCCTGTACCAGATGATCAGCGGGCACACGCCCTACAGCGCCCCGACCTCGGCGGCGATGATGATGAAGGTGCTCAACGACGAGCCGCCGGGCATGGAGGACATCGCCGGGATCGGCAACGGCACCCGCTACGTGGCCAAGCGCCTGCTGGCCAAGAAGCCCGCGGCGCGCTTCAAGAACTACCACCAGCTCATCGCCGCCCTCGAGGCCGCCCTGCGCGGCCGGACGGTGGAGGGGTAGCGGGGCTCAGCGCGCCAGCAGCCTGCCCAGGAACCGGCCGGTGTGGCTGCCCTCGACCTGGGCGACCTGCTCGGGGGTGCCGGCGGCGACCAGGCGGCCGCCGCGGGCGCCGCCTTCTGGGCCCAGGTCGATGACCCAGTCGGCGGTCTTGATGATGTCGAGGTTGTGCTCGATCACGATCACGCTGTTGCCGTGCTCGACCAGGCGTTCGAGCACCGTCAGCAGCTTGCGCACGTCCTCGAAGTGCAGCCCGGTGGAGGGCTCGTCGAGGATGTAGAGGGTGCGCCCGGTGTCGCGCTTGGCCAGCTCGCGCGAGAGCTTGATGCGCTGCGCCTCGCCGCCCGACAGGGTGGTCGCGCTCTGGCCCAGGCGCAGGTAGTCGAGCCCGACATCGACCATGGTCTGGAGGATGCGCACCGCGCCCTGGTGCACCGCGAAATGGCGGATGGCCTGCTCGACCGGCATGTCGAGCACGTCGGCGATGGTCTTGCCCTTGAACGCCACGCGCAGGGTCTGCTCGTTGAAGCGCCGGCCATGGCACACCTCGCAGGGCACGAACACGTCGGCGAGGAAGTGCATCTCGACCTTCTTGACCCCGTCGCCCTCGCAGGCGTCGCAGCGCCCGCCCTTGACGTTGAAGCTGAAGCGCCCGGGGCCGTAGCCGAACAGCTTGGCCTCGCGCGTCTCGGCGAACACCTGGCGCAGGTGGTCCCACAGCTTGGTGTAGGTGGCCGGGTTCGAGCGCGGCGTGCGGCCGATCGGCTGCTGGTCGATGCGGATGACCTTGTCGAGGTGCTCCAGCCCGCTGATGCGGCGGTGGGCGCCCATCTCCTCGTGCGCGTCGTTGAAGTGGTTGGCCAGCGCCGGGTAGAGGATGTGGTTGAGGAAGGTGCTCTTGCCCGCGCCGCTGACCCCGGTGAGGCAGCACATGGTCCCAAGCGGGATGCCGATGTCGATGTCGGCGAGGTTGTGCTCGCGGCAGCCCTCGACCCACAGGTGCTGGCCGTTGCCGCGCCGCCGCTTCGCCGGCACCGCGATGCACTTGCGCCCCGACAGGTAGTCGCCGGTGATGGAATCCTCGGCGGCGAGCACGCCATCGACCGGGCCGGCGTAGACGATGCGCCCGCCGCGCTCGCCCGCCCCGGGGCCGAAGTCGACCAGGTGGTCGGCGGCGCGGATGGTGTCCTCGTCGTGCTCGACCACCAGCACGCTGTTGCCGATGTCGCGCAGGTGGCGCAGGGTGCCGATCAGGCGCTCATTGTCGCGCTGGTGCAGGCCGATCGACGGCTCGTCGAGCACGTACAGCACCCCGGTCAGCTCGGATCCGATCTGGCTGGCCAGGCGGATGCGCTGCGCCTCGCCGCCGGACAGGGTCGGGCCGCTGCGGTCGAGGGTGAGGTAGTCGAGCCCGACGTTGAGCAGGAAGCGCAGGCGCGCCTGCACCTCCTTCAGCACCCCGCTGGCGACCTGGGCGGCGCCGCGCTCCAGCTTGAGCTGCGCGAAGAACGCCGCCGCCTCGGCGATGGTCAGCGCGCACACCGCCGGCAGCGAGCGCCCGCCCAGCAGCACCGCGCGCGACTCCGCCTTCATGCGCGCCCCGGCGCAGTCCGGGCACGGATTGCTGCTGAAGTACTGGCCGAGCTGGTCGCGCCGCCACTCGCTGTCCGACTCCTTCATCACCCGCTCCAGCCAGGGGATGACGCCGTCGAAGCGCGAGTTGAAGGTGCCCGAGCTGTTGGTGGTCTTCCAGTCGACCTTCACCCGCTCCTCGGCGCCGTAGAGCACCAGCTTGCGGTGCTTCTCCGCCAGCTTGGCCCACGGCTTGTCCAGCGGCACGCCCAGCTTGTCGATGACGTTGCGGCGGTACTCCACATGCCAGGCCGAGCGCTCCTCGTCGCCCAGGGCGCCCCAGGGGGCGATGGCGCCGTCGTTGATCGACAGTTCCGGCACCACCAGCTTGGCGAGGTCGACCTGGGCGAGCGCTCCCAGCCCGTTGCAGGTGGCGCAGGCGCCCATGGGGGCGTTGAACGAGAAGCTGTTGGGCTCCAGATCGGGGAAGCTCAGGTCGCAGGCGTGGCAGTAGTTGTGCTCGGAGAAGAACAGGTCCGGCGAGCCGCCCTTGGGCCCGCCCTCGGCGAATCCCACCAGCATCTTGCCCTCGCCCTCGCGCAGCGCGGTCTCGACGCTGTCGGCCAGGCGCTGGCGCACGCCCTCCTTGACCACCAGGCGGTCGACCACCAGGTCGATGCGGTGCTTGAGCTTCTTGTTCAGCTCGATCGGCTGGTCGAGGCTGCACTCCTTGCCGTCGACGCGCACGCGGGTGAAGCCGGCCTTGCGCGCGCGGTCGAGCAGGTCCTGGTGCTCGCCCTTGCGGTCGCCGACCTTGGGCGCCAGCACCAGGATGCGGCTGCCGTCGGGCAGCCCCAGCACCGCCTGCACGATCTCGTCGGCGCTGCGCCGGCCGACCTGGGCGCCGCACTTATGGCAGTGCTGCACGCCGATGCGCGCCCACAGCACACGCAGGTAGTCGTGCACCTCGGTGATGGTGCCCACCGTCGAGCGCGGGTTCTTGGAGGCCGACTTCTGCTCGATGGCGATGGTCGGCGCCAGCCCGCGCATCGACTCGTACCTGGGCTTCTCCAGCTGGCCGAGGAACTGGCGGGCGTAGGCCGACAGCGACTCGACGTAGCGGCGCTGGCCCTCGGCATAGACGGTGTCGAAGGCGAGCGATGACTTGCCCGAGCCCGACGGCCCGGTGAACACCACCAGCTGGCGCTTGGGGATGTCGAGGTCGACGTTCTTGAGGTTGTGCTCGGCCGCGCCGCGCACCTCGATCACCGGCAGTTCGCTCATGGCGGCGCCGAGGGTGTCCACCGGGGCCTGCTGGGAAGCACGGCCGGCGCATGGCCGCCGCCCGCTATCCCGGCCATGCGCCCAGGTTATGCTTGGACCATGGACTGGCTGCGCTGGGGCATCGTACTGGGGGCCGCCGCCCTGCTGTGGTGGTGGGTGTGGGTGCTGATCGCCCTGCGCCGCAGCAGCACCACCGAGCTGTGGCGGCTGGCGCCCCCGCGCGAGCAGCGCCTGCGCCAGCGCTGGCTGGCCGGCCCGGCGCGCCCGCCGCGGCTACGGGAACGCGACGAGGACATCGAGGTGGTGATTCTCGACGCGTGAAGGGTGACGCCGGGATGACCGCCGGGGCGGTTGTCGGTCCCGGCCCATGGCCATACCTGGACCCCGGAGGCGGCATGGGCAGACGCGCATTGACGGTGGGGATCGTAGCGATGGGGGTGCTGGCGGCCGGTGGCGCCGGGTGGTGGTTCTGGCTGCGGCCGGCGCGCACCGCCGCTCCGGTGGCGGCCACCGGCACAGTCGAACGCGGCGCCCTGCGGGTGGCGGTGGCGGCCTCGGCGCGGGTGGTGTCCAACCTCGACGTCGACATCAAGTGCAAGGCCAGCGGCACGGTGGTGAAGCTGCCCAAGGATATCAGCGACACGGTCAAGGCCGGCGAACTGCTGCTCGAGCTGGATCCGGTCGATGAGCAGCGCTCGGTGGCGCGTGCCGAGGCCGCCCTGGTGTCGTCCGAGGCCCGCCTGGAGCAGACCCGGCGCTCGCTCGCCATCGGCGAGGCCGCGCTGGCCACCGCCGGCAGCCGTGCCCGCACCGGGCTGACCCTGGCCGAGTCGAGCCTGCGCGACGCCCGCGCCAAGGCCGGCCGGGTGCGCACCCTGCTCGAACGCAAGCTCGCCAGCCAGGAGGAGGCCGACACCGCCGACACCGCCCAGTCCCAGGCCGAGGCCGCGCTCGCCAACGCCCAGGTCGCGCTCGAGGAGCTGCGCACCCAGGAGCTGGGCCTGGAGCTGAAGCGGCAGGACATCCGCCTAGCCGAGGCGGCGGTGGCCACCGACCGCTCCAGCCTCGACGACGCCCGCCAGCGCCTGCGCGACACCAGCGTGCCGGCGCCCATCGACGGGGTGGTGTCGGCGCGCAACGTGCAGGTGGGCGCGATCGTGTCGTCGGGCATCACCAACGTCGGCGGCGGCACCACCCTGATGACGGTGTCCGACCTCTCGCGGCTGTACGCCCTGGCCGCGGTCGACGAGAGCGACATCGGGCGGGTGGCGCTCGGCCAGCGCGTGCGCATCGGCGCCGACGCCTTCCCCGGCCGGCGCTTCCGCGGCAGCGTGGTGCGCATCGCCACCAAGGGGGTGAGCGCGTCGAACGTGGTGACCTTCGAGGTCAAGATCGAGATCGAGGGCGAGGGCCGTGGCGCGCTCAAGCCCGAGATGACCACCAACGCCGAGATCGTGGTCGCGGCCAAGGACGACTGCCTGACCGTGCCGGTCGAGGCCCTGACCCAGCGCAAGGAGCGCTGGACGGTGCAGCTGGTGGGGGCCGACGGCGCCGCCAGCGAGCGCGAGGTCAAGGTCGGCATCAGCGACGGCAACCGCACCGAGGTGGTCGAGGGGCTCGACGAGGGCGCCACGGTGCAGCTGCGCAAGGGCGAGGGCGCCAGCCAGTGGCGCCGGCAGCAGGGCGGCCCGGGCATGATGGGCATGCCGATGGGGCCGCCGCCCGGCGGCCGCGGACGATGATCGCCGCCACCGGCCTGGTGAAGCGCTACCTGCTCGGCGGGCAGGAGGTGCGCGCCCTCGACGGGGTCGACGTGCACATCGGTGCCGGCGAGATGGTGGCGGTGCGCGGGCCCTCGGGCTGCGGCAAGTCGACCCTGATGAACATCATCGGCTGCCTCGACCGCCCCGAGGCCGGCAGCTACCGGCTCGACGGCGAGGAGGTCGCCGGGCTCGACGGCGACCGCCTGGCGGGGGTGCGCAACCGCCGCATCGGCTTCGTGTTCCAGACCTTCAACCTGCTGCCGCGCATGAGCGCGCTCGACAACGTGGCGCTGCCGGCGCACTACGGCGACCTGCCCGACGCCGGTGCGCGCGCCCGGCGCGCGCTCGCCCAGGTCGGGCTCGACGACCGCATGCACCACCAGCCCAACCAGCTGTCGGGCGGCCAGCGCCAGCGGGTGGCGATCGCCCGCGCGCTGGTGATGGATCCCGCCATCGTGCTCGCCGACGAGCCCACCGGCGCGCTCGACAGCCGCACCGGCGAGGAGATCCTGGCGCTGTTCAAGCAGCTCAACGGCCAGGGCCGCACCATCATAATGGTCACCCACGACCCGGCGGTGGCGGCCCACTGCCCGCGCCAGATCCACCTGCGCGACGGGCGCGTGGTCGAGGACGGCTGATGCGCCTGTCCCTGGTCGTCGGCGCCTCGCTCGCGAGCCTGCGCGCCAACAAGCTGCGCTCGTCGCTGGCCATGCTCGGCATCATCATCGGGGTGGCGGCGGTGGTCTCGATGGTGGCGATCGGGGCCGGGGCCCAGGCCCAGGTGCTCGAACGCATCACCGCCATGGGCACCGACCTGCTGATCATCCGCCCCGGCCAGCGCGGTACCGGCGGGGTGATGAGCGGCACCCAGCAGAACCTCACCCTCGAGGACGCCCGCGCCCTGCTCGACCTGCCCCGGGTGCGCCAGGTGACCCCGGTGGTGCAGGGCATGGGCCAGGTCAAGTTCCTCGGCCGCAACACCCGCGTCCAGGTCCAGGGGGTGGCGCTGCCCTACCTGCCGATGCGCGGCTTCGAGGTCGAGCGCGGCAGCGCCTTCAGCGAGGCGCAGGTCGAGTCCTCGGCGCGGGTGGCGGTGCTGGGGCCGGTGACGGCCGAGAACCTGTTCGGCGGCGCCGAGCCGGTGGGCGCGCTGGTCAAGGTCAACGGCATCGGCTTCACCGTGGTGGGGGTGCTCAAGGCCAAGGGCGACCAGGGCTGGTTCAACCCCGACGACCAGGTGCTGGTGCCGTACACGGTGGCGATGAAGCAGCTGTTCGGCCTCACCCGCCTGCGCGAGATCGACGTGCAGGGGGCCGAGGGCGCCGACCTCACCCAGGTCCAGGCCGACGTCACCAGGCTGCTGCGCAGGCGCCACCGCCAGGCCGAGGGCAGCGGCGACGACTTCACCATCCGCAACCAGGCCGAGATGATCGAGACCATGTCGAGGGTGACCCGCACCTTCACCCTGCTGCTCGGCTCGATCGCCGGCATCTCGCTCCTGGTGGGCGGCATCGGCATCATGAACATCATGCTGGTGACGGTCACCGAGCGCACCCGCGAGATCGGGGTGCGCAAGGCCATCGGCGCGCGCAACCGCGACATCCTGCGCCAGTTCCTGGTCGAGGCGGTGGTGGTCAGCCTGCTCGGCGGGCTGGTCGGCGCCGCCCTCGGCAGCGCCACGGCCTGGCTCATCAGCGCCCTGGGCGCCTTCCCGGCGCGCATCGAGCCCACCGGGGTGGTGCTGGCGCTGGGCTTCTCGGCCGCGGTCGGGGTGTTCTTCGGCTGGTATCCCGCCCGCCGCGCCGCCCGGCTCGACCCCATCGAGGCGCTCCGCTATGAATGAGCGGTCATTGGCCGCCCTGGCCCTCGCCCTGCTGGCCGCCGTCGGCACCGCCGCCGAACCGGCCACCGCCGCGCCGCCCAAGCTCGGCCTGCGCGAGGCCCTGGCCCAGGCCCTGGAGCGCAATCCCGAGCTGCGCGCGCGCCGGCTCGCGCCCGATCTGGCGCGCACCGGCGTCGACAGCGCGCGCGCCGCCTTCGACCCAACCGCCAGCGCCGAGGCCTCGGCCGGGCGCACCGCCACCCCGCTCACCCCCGCCGACAACCTGGTGGGCGATCGCGAGCAGGCCAAGGCCGGGGTAGAGGCCTTGCTGCCCACCGGCACCACCGTCGGCGTGAGCGGCGCGCTCGACCGCGCCCGCAGCGACGGCGCGGCCGCCGCCACCGCCACCGCCCGCGCCGGGCTGAGCGTCAACCAGGCCCTGCTGCGCGGCTTCGGCCTGGACGCCAACCTGGTGGGGGTGCGCCAGGCGCGCCTCGACGTCGAGATCTCGCAGTACGAGCTGCGCGGCTACGTCAGCGAACTGGCGGCCTCGGTCGAGACCACCTACTGGGACCTGCTCGCGGCCGGCGAGCAGGTGGGCATCGTCGAACGCTCGCTGGCGGTGGCCCGCGACCAGCTCGAGCAGGTGCGGGTGCTGATCCAGGTCGGGCGCCTGGCCGAGGTCGAGCTGGCGGCGGCCGAGGCCGAGGTGGCGGTGCGGGCCTCGGCGGCGATCGACGCGCGCTTCGCCCGCGACAGCGCGCGCCTGCGCCTGCTGCGCCTGCTTGCCGCCCCGCCCGGGCAGGAGCTGACGCTTGCCGATGCCGTCCAGCCGCCGGCGGCGGAGCCGGTCGATGCCGCCGAGCACGTGCAGGTGGCGCTGCGCCTGCGCCCCGACCTCAACCAGGCGCGGCTGCTACGCCGGCGCGGCGACCTGGAGCTGGTGCGCACCCGCGACGGCCTGCTGCCCAGACTCGACCTCTTCGCCACCCTCGGCCGCAGCGGCTACGCCGCGGCGGTGGGCGGCAGCCTGCGCGGCGAGGACGGCAGGGGCTGGGACGCGGCCATCGGCCTGCGCTTCAGCCACCAGCTCGGCAACCGCGCCGCCGAGGCCGCCAACCGGCGGGCGGCGCTGTCGCTGGAGCAGGTGCAGGAATCGATCGCCAACCTCGAGAACCTGGCCGCCACCGAGGTGCGCATCGCCTGCCTGGAGCTGGTGCGCGCCCGCGACCAGATCGCCGCCACCGCCGCCACCAGCCGCCTGCAGGGCGAGAAGGCCCGGGTCGAGCGCGAGAAGCTGCGGGTGGGCAAGTCGACCGCCCTGCAGGTGGCCCAGGCCGAGCGCGACTGGTTCCAGGCCCAGGTCGCCGAGCTGCAGGCGGCGGTGCGCCAGCTCAAGGACGCGGTCGAGCTCTACCGCCTAGACGGCTCGCTGCTGGAGCGCCGCGGCATCGCCGCCGGCGGCAGCCAGCCAGCGGAGTGAACGGGGTCAGCGCACAGCCACCGTGACGCTGGCGGCGCGGCCGGTTTCGTCGGCCACCGCCAGGTGGTGGCGGCCGGGGGCGGGTTCCCACCAGCACCAGCGGCCCTCGCCCAGCGGTATGCCGTCGCAGTACCACCAGCGGCGCTCGCCGCTGCCGCCGCGGCTGTCCAGGCGCAGGCGCTGCTGCGCGGCCGGACGGTCGCGGTCGAGCTCGACCAGCGCGCCCGGGGCGGGGTCGGTGATCACCAGCGCCGGGGGCAGGGCGGGGGCGGGCGGCGGCGCCAGCGGTGGCGCCGGCAGGGCGCCGTCCCAACCCGCCGGCTGCGGGTCGAGGGCGGCGGCGAGGGCGAGAGCGAGCGGGGCGGCGGCGTCGATCCCGGTGAGCCCCTCGGCACCGCCGCCGCGCACTGTGCCCAGCCACGCCACCAGCACCAGGCGCGGGCTGGCGGCCACGCACCAGGCGTCGCGGCGGCCGTTCGAGGTGCCGGTCTTCCAGGCCGGGGCGCTGCGCGCCGCCGCCGGCTCCACCAGCGCGGTGCGCGCCGGGTCGGCGAGCGCGGCCAGGGCCTGGC
>JAKLKR010000117.1 GCA_023150565.1 Planctomycetota bacterium
ACCGCCAGCGGCGTGCCGCGCCCGGCGCGGGTGCGCCTGGTGCTGCGCGACGCTGCCGGCGGCGAGCGCTGGCGCGGCGCCGCCGCCGCCGGGCCCGGGGTGGCGGTGGCGCTGCCGCTGGCGCGCCGCGGCGTGCACGAACTGGCCGCCGAGCTGGTGGCCGCCGACGACGGCGAACTGCTGGCCGAGGCCGCCTACCGCCTGCTGGTGGCCGATCCCGCCGAGCCGGTGGTGCCTCATCCACTGATCGGGATCGACACCTACATGCTGTCGGGGTCCTATGCCGGGGTGGCGCGCAGCGAGACGCTGGCGGCGGGTCTCGGTGCCGGCTTCGCGCGCTCATTCTTCAAGACCAACAACGGCGCCCGTGCCGCCCTGCCCGCGGATGGTGACGAGTTCCTGGCGTATGCCGCCGACCTCCTCGATCCTGCCTTTCAACGCCATAAACCACTGATGATGGCGGTTGACCCGCCCGGCGGTTCGCCGCTCAGCATCCGCCGTTGGCGTCAGCAGAATGCCATTCCGGAACGTGCGGTGCTGGAGGCCGAGATCCCCCATCTGGCGGCGCGCTGCGCGCGTATCGCCGCCGCCATGCGCGGCCGGGTGGTTTCGCTCGAGGTGCTCAACGAGCCCAACATCTGGATCATCGACGGCCGCCTGGGCATGCCGGCGGAGCTGTATGCGCGCGTGCTCGCGGCCTGCGCCCCCGGCATCCGCGCCGCCGGCCTGCGCGTGGCCGCCAACGTCAACGGCATCGACCGCGCCTACATCCAGGAGCTGCTCGCCGCCGGGGCGGGCGCGCACATCGACGAACTGACCGTGCATCCCTACCGCGCCACCCCCGAGAATCCGGCGATCTACGAGGATCTGCGCCGCCTGCGCGCGGTGGTGGACGCGGTCCGCCCCGGGCTGCCGATCATCAACAGCGAGCAGTACTACCTGGTGCTCGACCGCTATTCCGAGCACGAGCACGACCGCAACTACGCCGCCGCCACCGAGGACGACATGGCCGGGCGGGTGATGCAGGCGCTGCTGCACCAGTGGGCGGCGCTGGGCACGCCCTACACCCTGTTCTCGCCGCCCAGCACCCTGTTCCGCCCGATCGTGCCCGACGACGTGCGCTATGCCGCCACCTACGGCATGGTGCGCGCCGTCGGCCGCCTGCTCGCCGGCTGCGGCGCGGGCGAGGACCTGCCCACCCATCCCGCGGTGCGAGCCTTCCTCTTCACCCGCGGCGACGGCCGGCGGGTGGTGACCCTCACCACCCGCCGCTACGAGCTCGCCGGCACCCTGGCCCTGCCGGCCGGCGCCGCCGCCTGGGACATGGACGGCAACCCCCTGACCGGCGGCACCTGCGCGGTCGGCTGGCTGCCGCTCTACCTGGTCTTCCCCGCCGCCAGCGAACCGGCGCAGATCCGCGCCGCGCTCGCTGGCGCCGCCTTCACCGGGCTCGACTTCCCGCTGCTGCCGCGCTTCGCGGTGGAGGCCGACGGCAGCGCCACGGTGACGGTGGCCAACGCCGGCAACCGGCCGGCCGGCGGCAGCATCGAGCTGCTCGACGCCCCCGCCGGCTGGCCGCGCGCCAGCGTGGCGGTGCCGGAGCTGGCGGCGGGCGCGCGGCACCGTGCCGTGCTGCCGGCGGCGGCGCCCCTGCCGCGCTTCGCCGGCGGCGAGCTGCGCTGGCGCGGCACCAGCGACGGCCAGGTGCAGGTGCGCCGCGAACGCCTGCCGGCGCTGGCGGTGCCGCGCTGCGCCCGCCCGCCGGCGATCGACGGCGGGCTGGACGACTGGGCCGGCGCGGCCTGGACCGAACTGGCGCCTTCGCAGGACTTCGATCCGCGCCAGCCGCATCGCGGCGACGCCGACTGCTCGGCGCGCGTCGCGCTTGGCTGGGACGCCGCCGGCCTCTACCTGGCGGTGGCGGTGCGCGACGACCGCGCCGGCCCGCCCCCCGGGGATCTCGTGCTGTACGCCGGCGACTCGCTGCAGGTCTACCTCGATCCGCGCCTGGAGGCGCGCCCCGACGCTGCCGCCTATGACCCCGGCAACGCGGTGTGGGCGCTCGGCCCCGGGGTCGCGGGCAGGGCCCTGGCGGTGCTCGAGCAGAACCCCGGCGACCGCTACGTGGGCGAGGCCAACGCCGAGACCGGCCCGGATCCGGCGGTGCAGGTGGCCTGCCGCCGCAGCGCCGAGGGCTGGGTGCTGGAAGCCTGCTTCCCCGCCCACGCCCTCGCCGGCCTGCGCCTGGAAACGGGCGTGCGCTGCGGCCTGTCGCTGCTGGTCAACGACAACGACGGCGCCGGGCGCAAGCAGGGCGCCACCCTCGGTCCGGCCGGCACCCAGCCCTACCAGCGCCCCTGGCTGTGGCCGGTGGTCGAGCTCACCGGCCCCTGAGAGGTCGAGCAAAAACCCTGCCCGGCGGTCTGAACCGATCTCGCCGGGCATCTGCGGCGTCGGACTCCACTCGCGATAGCGCTGCTATCGCTCCGTTCCGTCGTCCTTGCAGCCACCCGACGATCTCGGCTCAGCCCTTGGCTGGGTTTCTGCTCGACCTCTGACCCGCGGGCAGCCGCAGGTGGTGCCCGGCAGCAGGCGGCTGGGGACCAGGGTGGCGCCCGCACGGGGATGGGCGAGCAGGCCGAGGGCGGCGCGGGCGTGGCCGGCGATGTCGCCGATGTAGGCGGTGGCATCGAGCAGCTGCGCCGCGCGCAGGGGCAGGCCCACCGCCACCACCGCCACCGCGTTCGGCACCGCCAGGCCGCGTTCGCGCAGCGCCGCCATCACCCCGCTGGTGGCGAGGTCGCCGGACAGCACCAGGCCGTCGGGCGGGTGGCCGCCGGCGGTGAGGGCGAGGGCGGCGCGGTGGCCGCTGTCGATGTCCCAGCAGTGCGCCTCGTGCGCCACCGCGGCCAGGCCCAGCTCCTCGGCCGCGGCGAGGAAGCCCTCGCGCATCTGCCGCGCCGGCGGATGGCTCCAGGGGCCGTCGATCAGGGCCAGGCGGCGGCGGCCGTGGCCGGCGAGGTGCTGCACCGCCAGGCGGCCGCAGCCGGCCTGGTCGGCCTGCACCCAGGGGATGCCCTCGGCCGGGCTGGCCTCGCCCAGCAGCACCAGCGGGATGCCGGCCTCGGCCAGGCGTTCGCGCAGGCGCCGGCGCGGCACCGCCACCCCGGCCAATACCACCCCGGCGCGCAGGTCGCTCCATGAGGCCTGGGATTCCAGGCGTTCCAGCGGGTCGTCGCCCGGGGTGGCGAGCACCACCCGCAGCGGGTGGCGGGGGTCGGCCTCGGCCAGGCGCAGGGCGAGGGCGCCGAGGAAGGGGTCGGCCTCGGCCTCGCTGGTGTGCGGCGAGACGTAGAGCAGGTGCACCGGTCCGGGGGCGTGGTCGGCGCCGGTGGCGCTCGCGCGCCGGCGCTGGGCGCGGGCGATCAGCCCCTGGTCGGCGAGGATCTGCAGGGCGGTGCGCACGGTGGCGCGCGACACCTGGTGGTGCCCGGCGAGGTCGCGTTCGGAGGGCAGGCGCCTGCCGCCGGCGAGGTCCTGCCGCAGCCGGGCCGCCAGCTGCTCCGCGCGGGTGGGGGCGCCATCCATGCCGGCAGGCTAGCAGCCCCGCCACCCGCCCGCCAGCATCTGGTCGGACCAGAAAATGCGGGCGACAGGCGGGCGAAACCGCGACTTCCGGGCATCTGCTGCCGGCCTGGGAGCGACCCGCTACAATGATGCCATGAAGCCCACCGCATCCGCCCGCCGTGCCTTCACCCTGATCGAGCTGCTGGTGGTGATCAGCATCATCGCCGTGCTGGCGGGCATGCTGCTGCCGGCGCTGGGCAGCGTGCGCACCGCCGCGCGCGCCTCGCGCTGCCAGGGCGCCATCCGCCAGATGACCCTCGCCACCGAGGCCTACGCCAGCGACAACGAGGGGCTGTGGTCGGCGGTCTATTCCGGCGGCAGCGTGCCCTGGCTGCTGTCCCTGGCGCCCTATCTGGCGCCCGAGAAGAACTACGTCAGCACCGGCCAGGCCGAGGTGTCGCTGCTCAAGGACACCGGCCTGCGCTGCCCCGGCTTCGTCGCCTCCAAGGCCGGCCTGCCGGCGCCCGACTACGATGCCGGTTTCTTCGGCCGCAATCGCCAGCTCAAGGATACCGCCACCACCAACAACTACGGTCGGCCTTTCAATCCCCTGGTGCTGAGCCGGCGCAGCGACGCCTGCCTGTACATCGAGAACGCCAACGCGGTGGCCGGGGTGGGCATGGAGGCCGGCGGTGACCGCATCTGGTGCGTGCGTTCGACCGGCTACCGCCACCGCAACCGCGTATCGGTGGCCTACGCCGACGGCCACGTCGGGTCCGTCGACGCCCTCACCCTGACCGCGTCCCCCAACGACCCCTTCTGGGCCGGGCGCTGACCCTGGGTGTTGGGGCAAGAGAAGAGGGTTCACCACGGCGACGCGGCGGCGCGGCGGGTGGTTGGGGAAGGGAAGTTGTTTCACCACGGCGACGCGGCGACGCGGCGGGAAGAGAGGAGAGGGCTGGCACTTCCTGTCTTCGCCGTGTCGCCGTGTCGCCGTGTCGCCGTGGTCGAAAATCGTGGTCTTCCGATTGGGGCGCGTCGCCGCGGTGACGCGGGGACGGAACGCCGGGTCGAGGCCGGTCCGGGGATTGGTATTCTGATTTAGTTGCGGAAGATGGCCGGCATCCCTGGAGCCGCGCCATGTCCCAGCCGCTGTCCCTGTCCGCCCTCGTCCTGACCCTGCTGTGGGCGGGCGCGGCCACCGCCGCCGAGGAGCGCGCCCTGGCCCAGGTGCCGGGCTGGTCGGCGTGGGCGCTGGAGAAGAGCGGCCACCAGCTCCGCCTCGACCTCGAGCCGGGGCGCGCGCGCAGCGGCGAGGGCTGCGGGCGCATCGTCGGGGTCAGCGCCGACAACGGTGCGCGCGCCTGCTTCGAGCAGAAGTTCCTGGGCAAGACCCCGGTGGCGCCCGGCAAGGCCTATCGCTACGCGCTCGCCTACCGCACCCCCGCCGCGGCGGTGGGCGGCGGCAAGCTGGTGATCGACAGCTACGCCGGGAAGGTCGGCGAGGCGCCGGCGGCCAAGACCAGCCTGGTGGCGCAGAGCCTGGCCGGCAGCGCCGAGTGGCGCCTGGTCGAGGGCCGCTTCACCGTGCCCGCCGACGCCGCCCAGCTGCGCTTCGTGCTCTATCATTTCGGCGTCGGCACCGTGTGGTTCGACGACGCGCTGCTGGCCGAGGACCGTGAGGGCGCCCCCAACCTGCTCGCCAACGGCGGCTTCGAGGCCCCCGCCTCGGCGGTGTGGGAGCTCGCCCCGGCGCGCGGGGCCGGGGTGGTGAAGCTCTCGGCCGACTTCCCCAACGGCACCATGGGTGCGGTCAAGGAGATCGGGCCCGACGAGTTCCTCGTCCACGCCTTCCCCGCCGGCCAGCCGCATTCCAACTTCCTGTGGTTCCATTTCCGCGTCGACGGCTGCGCCGGGCGCCCGGTCACCATCCATCTCGACCCCGCGCCCTTCGCGCGCGACAGGACCGGCGGCAACGGCACCCGCTCGCCGGTGATGAGCACCGACCAGGACGAGTGGACCGGGGTCGAGGACAAGGCCTGGAATGCCGACGGCTCGGGCCTGACCTTCACCCTGCGCAGCGAGCGCTCGCCGGTGTGGGTGGCGTCGTTCTTCCCCTATCCCCCGGCGCGGCTGGAGCGCTTCATCGCCGGCCAGGCGCGCTCGCCCTTCCTCCAGGCCAGCGTCATCGGCCGCACCCCCAAGGGCCGCGACCTGCGCCTGCTCACCATCAGCGATCCTGCGGTGCCCGAGGACGGCAAGCGCGAGGTGCTGCTGATGTCGCTGCAGCACGACCTCGAGACCAGCGGCGCGCATGCGCTGGAGGGCTTCCTGCGCTTCCTGCTCGGCGACGATCCGCGCGCCGCCGCCCTGCGCCGCGCCTTCGTGGTGCGGGCGGTGCCGGTGATGGATCCCGACGGCATCGACCAGGGCAACCTCTACTGCCCGGTCGGCAACATGAACCGCCAGTGGGGCCTGGGCACCACCCCGGAGGTGGCGGCGGTCGAGAAGCTGGTGCAGGACCTCGCCGCACGCGGGCGCCGCCTCGAGCTGTTCATGGACTTCCACGGCTGGTGCACGCCCAAACGCGGCACCGAGCTGTGGACCTTCGGCAAGGAGCTGGGCGACGCCGCCGGCGAGGCCGAGGCCACCCGCCTGGTCGAGGGCATCAAGGCGCGCCTCAGCGGCGAGGTCAAGATCGTGCACTACCGCGAGCTGGAGCGCTTCGTGTCCTATGCCAGGACCGACATCCGGCGGGTGTCGGAAGGCTGGATGAAGCTGCTCGGCGGCGCCCGCCTGGCGGTCGGGGTCGAGATCTTCGGCGAGGGCGAGTGCACCCAGCAGCAGTACCGCGACTGGGGCCGCAGCTTCGCCGAGGCGGTGGCCGGGTTCTACGGCCTGGAGAAAAAACCCTAAGATTCACCACGGCGACGCGGCAGGTATTGGGACAGGGGAAGAGGATTCACCACGGCGACGCGGCGGCGCGGCGGGAAGAGAGGAGAGGGCTGCTGAGCAGCGGCCCTTCCTGCCTTCGCCACGTCGCCGTGGTCGGATCTCTTGGCTGTCCGGTTCAGGTTCAGCCCAGCGTCGCGGTGACCGCGTCGGCCAGGCGCGCCGCCACCACCCGGCCGCGGCCGCTGCCGGCGCCGGGGCCGAGCAGGCGCTGGAAGCCGAGCCGGCGGGCCTCGCCGGCGCGCAGCTCGTAGCGCGGCGCCGGGCGCAGCTCGCCGCCCAGGCCGACCTCGCCCACCGCCACCAGGTCGGCGGGCACCGGCACCTCCTTCCACGCGCTCGCCACCGCCAGCGCCACCGCCAGGTCGACCGCCGGCTCCTGCACCCGCGCCCCGCCGGTGACGTTGACGTAGACGTCGCAGCCGCCCAGGGGCAGGCGCAGGCGGCGCGATAGCACCGCCAGCACCATCGCCACCCGGTTCTGGTCCAGCCCCGCCACCCGCCGGGTCGGCTGCGGCGCCTCGGTGGGGTTGACCAGGGCCTGGACCTCGACCAGCAGGCAGCGGTTGCCCTCCAGGATCGGGCACACGCACGAGCCGGGGATGCTGGCGTCGCGGTCGGCGAGGAACATCCCGGTGGGGTCGGCGACCTCCTCCAGGCCGTGGCCGCCCATGCGGAACAGGCCGATCTCGCTGGTGGCGCCGAAGCGGTTCTTGACCGCGCGCAGGGTGCGCAGGTCGGCGTAGCGGTCGCCCTCGAAGGCGAGCACGGTGTCGACCAGGTGCTCGAGCAGGCGCGGGCCGGCCAGCCCGCCATCCTTGGTGACGTGGCCGACCAGCACCAGGGCGGTGCCGCTGCGCTTGGCCGCCTCGACCAGCGCGGCGGCGCAGGCGCGCACCTGCGCGGTGCCGCCGGGCTCGCCCTCGACCGCCTCGAGGGTCACCAGCTGGATCGAGTCGACCACCACCAGGCGGTGGCCGCCGGCGCGCAGGGTGCCGGCGATGGCCTCTGCGTCGTCGCTGGCGCACAGCTGCAGCTGGGGCGCCGCCGCCTGGCAGCGGTGCAGGCGCGCGCGCACCTGCTCGGTCGACTCCTCGGCGGTGACGTAGAGCACCGGCGCGCTGCGCGCCACCGCCCCCGCCACCTGGGCGAGCAGGGTGCTCTTGCCGATGCCGGGCTCGCCGCCGAGCACGATCGCCGCCCCGCGCGGCAGGCCGCCGCCGAGCACGCGGTCGAGCTCGCCCAGGCCGGTCGGCCAGCGTTCCACCGCCACCGCCCCGGTGCCGGCCACGTCCTCGGTGGCGAGGGCGCGCGCCGCCCGCGCCTGGCCCTCGCTGCGCGCCGCCAGCCGCGCCTCGCCGGCATTGATCTCGGCGATGGTGTTCATCGCCCCGCACGACGGGCAGCGCCCGGCCCAGCGGCTGAAGGTGTCGCCGCACTGGCGGCAGGCGAAGGTGTCGGGTTTCTTGGCCATGGCTCTCAGGGGGCGGCGGTGGCGGCGGCGAAGGCGGCGGCATCCGGCACTCCGCGCCAGCGCCCGCGTTCGCGGCCGTCGGGGCCGGTGAGCACCAGCAGGGGGGTGGCGCCGGCGGGGCCGAGCGCGCGGATGCGCGCCAGGTCGTGGTCGAGCAGGGCGTCGAGCGCCCCGGCGTGGGCGCGGGCGGCGGCGTCGAGCGGGGCTAGCTCGGGGCCGCGCGCCGCCAGCAGCTCGCCCGGGGCGATGCCGGGGCGGGTGCCGAGCAGGTCGACTACCGCGCGTCCATGCGCGGCGGGGCCGGCGAGGGCGGCGGCCAGGGTCCACCGTGCGAGGTCGCGGCTGGCGGGCTCGCCGCGCCGCACCAGGCAGCGCACCACCAGGCGCAACCGGCCGGATTCCACCGCCGGGGCGAGCAGGCGCGCCACCGCGCCCCAGTCGGCGGCGCAGTGCGGGCACTGGAGATCGAGCACCGCCTCGAGGGTCAGCGGCGCGTCCACCCGCCCGCGCATGCGGTTGCGGTCGGCGAGGGCGTAGGCGGCGGGATCGGCGGCGGGCGCGGCGGTGGACGCTGGTTCGGCCAGGTCGGGCACCGCGCGGTGGTGGAAGGCGGCGTTGGCGCCCAGCAGGCCCAGCAGCAGGGCGGCCAGCCCGGCGCGGCCCGGCCACGGGCGCAGCGCCAGGGCCGCGGCCAGGGCGGCGCCGTGCACGCTCAGGCAGAACGGGCAGCGCATGCCGAGCTGGAAGGCCACCGCGATGAACAGCGCGCCGGTGCCGGCCAGGGCCCAGGCCAGCAGCCCGGCCGCCGGGCGGGTGCGCGCCGGCCAGGCCAGCGCCGCCAGCAGCAGGTAGCAGCCCAGCGCCGGCCACAGCACCGGCACCCCGAGCAGGCTCTGGTAGTAGGCGCCGCCCTGGCAGGCGATGTCGCACGGCCACCAGTCGAGCAGGCGCACCGCCACCAGCACCGCCGGCAGCGCCGCGAGCAGCGCCCGCCAGGTCATCCCGCCAGCGCCAGCACGACCTTGGCCGGCAGCAGGGCGCGCAGGACCATGCCGCCGGCAGTGGGTTCGCCGCGCAGCCAGGCGCAGCCGGCCTTGCGCAGCGCGAGCGCGGGCGCGCCCAGCAGCACCCCGGCGAGTTCGCCGAGGTCGGGCTCGTGGCCGACCAGCACCAGGTCGCCGGCCCCGGCAAGCTGGCGCAGGGCCTCGGCGGGGGTGGCGGCTCCGCCCGCCAGCCAGGCCTGGGTGCGCAGGGGCAGGCTCCACAGCTCGCTGGCGATCACCGCGGTGTCGCGCGCGCGCACCCATGGGCTGGTCCACACCGCCTCGGCCTTGACCAGCGGCTTGAGCAGGCGGAGCACGCGCCGGGCCTTGCGCTCGCCCTCGGGGGTGAGCGGCCGGTCGGCGTCGTCGCCGGCCCAGTCGGAACGGTCGGCGGCCGGGGCATGGCGCAGCAGCAGGAGGTCCATGCCCTGGTTCTGCGCAGCCCGGCCGCCGGGCAAGGAGCGCTGGCACAGCATTTCAGCCCGGCTAGCGTCCCGCCCACCTCAAACACCCGCCCCGGAGCCCCCCATGCCTGTTTCCGCCAAGAAAGAGAAAGTCGTCCTCGCCTATTCCGGCGGCCTCGACACCTCGGTGATCGTGCGCTGGCTGGAGCAGAAGGGCTACGACGTGGTCTGCTTCTGCGCCAACGTCGGCCAGGAGGAGAAGTACAAGGACCTGGAGAAGAAGGCGCTGAACTCCGGCGGCTCCAAGTGCTACATCAAGGACCTGCAGGAGGAGTTCGCGCGCGACTACGTGTTCCCGGCCATCGCCTGGAACGCGAAGTACGAGGGCCGCTACCTGCTCGGCACCAGCCTCGCCCGCCCGTGCATCGCCAAGGCGATGGTCGACGTGGCGCGCAAGGAGAAGGCGCAGTACATCGCCCACGGCGCCACCGGCAAAGGCAACGACCAGGTGCGCTTCGAGCTGACCGCCTACGCCCTGCTGCCCGGGGTGAAGGTGATCGCCCCTTGGCGCGACAAGGAGTTCAACAGCCAGATCAAGGGCCGCGCCGAGGCGATCGAGTACGCCAGGAAGTGGGGCATTCCGGTCAAGGCGACCAAGAAGGACCCCTGGTCGTCCGACGACAACCTGCTGCACATCTCCTTCGAGGCCGGCATGCTCGAGGATCCGGCGGTGCGCCCGCTCGACCGCATGTTCCAGAAGACCCTGCCCCTGGCCCAGGTGAAGGCCCGCCGCCAGCGCATCAGCATCGACTTCGTCCAGGGCGTGCCGGTGGCGGTCGACGGCAGGAAGATGAAGGCGCACGTGCTGCTCGACCATCTCAACAAGATCGGCTTCAAGCACGGCATCGGCCGCATCGACATGGTCGAGAGCCGCTTCGTGGGCATGAAGTCGCGCGGGGTGTACGAGACCCCCGGCGGCACCATCCTGCTCGCCGCCCACCAGGACATCGAGGCCCTGACCGTCGGCCGCGACCTGCTGCACACCAAGTACACCCTCGGGGTGCGCTGGGCGCAGATGGCCTACTTCGGCTTCTGGTTCTGCGAGGAGATGGACGCCCTGCAGGCCTTCCTCGCCAGCAGCCAGCGCCACGTCACCGGCCGCGTGCACCTCGAACTCGAGAAGGGCAACGTGCTGGTGGTCGGCCGCGAGAGCGAGCATTCGCTCTATGACGCCGCGATCGCCTCGATGGAGGCCGACGGCGGCGCCTACGACCAGTCCGACGCCACCGGCTTCATCCGCCTGCAGGCGCTGCCGCTGCGCGTCGCCGCCCGCCGCGCCGCCCGCCTGGCCAAGTAAGCAGAGGGGGGAGCGCGCCAAGGCGCCAAGACGCCAAGGTGCCAGCGGAAAGAGAGGGGATGGGTGCCTGGCGCCCATCCCCTTTTCCATGTCTTACGGCATTGCCTTACGCGCCTGGTTTCCATGCTCCCGGGCCATGCGTACGCTCACCGTCATCGCCCTCGTCCCGCTTCTGGCCGTCACCGTCGCTGGCTGCGCCCGCGCCCAGCCTCCGGCGAAGGTGAAGAAGGATTACGACCGCGCCCTGGCGCCCGGCGCCCCGGCCCTGGTCGAGGTCGACATCAACACCTTGCCCGATGTCAGCTTCGCCCCCGGCGAGCGCGCCGCGGTGCGCACCGCCCTGGCCCAGAGCCAGGCGTTCCTCGAGAAGAAGAGCGCCGAGGCCTGGTTCCCGCGCGAGAAGTTCAGCAAGGATGACGTGCGCCGCTCGGTCGCCGCGCTCGACGGCCTGCTCGCCTCGCCCGGCAGCGACGCCGACTTCAACCAGGCGGTCAAGGCCGGCTTCCGCGCCTTCATGTCGGTCGGCTGCGACGACCAGGGCACGGTGCTGTTCACCGGCTACTACACCCCGATCTTCAATGGCAGCCGCACCCCGGACGCCACCTACCGCTATCCGCTCTACCGCCTGCCCGCCGACCTGGTGAAGGGGGCCAACTCCTACACCCCGTCGCAGCGCAAGCTGGCGGACGGCACCCTGGTGCCCTACCCGGCCGCCGCCGAGATCGAATCGAGCGGCATGCTCAAGGGCGAAGAGCTGGTGTGGCTGGCCGACCCCTACGAGTGCTACCTGATCCGGGTGCAGGGTTCCGGCAAGATCCGCCTGCCTGACGGCAAGCTGCTCGAGGTCGGCTACGCCGGCACCAACGGCCTGACCTATCACGGCATCGGCCAGGACCTGGTGGCCGACGGCGTCATCGCCAAGGACAAGCTGTCGTTCTTCAGCATGCGCGAATACTTCCGCCAGAACCCCGGCAAGGTCGCCGACTACACCGGCCGCAACCCGCGCTTCATCTTCTTCAAGGAGGTCGCTGGCGGGCCCTACGGCTGCATCGGCGCGCGCGTCACCGCCGACGTCTCGATCGCCACCGACAAGGAACTGTTCCCGCCCGCCGGTCCGGTGTGGGTGGTGACCAGCACCACCGACAAGCCCAGGTACGTCGGCCTGCGCGTCGACCAGGACCGCGGCGGCGCCATCCGCGCCCCCGGCCGCTGCGACCTCTACATGGGCGAGGACGAGGCCAACGAGAAGCGCGCCGGCGGCCAGTATGCCGAAGGCAAGTTGTACTACCTGATCGCCAAGTAAGGGCGGGCAGACATGTTGCGTCACGCCCTGGCCATCTCCGCCATCATTCTCGCCCTCTACCTGGGGGCGATCGTGTGGCGGCAGTCCACCGCCGGGGCGTACTTCGACCGCCTCCATGACGAGATCAACCTCATCCATCTCGGCAAGATGAAGCTCTACGAGGCCGAGATCCGCCGCATCCTGGCCCCGGCCAAGCCGGCCTCGGCCGCTGCGGTGGCCGAAGCCGGCGACAAGCCGGAGCCGCCGCGCGCGCTGGAGCAGGTGCTGGCGGATGTCAGCCACGAGTCCGCCTCGTTCGTCTACCAGATTGAGCAGGTGCGCCAGCACCGGGCCTATGCCCGTCGGCACCTGTGGAACCCGTACTACGACTTCCAGAAGCACGACATCATGTCGGTGGCCAAGACGCCCTAGGCCCAAAGGCCTTTAGCAATCGCGAGAACCGTAGGATCGGGCAGACGCGCCCCTGGGACCGCCGGGCTCCGGCCCGGCAATTCGAGCGGGAAAACTGCCGGGCTGGAGCCCGGCGCTCCCAGGGAAGAGTCGCTAAACGCCATTGGCCCTAGACCGTGGCACGGGCGCCCCGCCCGTGGAGCTGAACACCAGGCGCCCCAGACCACGGGCGGGACGCCCGTGCCACGGACCCGTCCTACGGGAAGTCGCCGTTGTGGTGCACGGTCTGGACGTCGTCGTGGTCGTCGAGCGACTCGATCAGCGCCTGCACCGCCGCCACCTTGTCGGTGGGCACATCCACGCGGTTCTCGGGCAGCTTGGTCAGTTCGGCGCTGACCACGGTGAACTTGGCCGCCGCCAGGGTCTTGGCGATGCGGTCGTACTGGCCGGGGTCGGCCACCACCGCCACGTTGCCGTCCTCGGCGCTGATGTCGCCGGCGTCGCAATCGGCCGCCAGCAGGGCCTCCAGCACTGCGTCCTCGCCGGCCTTCTCCACCAGGAACACCGCCACGTCCTTGAACTGCCAGGCCACGCAGCCGGGGTTGCCGACGGCGCCGCCGCCGCGCTCGAACAGCTTCTTGATCTCGGGTGCGGTGCGGTTGCGGTTGTCGGTCAGGCACTCGACCACCAGCGCCACCCCGCCCGGGGCGTAGCCCTCATAGGCCAGTTCGACCATCTGCTTGCCGGCGCCGGCCTCGCCGGCGGCCTTCTTGATCGCGCGATCGACCGCCTCGTTCGACATCTTGGCCGAACGCGCCTTTTCCAGCGCCAGGCGCAGGCGCGGATTGTCGGCCAGGTTCGGCCCGCCCATCTGCACCGCCACGGTGATGAGCTTGCCCATCTTGGCGATGACCGCGCCCTTCTTGTAGTCGGCGGCGGCCTTCTTGTGCTTGATGTTGTCCCAGTGGCTGTGCTTGGCCATGGCGTCCCGTCACTTCTTCTTGGCCGGCGTTTTCTCGTGCTTGTCGGCTTTTTCAGCCTTTTCGGCCTTGGTGCCCTTGTCGTGCTTGTCGGCCTTGGCCGCCGGGGGCGGGCTGACTCGCTTGGTGGTCTTGTCCTTCACCACCGCCGCCTCGCGGCGCTGACGCGGCTCGTCGTCGGGCTCCAGGCCTTCCTCGTCCTCGTCGGGGTCGGGCTTGGCCTTCTCGGCCTTTTCGGGCTTGGGGGCGGGCTTGTCGGCCTTGGCCGGCTTGTCCTTGCGCGCGGTGCCCTCCTTGGACTCCTTGCGCGTGGTGGCCTTGTCGGCCTTCTCGTTCTTCAGGCCGTAGTCGATGCCCTGGGGCTCGCTCTCGCCGGCGCTCTGGTAGGTGTGCACGTGCTCGCGCAGCACCCGCGACAGGCGCAGCATCTGCTCGGTGTCGAGCGCCTCCTCGATCTTCTTGCCTCCCATCTGGTAGGCCCAGGGCTTGGGCACGCCGCCGAGGAACTTGAGCAGCTTGAACTGGTCCTCGTCGCAGGGGAAGACCTTGAGGTCGAGCACCAGCAGCAGGGCGCGGTCGACCATGTCGCGGCGGATGTTGGTGGTGTCGGGCAGGGCGCGCAGGGTGGCGATGCCGTCGGCGTTGAGCAGGTCCTGGATCTCCATGCGGCGGAAGGCGGTGTAGAGGTCGGCGAGCAGGTGCTTGACGTCCTCGGCCTTCTCCCGGCAGCGGAAGTAGCGCGGGCCGAGGATGTCCTCGATCTCGCGCACGGTGGCCAGGCGCATGTCGTTCCAGTCGACATATTCCGCGCGCAGGCGTTCCAGGGCGGCGCGGGCGGTGGGCTCCTTGACCCCCAGTTCGAGGATCTGGCTCACCAGCGCCTCGATGAAGTCGCCGTACTTCTGCGGCTTGCGCCGGCCGTAACGCTCCTCGAGGCGCTCGCACGCATCGAGAAGGTCCTTGGTCAGGTCGGATCCGTCGCCTTTGGCCATGGTCGCTCCCGCAGGTGGCGCGGACGCCACCCGGTGAAAAGGGCTGCGCAAGCTACCCCCGCCCCAGGGGGGGTCAACCCGCGGGCCGGAGCCCCGGCCAGTCCCGGCGGCCCGGTTGACGTGACCACCAGCACCCGAGTATGGGCGGGAGCAGCATGCCGCCCCCACCCGATCGCAAGCCAATCCCGGACCAGCAGACCCTGCTGACCCCGGCCACCGGGTACGTGCCGGCGCGCTTCCCCACCCCGTCGCCCGAGGCGATGGCCCAGCAGCCCACCCGCATCACCACCGTGCCCCCCGGCTCCGACGTCACCCGCTCGACCGCGCCGGCGACCATGCTGCGTGCGCCCGGGGGCGAGGACTACACCGGCCAGATCTGGGGCGACTTCGAGTTCGGCACCCTGCTCGGGCGCGGCGGCATGGGCGCGGTCTACCGCGGCCGCCAGGTCAGCCTCGACCGCCCGGTGGCGATCAAGGTGCTGCCCGCCCATCTCGGCGGCCACGACGGCTTCCGCGCCCGCTTCGAGCTCGAGGCCAAGGCGGTGGCCCAGATCAACAGCCCGCACGTGATCCAGGTCTACGGCGCCGGGGTGCATGAGGGCCACCACTTCTTCGCGATGGAGTACGTCGAAGGCTCGGACCTGTCCAAGATCATCCGCGGCGGGCCGCGGGTCGGCCACGCCCAGGCCCTCGACTTCGTCACCCAGGCCGCGCGCGGCCTGGTGGCCGCCGGCGAGCTCGGCATCGTCCACCGCGACATCAAGCCCGGCAACATGATGGTGACCGCCAAGGGCCGCCTGAAGCTGATGGACTTCGGCCTGGTCAAGCTCGCCAGCGAGGGCGCCCACCACCTCACCCAGACCGGCACGGTGATGGGCACGGTGAGCTACTTCAGCCCCGAGCAGGGGCGTGGCGACAACTGCGACACTCGCACCGACCTCTACGCCCTCGGGGTGGTGTTCTACGAGCTGCTCACCGGCCGCCTGCCGTTCACCGGCAACGACGCCACCTCGGTGATCTACCAGCACATCCACCAGGCGCCGCGGCCGCCGCGCGAGATCGACCCCACCATCCCCGAGGACTTCCAGGCGGTGGTGCTGAAGTGCATGCAGAAGGCGGCCGACGACCGCTATCCCGGCGCCGGCGAGCTGCTCGCCGACCTCGACCGCCTGGCGCGCGGCGAAGCGCCGGCGATCGGCGGCCACGAGCTGGCCATGCTGCGCCAGGGCGCGCTGCTGACCCGCACCGAGGCCTTCCGCCGCGAGCGCCGCAGCCGTCGCGGCCGCCTGGCGATGGCGGCCGGGGCGGTGGCGGTGGTGGCCGGCGCCGGGGCCGCGGCCTGGTGGCTGCTGCGCCCGGGCGGGCCGG
>JAKLKR010000118.1 GCA_023150565.1 Planctomycetota bacterium
AGCAGGCTGCCGCCGGTGCTCTCGAACCAGGCCAGCTCGCGCGCCAGGCGCGCGGGCTCGGCGCTGCGGCCGCGGGCCTGGCCGGCGAGGTGCCGGTGCAGGGCGGTGGCCGATTCGGCATCGGCGGCCAGGCGTTCGCCGCAGCGGGCGAGCAGGGCGGCGGCGGCGCCGTTGGCGTCGCCGGCGGCCTCGACCTGGAGCGCGCTGAGCGCGTTCCAGCCCGGCAGGGCGCCTTCGCCCAGGCGCGCGAGGGTGTCGCGCACCGCCGGCGAGGGCTGCAGGAAGCAGGAGCCGGCGAGGCCGGACTGGCGCAGGCGCGCGGTCTCGGAGTCGCGCTTGCCGCCCCAGGTCCAGCACAGCGCCTCGGCCAGGGCGGCGGCGGCATCGTCGCCGCCGGTGGTGCGGGCGACCGCGATGCGGCTGCCGCCGGCGGCCAGGGCGCGGTCGAGCGCCGCCAGCTGGCCGGCGTCGGCCTCGGCCCAGGCCGGCAGTTCGAGCGCCAGCTCGCAGCGGCCTTCGACCGGCAGGGTGGCGGAGACCAGGGCCGCGAGCGCGGCGGCGGCATCGCCCCAGGCGCCCGCACCGCGATCCGGGCAGTCGCTCAGGGCCAGGCCGACCACGCCCCACGGGCGGTCGAGCACCGACTGGAAGGCGGCGTCGAGCTCGTCGAGTCGGCCGCATTCGGGGGCGCGGAAGCCGGCGGGCACCAGCCCGCCCTCGACCGCACCCGGCACCAGCAGGGCGACGGCGTGGCCGCCGCGACGGGGGCGCTCGCCCTCCTTGGACTGCTCCTTGCCCTCGCGGCCCCCTTCACGGGCGGCGTCCTTGGGCTCGCGGGCCTCGCGCTGGCGGGCGCCGGTGACCGACACCACCAGGCGCCAGCGCGGCGCCGCGCGCAGCAGCCAGGGGCGGTGCTCGGCGGAGCCGAGGTGGACCTCGCTCAGGCTCTTGCCGGCTTCGCGCCGGGCCTGCTCCTGCTGGCTGAGGTCCTCGCCGCGGCGGGCGCGCTCGCGGCGGGCGGCGGCGGCGGCGCCTTCGGCCGGGAAGCGCTCGCTGAGGTGGGCGATGGCCGCGGTCACGGTCTCGTGGTCGGGCCCGCCCTGGCGCAGGGCGTTGCGGAAGCGGCGCTCGAGCTCCTCGCGCTCGTGGCGGCGCTGCTGCTCGAAGCGCCCGGCGGCGCCGGGGTCGGCGGCCTCGCAGGCGGCGATGGCGGCGGCGACCTCGGGGTGCCCCCAGCCGCGTTCGGCGATCAGCTTGCCGCAGGTGGCGGCGGCCTCGGCCGCGGCCTTCCAGCGCGCGGTCTCGGCCTCGACCACCGCCGCCGCGCCCGCCACCCGCGCCAGCAGGCGCGAGCGCAGTTCGGCGGTCTGGGGCGCCTCGTCGCCGTGCTCGCGCAGGCTCTGGGCGAAGCGCTTGACCAGCTCGGTGCGCTCATGCTCGCGCTCGGCCTCGAGCTTGCCGCGCGCCTCGGGATGGGCCTCGATGAGCTTCTTCCAGGCCTGGGCCACCGCCGCGTCGTCGGGACCGCGGGCGGCCAGCAGGCCTTCCCAGTCGCGCCGCAGCGCGGCCACCGGCGGCGGCGGATGCAGCGCCGCCACGCTCACCGCGATGCCCAGCCGGCCGAGGTGCTCGGCGATCATCAGGCGCAGGTCGTCGCGCACGCCCAGGGGCGGGCGCAGGATGGCGAAGGCGAGTTCGCGCACCAGCGGGGCGAGCTCCTGCTCGGCCGGTTTGGTCGCCACCTGCACCACGCGGTCGCGGATGCGCGCCAGCTGGCGCTTGGCGTCGCCATCGACCGACCACGCGGCCAGCGACGGCGGCAGCACCGGGGCCAGGGCCGGCACCACCGGAGCGGGCGGCACCACGGCGGGCGCGGGCGCAGGAGCCGCGCCTTCGGCCGCAGCGGCGCCCTCGGCCACCGGGGCCGCGGGTTCGGCGGCGGGCGCCGGGGCGGGAACCACCGGGGCGGGCGAGCCGAAATGCATCGCCAGGTACTGCTCCCAGCTCACCCGCGGCGGACGCGGGGGCGGGGTGGCGCGGGGTTCGCGGCGGTCGCCGTAGTCGCCCCGGCGGTCGTCGCGGCGCGGGCCGCGGTCGTCGCGCATCGGGCCGCGGTCGTCGCGCATCGGCCGGCGTTCCGGGCGGTCGTGGCGCGCCTCGCGTTCGGGCGCGCGCGCCTCCTCGGGCTTGCGGCCGGGAGCCTTGGCCGGGCGCAGCGACGACAGGTGGGCCTGGGCGAGCGGACGCAGCTTGCCGAGGGTGGCGTGGTCGTCGGGGAAGGCCGCCGCCATCGCCTGGTCGGGCTTGACCCCGGCCGGGGCCGGACGCCCGGAGGCGAGCAGGTTGACCAGGTCGACCGCCTGCTCGAAGCGCGCCAGGTCCTCGCGCGGCAGCGGGGGGACCTCTCCCAGGCCGAGATCGGCGAGGCGGCGGGAAAGGAAGGCGGCGGGCAGGCGTCCGCGGGCGCAGGCCAGGATGTCCTGGACGGCGCTGGACCACTGCAGAGTCGGGGAGGCGGTCATGGGGCGTGGGACAATAGGGGTCCGCGGAAAAAAGCAGCCAGGCACCTGGGCGCCAGTCCGGGAAGGCCCGGCACCCTCCCCGTGGCACGGGCGTCCCGCCCGTGGAGCGGAACTCTGCCCACGCCGTGGAGTGGCAACTCAAGCACCCGGGCGGGACGCCCGTGCCACCCACGGGATCAGATGGTGATCGAGCCGCTCACCAGCTGGCGCCAGGTGCCGGGGCCGCCGCCGCGCCCGGGGGCGCGCTCGTCGAGCTCGGGGATCGACGCCACCCGGCCCTCGAGCAGCTCATCGATGCGGCGCGCCAGCTCGCGGTGGCGTTCGGCCTGCTGGGCCATGCGCAGCTGGATGACCTCGAAGCCCTGCGGCTTGTTGCGGCGCATCCAGCCCCGCCGCCACGAGGCCGCCAGGTCCTCGAAGGCCGGGGCCAGGGCCACCGCCCCGTCGCGCACCGCCAGCAGAGCGGCGCGGTCGCGGCCGGCATAGGCCGCCACCAGGCGGCTGCGCAGCGCCATCTTTCCCGCCAGCACCTCGGCCAGGCGGCGGGCGTGGCCGATGTCGCCGGCGGCGGTCTCGGCCGGGAAGGCGGCCAGGCGGGTGGCAAGGGCGGCGAAGTCGGCGGCCTTGCCGTCCCACGACAGGTCGGCGGTCAGGCCCTCGTTGGCGAGCAGGCCGATGATGGGGTCGTCCCACAGCATGCCGGAATGGCGGTGGAAGCCCAGCCCGGCCGCCGCCACCACCGCGGCGTAGCCGGCCCCGCACACCGCCTGGAAGCGCGCCTCGACCTGGGCCTCGCCGCGCCCGGGGGCGAAGCAGCGCTCGCAGCTCCAGGCCAGGCCGGCGAGGGCGGCGTCGAAGTCGCAGGCCGCGCCGTCGTCGCCCCACATGGTGAAGAACAGCTCGTCGAGGCCCTCGGCGCGGGCGGCGTCGATGCACGGCCCGGCCTTGGCCACCGTCTCGGCATGCTCGTACCACAGCCTGCCCCAGGTGTGGATGCCGGAGGCCATCGCGGGGGTGAAGCCCATGGCGCGGTGGCGGGCGATCATCGCCTGGTAGAAGGCCTGGTCGGCGTGGTAGTAGTCCCAGTACACCAGCCCCATCTCGCGCGGGATGGCCGCCGCCACCGCCGCCGGGATGTCGGCCTGGGGATCGTAGTAGTCGTGCGTCTTCGAGCCCAGGCGGAACCACATGTCCGACCACACCATCGGCTGCAGGCCGCGCTCGCGGCACAGCGCGGTGACGCGCTGCAGGTGGCGGGTGAGGATGTCGAAGCGCGGCTGGCCGCCGTGCAGGTCGAGGTGCTTGCCGCGCCCGAGCGACCAGGCCTCGTCCATGCCGATGTGGATGCGCCGGCTGGCGACGGTCGACGCGATCGCGTCGAGCATCTTGCCGATCAGTGCGTAGGTGCGCGGCTCGCCTTCCAGCAGGGTGCTCTCGAAGTCGCAGATGTCGCGGTATTCGGGCCAGCGGGTGATCTGCTCGAGGTGGGCGAGGGTCTGGATGCAGCCCACCACCTCGATGCCGAGGCGGGCGGCGGTGGCGTCGATGCGGCGCAGTTCGTCGCCGGTGTAGCGCCCGCGCTGGAAGCCGAAGCGCGGCTCGCCGGGGATCTCGTAGGTGTCCTCGGTGTAGGGCATGAACAGGTTGCAGCCCATCAGCGCCATGCGCCGCAGCCACCCTTCGAGGTGGTCGACGCGCATCACCGCGTTGCGCGAGAAGTCGAGCATCACCCCGACCCGGGCGATGGTCGTCGATTCCACCACCTCGCCGCCGTCCGGCACCACCCCGGCCAGCAGCGCCGCCACCGCGCGCAGGGCGAGGTTGGCGCGGCCGTAGCGCACCAGGGCGCGGTCGCCGCGGCGGCTGACGGTGCAGGAATCGCCCGCGGCCTGCTCGAAGCGCACCGCCAGGCCGCCGCCGCCGCAGCGCAGCGGGTACTCGGCGGCCAGTTCGCCCAGGGCGGCCTGGAGCACGGCAGGAGTGGTGGCGGGATCCCAGGTGATGGTGGTCATGGCCGCGAGCATGGCGCCCGGCGCCGGCGGCGCAGCGCCTTGCCCGGCCTGGGCGGGAGCCGAGGGTAGGGCCATGATGAGACGGATTGCTCCCTGGTTGGGGATCGGGTGATCGACCCCCGCCAGCGCCACGCCCTCGCCCGCTTCGACCAGGCCCCCGGCCTGCTCTCGGCGGTCGAACTGTGGGGCGGCGACAACGAACCCCCCGGCGGAAGCGAATGGGGCTTCCACATGGTGCCGACCCTGGTGATGGCGCTGGACGGGGTGGTGCGCATCGAGGGCCCCGGCCGGCGCGTCGACCTCGGCGCCGGCCAGGCGCTGCTGCTGGAGCCCACCTGCCTGCACCGCCACGCCCCCCTGCGCCCGGGCTGCCTGTCGCTGGCCCTGGGCATGCTGCCGGCCTGGTGCGACTTCGCCCTGATCGGCCCCGAGCGCCTGGGCTGGTGCGCCCGCCTGCCTCTGCAGCCCGCCAGCACGCTGTTCGAGCAGGCCCTGCTGGCGGCCGGGGCGGAGGAGCGCCGCGAGCGCGTACGCGCCCTGCTGGTGCAGGTGCTGGCGGAGCCCCACCACGACCTCAGCTTCGCCGCCGAGGGCCTGTGGCCGATGGTGCGCCAGCTGTGGAGCCGCCCCACCGACCCCACCCTGACGGTGGACGACCTGGTGCGCGCCAGCGGCCTGAGCCGGGCCCAGGCCTATCGCCGCTTCCGCGCCAGCTACGGCACCACCCCGGCCGAGGCCATCACCGCCACCCGCCTGGCGCTGGCACGCTGGCTGCTGCTGCGCGGCCGCGGAGTGGCCGAGGCCGCCCGCCGCGCCGGCTTCCCCAGCCGCGCCACCTTCACCCGCGCCTGGCGCCGGCGCTTCGGAGCTCCGCCGTCGGAGCTGGGGCGGGAATGACCGCCTTCGCCCGGTTCCTGCGTTCCCTGCGGCGGATCGCCCTCGCCTGCGCCGCCGTGGCGGTGGCCGTGCTCCTGGCTTGGTGGATCTGGACGCCGGGCTCGACCCATCCCCTGCCGGCCGGTCTCGCCCACGGCGCCTGGCTGACCCATGCCTGGTGGGGTGATGCCCGCTGGTTCGCCGGCTCCTCCCGGCGAGCGGTGGACTTCCAGGGCGATGCCGCGGTGGCCGGACTAGCCCGACGCCTGCATGCCCTCGGCATCCGCGATTGGTACGTGCATGCCTGCCCGGCCACCAGCGACGGCGACCTGCCCGCACTCGATCACGAGCAAGCCCGGCTGCTGGTGCGGCACAATCCAGAGGGTCAGGTGCTGGCGTGGGTCGGCGGGGTGCTCGACGAGAACTGCTTTCCCGGCGACACCGCCTGGCGGAACCGCTTCGCCGGCGGCTGCGCGGCGTTGGTGCGCGCCACCGGCATCGCCGGGGTGCAGCTCAACATCGAACCCTGCCCGCCCGGCACTCCCGGCTACCTGGAGCTGCTCGAGGACCTGCGCCGCGCGCTGCCCCCTGGCGCCCGGCTGTCGGTGGCGGCCTACCCGCCGCCCACCCGCCTCCACCCGGTCGAACAGGTACACTGGGACGAGGCGTTCTTCCGCGCGGTGGCGGTACGCTGCGACGACCTGGCGGTGATGAGCTACGACACCGCGCAGCGTCAGCGCAAGGTCTACACCTGGCTGGTGGCGGCCTGGACCCGGGAATGCCTGGCGTGGAGCGGCGGCAAGCCCGTGCGCCTGGGAGTACCGGCCTATGACGACGACGAGGACTGGCACCGCCCCGAGGTCGAACAGGCCGCGGCCGCGCTGGCAGGCATCAGCGCCGGGGTGGATGGAACCGCCCCGGCCCATTTCGCCGGGGTGGCGGTCTATGCCGAATGGACGCTCGACGACCAGGAGGCGGCGGATCTCGGCCGCTGGTGCCCGACACGCTGACGTCCCTGCCTTGTCCCACCGCCCCCGGCGCCAGCATCGCGGACATGGGCATCGAGGTCACCGACTACAACGCCATCACCGGGATGAAGACCGGGGACATCGAGCTGGACTGCCCGGCGCTGCCGCCGGCCAAGCACGGCATCATCCGCAAGGCGGTCGACCGCCAGTCGATGGTGGTGAAGTGGATCATGCCCGACGGCAAGGTGCTCAACGTCAAGCCGAGCATCATCCGCGCCGGGCGTTGAGCGTCGGGCGCTGGGCCTGGGCCGGCGCTGGACCATCGCCGCCGCACCAGAGCATGCCCGCCCCATGGAGGCCGCGATCACCCTTCCCGGCGCGCTCGCGCGCGGCCGCGCCGCCTGCGCCGCGTTGCGGCCGCACCAGTGGCCCAAGAACCTGCTGGTGCTGGTGCCGGTGGCCACCGCCCAGGTGTGGGACCGCTGGCCGGCGGTGCTGCTCGCCACCGCCGCCTTCTGCGCCGCCAGCGCCGCCACCTACCTGGTCAACGACCTCTGCGACCTCGCCGCCGACCGCGCCCATCCCCACAAGCGCCACCGCCCGCTCGCCAGCGGCGCCCTGCCGGTGGTGGCCGGCATCGCCCTGGCGGCGGCCCTGGGCGCGCTCGCCCTCGCCGCCGGGGCCAGGGCCGGGGTGCTGCCCTGGCTGCTGACCTACGCCGGGCTGACCCTGGCCTACAGCTTCGGGCTGAAGCGGGTGGCGTGGCTCGACCTCGGCCTGCTCGCCTCCTTCTACATCCTGCGCCTGGGGGCTGGGGCGGCGGCCCTGGCGGTGGCGCTGTCGCCGTGGATGGCGGCCTTCGCCGCCGGCGCGTTCCTCGCCCTGGGGGCGGCCAAGCGCCTGGGCGAACTCGCGGTGCGCGGCGGCGAGGGCCGGCGCGGCTGGACCCCCGCCCAACGCCGGCCGCTGACCGTGCTGGCCCTGGGCGCCGCGCTGCTGGCGGCGGGCGTGCTGGCGGCCTACCCCGCCAGCACGGTGGCGCAGGCGATCTACCAGCGGCCGTGGTGGCTGGCGGCGGCGGCCCTGCCGCTGGGCTGGTGGCTGCTGGACATGGTGCGCCTGGCACGCGCCGGACTCCTGCACCACGACCCGGTGCTGCACGCCCTGCGCGATCCGCGCGCCTGGGCGGTGCTGGCGGCGCTGGTGGCGGCCTGGCTGGCGGCGGGCCCGCGGGGATGAGCCTGGCCCAGGCGTGGCGAGCCCAGGCCGCCCGGCTGCCGGCCCCGGCGCGCTGGATCCAGGGCCTGCGCCCGGCGATCTGCCCGCTCGAGCCGCTGGCGGCGGCGCTGCCGGCGGGGGCGCGGGTGCTCGACATCGGCTGCGGCCACGGCCTGCTGCTCGCCGCCCTGCGCAGCGACGGGCGCATCGCCGGCGGGCTGGGGGTCGACTGCGACGCGCGCGCGGTGGAGCGCGCCCAGCTGCTGGCGCAGCCGCCTGAGCTGGTCTTCCAGATCCAGGACGCGACCGCCCCGCTGCCGCCGGGTCCGTGGCCGGCGGTGGTGCTGTGCGACCTGCTGCACCACCTCGCTCCCGCCGACCAGCGCGCCCTGGTGCGGCGGGCGGCCGCCCTGCTCGCCCCCGGCGGCGTGCTGGCGATCAAGGACATGGCCCCGCGGCCGCGCTGGTGCGCGCTGATGAACCGCTGCCACGACCTGGTCATGGCCCGCCAGTGGGTGCGCCACCAGCACGCCGCGGTGGTGGCGGGCTGGTGCGTCGACGACGGCCTGGCGGTGGCGGCGCCCCAGGCCTGGCGCGCCTGGTGGTACGCCCACTGGCTGGTGGTGGCGCGGCGTCCGGCATGAACGGGTGGTGGCCGCTCGCGCTCCTGGCCCTGGTCACCCCGCTGCCGGCCGCCAGCGCCCTCGCCCACGTCAGCGGCGGGCCCGCCGCGCGCGCCGCCGCGCTGACCGGCTGGTGGCTGGTGCTGGCGCCGCTGCCGGCGCTGGTGCTGGGCTGGTGCGGTTGCCTGGACCCCCTGCCGCTGCTCGCCGCCCACGCCGTGCTGCTTGGCGCCGGGCTGGCCGCCGGCCGCCCCGCCCTGGCCAACGCCCGCGCCCTGCACGACGGCATGCGCCAGGCCGCCGCCGATCCCGCGGTGCGCGCCCTGCTGCTGGCGGCGGCGGCGCTGCTCACCGCCCTGCCGGTGGCCCTGGCGGTGCTGCCCTGCAGCGACTGGGACACCCACATGTACCAGCTGCCGGCGGCGGCGGAGTTCTGGCGCGCCGGCAGCGTCGACGGACGGCCGGAGCAGTGGCTGGCGGCCGACGACTTCATGCGCGGGGTGCTGTACTACCCCGGCTCGTGGACGGTGCTGCTGGCCCAGGGCCTGGGGCTGGGCCGCAGCACCTGGGCGGCGCTGATCGCCAATCTCGGCGCCCTGGCCGCCTTCGCCGCCGCCAGCGCCTGGCTGGCGCGCCTGGCCGGGGCCAGCCCGCGCGCCGCCGCTGCCGCCGCCCTCGCCGCCCTCGCCCTGCCGCTGGCGCAGGAGAACGTGCACAGCGCCCACGTCGACCTGCCCTTCGCCGCCGCGGTGGTGGTCAGCCTGGCCGCCGCCCTCGCCGCCGGGCGCAGCGCCTGCCCGCGCTGGACCGCGCTCGCCCTCGCCGCCGCCGGCGCCGCTCTGGGCTTCAAGACCTCGGGGGTGTGGTGCGCACCGCTGTGCCTGGCAGTGCTGCTGGCGGCGTGCGGACGGCGGACGCTGGCGCTGCGCCCGGCCGGCGTGCTGGCTGGCTTCGCCCTGGCGGCGCTGCTGGCAGCACCGTGGTACCTGCGCACCTGGTTCGAGACCGGCAACCCGATCGGGGTGGTGGCGGTGCCGGCGCTCGGCTGGCCGGGGGTGATCGATGCCGCCTTCGTGCGCGCCACCACCCTCGCCAGCGTCTTCGACCCCCTGCGCCTGCGCCACTGGGAGCTGCTGCTGGGGGCGCTGGCCTGCTACGCCTGGCCGGTGCTGGCCGGGCTGGGCGCGGCCCTGTGGCTGCGCCGGACGCCGGCCACCGGCGGGCGCGAACGCCTGCTGCTGACCGTGATCGCGGCCGCCCTGGCCTGGCTGCACTGGCACGGGCCGTGGAGCGGCAAGCACGCCTGGGAGGGTGACCTCGACTGGTGGCTGGCGCAGCAGCTGCGCTATTCCCTCGCGCTGTGGGCGGTGCTGGCGGCGCTGGCGGCGGCCTGGTCGGGACGCGGCACGGTGCTGGCGGGGGCCGCGCTGCTGGCGGTCATGGCCGCCCCCTGGTGGTGGCCGTGGTGGTGGATGGCGGCCGCCCCCGCCGCCCTGCTGCTCGGCCTGCTCGGCCTGGGCGCGGTGCTGCGGCCGCGCTGGCTGGCGCCGCTGGCGCTGGCCCTGCTGCTGGCGCTGCCGCCGCTGCTGCACGGGTGGAGCGCCCGCCTGCGCGACCAGGTCTTCAACCTCGGCAGCGGCGTCGGCGCCCTCGCCGCCCTGCCCGCCGGCGAACCGGTGGCGGTGGCGGCCAGCCATCAGTCCTGGCTGGCCTACGGCGATGACGGCCGCCGGCCGGTGCGCTGGCTCGACCTGTCGCGCTGCCGCGATGACCGCCAACGGCTGCAGGCGGTGGCGCGGCTGGACTGTGCCTGGCTGGTGCTGGGCGAGACCTGGCCCTCGACCAGCACCGGGCTGGCGCTGCTGCTCGCCGCCCACCCGGAGGTGGCGGAACTGACCCACGGTCAGCCCGGGCAATGGGGGATGACGCTGTGGCGGCTGCGCCAGAAAAACGAGCAGCCCCCCGGCCAGCCACCCTCGCCTCCGTGAATACCTGAGCGCACCCCGCCGGCGGAGTGCAGCGGCGCGCGGCAGATGGCTCCGGCACGTCCGCCGCAAAGGGACGGGCGGAGGTCAGCATGATCACGCAGCGCAATCTGGTGGTGGTGGGCAACGGCATGGTCGGGCACCGCTTCGCCGAGCGCCTGGTGGCGGCCGGGCTGCACCAGGGCTGGAACGTGACCATGGTGGGCGAGGAGCGCCGGGCCGCCTACGACCGCGTGCACCTGTCGTCGGTGTTCGGCGGCACCCCCCCCGAGGCGCTGAGCCTGCTCGCCACCCCGGCCTGGTACCAGGACCACGGCATCGCCCTGGTGCTGGGCGACGCGGTGGCGGCCATCGACCGTGGGCGCCGGGTGGCCACCACCGCCAGCGGTCGCGAACTGCCCTACGACGCCCTGGTGCTGGCCACCGGCAGCTACCCCTTCGTGCCGCCGGTGCCGGGCAAGGACGGCCCCGGCTGCCTGGTCTACCGCACCCTCGACGACCTCGACGCCATCCGCACAGCCGCCGCCGGCGCCCGCACCGGAGTGGTGATCGGCGGCGGCCTGCTCGGACTGGAATGCGCCAACGCCCTGCGCCAGCTCGGCCTCGCCACCCAGGTGGTGGAGTTCGCCCCGCGCCTGATGGCGGTGCAGGTCGACGACGCCGGCGGCGCCATCCTGCGCCAGAAGATCGCCGCCCTGGGGGTGGGCGTGCACCTCAACAAGAACACCACCGCGATCGTGCGCCGCGCCGACGGCTCGATCGAGAAGCTGACCTTCGCCGACAAGTCCGAGCTGCCCTGCGACCTGGTGGTGTTCAGCGCCGGCATCCGCCCGCGCGACCAGCTGGCGCGCGCCTGCGGCCTGGCGGTGGGCGAACGTGGCGGGGTGGTGGTGGACGAACGCTGCGTGACCGCCGACCCCGCCATCCTGGCGATCGGCGAGGTGGCCTGCTGGCAGGGCCGCACCTACGGCCTGGTGGCGCCCGGCTACCACATGGCCCAGGTGGCGGCCGACACCCTCGCCGGGGCGGCGGAGCCGGCGAGCATCACCGGCTTCGACCTCAGCACCAAGCTCAAGCTGATGGGCGTCGACGTGGGCTCCTTCGGCGACGCCTTCGCCGCCACCCCCGGGGCGCAGGTGGTGGCCTACAGCGACACCGCCGGCGAGGTCTACCGCAAGCTGGTGCTGTCGCCCGACCGCAAGCGCCTGCTCGGCGGGGTGCTGGTGGGCGACACCAGCAGCTACGGCGCCCTGCACCAGGCGATGCTCAACGCGGTGACGATGCCGGCCAGCCCGGAGGCGCTGATCCTGCCCGCCACCGGCGGCAAGCCCGCCGGCCTGGGGGTCGACAGCCTGCCCGACGGCGCCGGCATCTGCTCGTGCCACAACGTCAGCAAGGGCGCCATCGCCAAGGCCATCGCCGACGGCAAGCTCACCGAGGTCGGCCAGATCAAATCCTGCACCAAGGCCGGCACCGGCTGCGGCTCGTGCGTGCCGCTGCTCAAGGACATCCTCAAGGGCGAGCTGAAGAAGGCCGGGGTCGAGCTCAGCAACCACCTGTGCGAGCATTTCCGCCACAGCCGCCAGGAGCTCTACCACCTGGTGCGGGTGCACGGCCTGCGCACCTTCGACGCCCTGCTCGAGCGCCACGGCCGCGGCCGCGGCTGCGAGGTCTGCCGCCCGGCGGTGGCCTCGATCCTGGCCTCGTGCTGGAACGAGCACGTGCTGGAGCCAGCGCATCTGCCCCTGCAGGACAGCAACGACCGCTTCCTGGCCAACATCCAGCGCGATGGCACCTATTCGGTGGTGCCGCGGGTGCCCGGCGGCGAGATCACCCCCGACCAGCTGATCGTGCTCGGGCAGGTGGCGAAGAAGTTCGGGCTCTACTGCAAGATCACCGGCGGCCAGCGCGTCGACCTGTTCGGCGCCCGCGTCGAGCAGCTGCCGCTGGTGTGGGACGAGCTGATCGCCGCCGGCTTCGAGTCCGGCCACGCCTACGGCAAGGCCCTGCGCACGGTCAAATCCTGCGTCGGATCGAGCTGGTGCCGCTTCGGGGTGCAGGATTCGGTCGGCCTGGCCATCCGCCTCGAGAACCGCTACAAGGGCCTGCGCAGCCCGCACAAGCTCAAGAGCGCGGTGAGCGGCTGCGCGCGCGAATGCGCCGAGGCCCAGGGCAAGGACTTCGGCATCATCGCCACCGACAAGGGCTACAACCTGCACGTGTGCGGCAACGGCGGCATGCGCCCGCAGCACGCGGTGCTGCTCGCTGCCGACCTCACCGAGGAGCAGGTGGTGCGCTACACCGACCGCTTCCTGATGTTCTACATCCGCACCGCCGACCGCCTGGAGCGCACCGCCACCTGGTTCAACCGCCTGGAGGGCGGCATCGACTACCTGCGCCAGGTGGTGGTCGAGGACAGCCTGGGGATCGCCGCCGAGCTGGAGGCCGAGATGGCGCACATCGTCGCCACCTACCAGGACGAATGGCGCACGGTGTGCGAGGACCCGGCCAGGCGCGCCCGCTTCCGCAGCTTCGTCAACAGCACCGACCCGGATCCCAGCGTGGTGATGGTGCCGGAGCGCGGCCAGGTCCGTCCCGCCAGCGCCGCCGAACGTTCCACCCTCCAGCCCGTCGAGGCCTGAGATGACCACCACCAGCTCCTGGACCCCGGTCTGCCGGCTCGCCGACATCGTCCCCGACAGCGGGGTGTGCGCCCTGCTCGACGGGCGCCAGATCGCGGTGTTCCGCGTGCGCGACGCCGCCGGCGAGCACCTCTTCGCGCTCGACAACCGCGACCCCTTCACCGGCGCCATGGTGCTGTCGCGCGGGCTGGTGGGCGACAAGTCCGGCACCCTGTTCGTGGCCTCGCCCCTGCTCAAGCAGCGCTTCGACCTGCGCACCGGCGCCTGCCTCGACGACGCCGCGGTGAGGGTGGCGACCTATGGCGTGCGCCTGCAGGGCGAGCGGATCGAGATCGCCGCCTGAAGGCCCGGCCATACGCCGGCTGATCGGGATTCCCCTGACGACGCGGGGTTGCGTCGCGGGCGTATCCGCGCACACCATGGGACCATGGCCCTCCCCCTCCGTCACGTCTGCGCCGTCCTGCTGCTCCTGCCCCTGACCGGCTGCGATGGGCAGCGCCCCGACACCCCGCCCGAGCTGCGCAACCAGGTGGTGGCCGGCAGGCAGGTCGGCACCTGGACCTACCGCTACCCCGACGGCGCCCTGCGCGCCGAGGGCGCCTGGGCCGACGACCTGCAGACCGGGCCGTGGCGCTGGTGGTACGCCGACGGCAGCCCGCAGCACGCCGGCAGCTATGGCGCCGGCGGCCTGCGCAGCGGGCGCTGGCGCTCGTGGCATCCCAGCGGCCACCTCGCCAGCGAGGGCGCCTATCGCGACGACCGCGCCGACGGCCCGTGGCGCCACTGGCATGCCGACGGCGTGCCAGCCGCCGAGGGGCGCTGGGAGCATGGCGTGCGCCAGGGCTTCTGGGTGCTGCGCGACGAGGCCGGCCGGCCGGCCAGCGCCGGGCTCTATGTCCAGGGCCTGGCGGTGGGGCCATGGCTGCGCTGGAAGGACGGGGTGGCATCCGCCAGCGACCTGGGCGCCCCCGCCGGCGCCCAGGCCGCCTGGGCGATCGGACCCGATGGCGTCAGCTGGACCCTGGCCGCCACCGGCTGGAACGCCCGCCTGGCCTGGGACCAGGGCTGGGTGCTGCGCCAGGCCGAGGTCGCCGGCAGCACGCATGTGCCCGCCGGCATCGCCGCCTTCGCCGCCCCCTTGGCTGCACTCGCCGCCCTCCCCCAGCCTCCCGCACCCCCGGCGCCGCCGGCTGCCAGCGTGCCGCTGGTGAAGGACGCCCCCCTGGCCTCGGTGGCCCCCGCCGCCCCCGCCCAGCTCGAACTCGCCGTCAGCGCCCCCAGCGCCGAGCCGGCGGTGCTGCCCGGGCTGTGGACCCGCCTGCAGGAAGGCAACGCCGGCAAGCTGCTGCGCCTCTACACCAGCGGCGAGCAGCCGGGCGACCTCTACGACACCGGCCGCCAGGCCGCCACCGGCGACCCCTACGGCCGCACCCTGGTCGGACGCCCGCTGGCCCAGACCCGCTTCCTCGCCCATGGCGGCGGGGTGGTGGACATCACCCGTTCCGGAAAGCCCACGGTGCTGGTGGTGATGCGCGGGTTCTCGGGCCAGGTGTGCCTGTACTGCTCGACCCAGACCGCCGCCCTGAGCGACCAGCACCAGCGCTTCCGCGACGCCGGCGCCGAGCTGGTGGTGGTCTATCCCGGCCCCACCGAGTCGGTGCCGGCCTTCATCCAGGCGGTGCAGTCGCTGCGCAAGGATCCCCCGCCGATGACGGTGGCGCTCGACGTCAGCCTGCTGCTGGTGCGCTCGCTCGGGATCGAGGACAACCTCGCCCGCCCGACCTCGCTGGTGCTGCGCCCGGACGGGAAGGTGGCGTGGGCCTATGTCGGCAGCAGCCCCGCCGACCGCCCCAGCGTCGAGGACCTGCTCGCCGCCCTGCCCCGGGCGAAACCATGAGCACCGGCACCGACGCCACCGTGCAGAGCGGCGGCGACGCCACCCGGCAGATGGCGCCGGCGGATCCCGGCGAGATCCCGCTCATCCCCGACGTGGTGATCGACAGCGAGCTGGGCCGCGGCGGCATGGGGGTGGTGTGGCGCGGGCGCCAGACCTACCTCGACCGCGCGGTGGCGGTGAAGGTGCTGCGCCTGGGCGCCGACCGCGAATGGGTGGCGCGCTTCCAGCGCGAGGCGCGCATCCTCGCCGGGCTGGCTCACCCGCACATCGTCGCCTGCCACCACGCCGGGCTGACCCCGGCCGGCGAGCCCTTCCTGGTGATGGAGTTCATCGACGGCCCCACCCTGCGCCAATGGATCGACAGGAACGGCCCGCTCGAGCCGGCCGACGCCCTGCGCCTGGGCTGCCAGCTCGCCGAGGCCCTCGGCCATGCCCACCGCGCCGGCATCATCCACCGCGACGTGAAGCCCGAAAACGTGCTGCTGGCGCGCGATCCGCAGGCCGCCGAGGGCGCCCGTCTGCCCTGGCTGGCCAAGCTGGTCGATCTCGGCCTGGCGCGCCCGGCCCAGGCGGCCGGCGACATGAACCTGACCCGCCAGGGAGTGGTGCTGGGCACCCCCGCGACCATGGCGCCGGAGCAGTTCGACGATCCCGAAGGCGTGGACTTCCGCGCCGACATCTATGGCCTCGGCTGCGTGCTCTACCACGCCCTCACCGGCCATCCCGCCTTCCACGCCGACACCATCCAGCAGCTCATCACCCGCAAGATCACCGGCGAGATCCCGCGCCTGGCCAGCAGCCGCGCCGGCCTGCCGGGCGGGCTCGACGACTTCCTCGGCCGGCTGCTGGCCAAGGACCGCTCGCGGCGCCCGGCGAGCTGGTTCGAGGTGGCGCGCGAATGCGAACGCCTGGCCGGTGGCGGCGGAGCACCCCGCGGCCGCGGCCCGCTTCCGATGCTGGCGGCAGCCGCCGCGGTGCTGGCGCTGGGCGCCGGCGCCTGGTGGCTGGCCGCACGCCCGGCCCCGGCCCCCGCCCCGGCCCCCCTGCCGGCGCCGGTGGCCGCCACGACCC
>JAKLKR010000119.1 GCA_023150565.1 Planctomycetota bacterium
GGGTGTACGAGGGGGTGCTCGACGCCGTCGCCGAACGCCTGCTGGAGCGCGGCTGGCGCCTGCTCTACACCCCGGTGCCGGATCGCGCCTCCTGGCGCGCGATGCAGATGGCCCAGCGCCTGGACGGGGTGCTGGCGGTCTCGCATGTGCCGCGCAGCGTGCTCGCCGACTTCGTCGCCGAGCGCTATCCCGCCGTGCTGCTCAACCTGCGCACCGACCTGGCGCTGCCCCAGTTCCTGCCCGACGAGGCGGGCGCGGCCGAGGCCCTGGCCCGCCATTTCGCCCGCCTCGGCCACCGCCGGGTGATCTACCTCGGCCATCACGGCGACGGGGTCGGTCATTTCAGCGAAACCGAGCGGCCGGAGGGCCTGGTGCGGGTCGGCAAGGCGGTACGTATGCAGGTCGAGGTGCTGCCCGCCAACGCCATGAGCGAGGTGGTGGTGCGTTGCCGGGCCGGTGTCACCGGCGTCATCTGCTACGATTGGAACGATATTCCCAAGGTCGTCGGCGCCCTGGGCGAAGTGGGCCTGAGCGTGCCGAAGGCGGTGAGCGTGGCCTGCTGCGCCGATGTGCGCTGGTTCCCCTTCCTCACCCCGGCGGTGACCGCGGTCGAGATCCCCATGCGCAGCCTGGCGTTGCAGGCCCTGGACCGCTTGCTGGCGCGGATCGATGGGGATGCCGACGGCGCCCCTGGAGCCGTGCAGATGCCGGCCTTTCTGCGGGAACGGGCCTCGACCGCCGCCCCGCCCCGCTGAGCGAAAGCTACCTCCGAAAACAAGCAGCCTGGGGTAGACTGGGGTATGAGCCTCCCGCACCGCTCTGCCTTCACCCTCATCGAACTGCTGGTGGTGATCGCCATCGTGGCGATCCTGGCCGGCATGCTGCTGCCGGCGATCTCCCTGGTGAAGGAGCAGGCCAAGCAGATGCGCTGCGCCTCCAGCCAGCGCCAGATCGGCATCGCCATCCTTGCCTATGCCAATGATTGGGAGGGCATGCTGCCGCGTCTGAAGACGCCGCGGGCCGACGACGTCACCGTCGCCGTCCACTGGTTCAATGCCATCGCCTCCTTTGTCGGTCATGAGGCTTCCGACAGCGCGAGCATCTACGCCGTACGCGGCAGTTCCGTGTTCTGGGGATGCCAGAACTGGAAGCCCACGCCGGCCTGGTTCACCACCAGCCGGACCGGATATGGCATGACCTGGTATCCCGACTTCCCAGCATCGAACCAGAGCAGCATGTGCTGGCTGGATCCCGCGGGCGGGTTCAATCCTGCCGGGGTCGACATCGCCCAGAGCAGGATCACGCAGCCCTCGCGGCGCATCGTGGTCGGCGACGCCATGGACTGGCATCTGTTCTTCAACACCGGCAGTCCTGGCTACTTCGCCAATGTGTGGGACCAGTCGCGCCATCGCGGCAGCCGCGCGGTCTACACCTTCTTCGATGGCCACGTGCAGAGCATCGCCGCCAGCGCCAGTGCCTATCTGGGGTGCAGCAATCCCGCCTCCACCAACTGGAATCCCTAGGCCGCGAGCCTGACCCGGCTGGCCAGCCGGCACACGCGCAGCACGCTGATCGTCCACCAGCCGAAATCGATCTGGGCGCGCCGGCCGAGGCGGGCGTCGCTGGGGCGGCGGTGATGGTTGGCGTGCCAGTTCTCGCCCTGGCCGAGCAGGAAGGGGGTCAGCCACCACACGTTGCGGCTGGAGCCGTGCTCGGCATCGGGTTCGCCCAGGTGGCAGATGCTGTTGATCGCGCACTGGGCGTGCAGCGCCCACAGCAGGCGCAGGGGGCCCAGCCAGAGGGCGGCGGTGAGCAGGTCGGCGCCGCCCAGGCCGGGCCACAGCAGGCCGCCGAACAGCGACAGCGCCAGCACCGGCACCTGGGCGCGCGACCAGAAGCGGTAGCCGTGGCCGTGCAGATCCTTGGCGAAGCGCTCGCTCGGGGCCTGGTCGGCTTGCCACAGCCAGCGCAGGTGCGACCACATGAACCCGCCGTGGTGGGGCGAGGATATGTCGTCGTGGCGGTCGCTGGTGGCGTGGTGCAGGCGGTGCATCGCCACCCAGGTGCGCGGAGTGCCGGAGCCGTTGCCCACCGCGCACAGGATCAGCGCCTGTTCCACCAGCGGATTGAGCGCCAGGGCGCAATGGCTGAGGGCGCGGTGGTAGACCACGGTGGTGCCCAGGCCGCCGAGCGCGATCAGCCCGCCGGCCGCCGCCAGCACCGGCCAGGACGGCAGCGGCAGCAGGATCAGCCCGGCCGCCGCCAGCAGGTGCAGGGCGATGACCCAGCCGAAGGTCGACCATTCGCCAGGGGCGCACCAGTACCAGGGGCGCTGCCACGGTTGCAGGACGGAGGCGGAGGGGTCGGTCGGCATGGCGGTCCTTGGCGGCCGCGGTATCCGAAGCCTGGATCAGGGTAGCCGGAGGCAGGGGAGCCTCCGCCATCCGTCCACCGGGCGGCCGGCGACGATGATCGTCGCTTGTGCCGCCGCGCTGGCGTGCGCTCAGAACGCGAAGCCCATCGCCAGGTGCAGCGCCCAGGGATGGCGCGCGCCCAGGCGGTCGCCGGGGTTGTAGCCGTAGTCGAGGCGGATCGGGCCCACCGGCAGGCGGTAGCGCAGGCCGCCGCCCACCGCCTGGCCGGCCGGCCCCTCGATGCGGAAGGCCGAGGCGGCGACCATGCCGATGTCATAGAAGGCGGCGAATTCCAGCTCGCGCCGGCGCGCGAACGGGCGCAGGCGCAGTTCGCAGCTGGCCACCGCGCTGGTCAGGCCGCCCAGCGGCTGGCCGTCGGGATCGCGCGGGCCGAGATCGTCCTTGGTGAACGAGCGCACGCTGTCGGATCCGCCCAGGAGCAGCTCGGTGAAGGCGACCTGGGCGCCGAGCGGCTTGGCGCTCCACGCCGCTCCCAGGCGGGTGAGGGTGCCGGTCTCGGGGTCGACCTGCTTGGGCCGGCGCCCGTCGCGCTTGCAGTCGAGGCCGATCATGCTGGTGGAATAGCGTTCCGGCTCGTCCGCGTAGGGCTCCTCGGCGTCGATGCGGAAGTCCTCCGAGCCGGTGAAGCTGTAGTAGGGCCGCGCCTCGTACAGGGCGCGGTCGCCGGGCAGGCGGAAGCGCTGGGTGAAGTACAGGGTCGCGCTGGCCTCGCGGTGGGCGTAGGAGGGTTCCAGGCGCTCCTCGACGGCGAGGTCGAGGCCGAGCCGGCGGCCGGGGCCGAAGCTGATCGGGTCGGCGACCCCGATGCTGGCGTCCCAGCCCTTCATGCTCACCTGCGCCCCGGCGTCGAAGTGCAGGCCCTGGCCGAAGAGGTGGTCGTCGAAGTAGTGCACCCCGCCGCGCAGGCGCTCGTAGCTGCCCCAGCCGATGGCGAAATCGATGCGCTGGGTGGGCTCCTCGGCCAGCTTGACCGTGACGTCGGTGGGGATGGCGCCATCGGCACGGGGTTCCCCCGGAGTCACCACCGGCTGCACGCTGCGGTAGATCCCGGTGGCGGACAGGCTGGAGGCGGCGCGGTCGACCGCCCCCTGGGCGAGCGGCTGGCCGGGCACCAGCGCGCGCAGGTGGCGCTGCACGAAGCCGGGGGCGCTGCGTGCGCCGCCTTCCACCGTCACCGCACCCACCACATGCAGGGGGCCCGGGCGCACCACCAGTTCGACCTCCAGCCCGCTGCCGTCATTGTCGATGCGTTGCAGCACCTCGACCGCGGCGGCGCGGTGGCCGCGCTCCACCAGCCAGCCGCGCAGGCGGGCGGCGGCCTCCTCGCGCGCGCGCAGGCGCTCCTCGCGGGTGGCGGCGGCCTCGATCGCGCGCGCGGCGGCGCGTTCGCGCTCGCCCAGGGCCTGCTCACGGCCGATCAGCGCCTGTTCGCGCGTGCCCAGGGCCTGCTCGCGGCCCTCGATCTGCTGTTCGCGGCGGACGGTGCGCGCCTCGTGCTCGGCGGCCGAACGGCGGGCATCCTCGAGCTGGCGGCGCTCGGCGGCGATGGTGGCCTCGAGCGAGGCGCGCGCCTCGGTGAGGGCGGCGCTGCTGCGCTCCTCGAGCCGGCCGACCGCGGCGCGCTGCTCGGCGTCCAGGCGGGCGCGCTCCTGCGCCACCTCGCTCGCCACCCGTTCACGCCCGGAACGGCGGGCGACCAGCGCGGCGGCGAGCGCGCCGACGGCGAGGGCGCCGGCGGCGGTGGAAACGAGCAGGACGGCATCAGCCATGGGCGGATGAGGATGGCGCGGGGGGCCAGGGGTCAACCCGGCTCCCTTCCCCGCTGGTACCGGCGCCAGGGCCATGACCATGGCAGCCATGGAAGCCGCCGCCGATGTCCGCCGCGACCGCCGCCGGGCGGCCACCCTCAGCCTGGGGGTCGGCCTGCTCATGCTCGCGCTCAAGATGGGCGCCTGGCTGGTCACCGGCTCGACCGCGGTGCTGGGCGACGCCCTGGAATCGGTGGTGCATGTCGCCGCCACCGGGGTGATGTTCTGGTGCTTCAACGTCGCCGAGGCCCCGCCGGACGAGAACCATCCCTATGGTCACGGCCAGGCCGAGCACCTCTCGGTGGGGCTGGAAGGGGGCATGATCCTGCTCGCCGGGCTGGCGGTGGCCTGGCAGGCGGGGATGGCCCTGTGGCACGGCACCACCCCTGGCCAGCTCGACCAGGGCCTGTGGCTGATCGGCGCCGCCGCCGCCATCAATCTCGCCCTCGGCTGGTGGCTGCTGGTGGTCGGCCGCCGCACCCGCTCCGCCATCCTGGTGGCCGACGGGCAGCATGTGCTGAGCGACGTGTGGACCAGCCTGGGGGTGCTGGCGGGGGTGGGGGCGATGGTGCTGGTCAAGGATCCGCGCTGGTGCACCTGGATCGACGGCGGGGTGGCGGTGGGGATCGCGGCGGTGCTCGCCTTCACCTCCATCGGGCTGATCCGCCGCTCGCTTGCCGGCCTGATGGACGAGGCCGACCAGGAGCGCATCGGCGCCGTGGTCGCCGCCCTCAACGAGATCCGCGAGCCGGAATGGCTGGACGTGCACAACCTGCGCCTGCGCTCGGCCGGCGACCTGGTGTTCATCGACTTCCACCTCACCGTGCCGGGCGACTGGACCATCCACCGCGGCCACCTGGCCGGCGACCGCATCGAGGAGCATCTGCTGAGCCGCCTGCAATCCCAGGGCACGGTGCTGGTGCATTTCGACTACCCGCACCGCGAGGACAGCCGCGATCCCATCCCGGCGAGCGAGATCCGCCCGCTGCCGATCACGGCGGCACTCGCCACCAGACAGAAGGGTTGATGACACATCGATGCAATATGCGCATCGACTCATTCAGCGCTCGGGTTGACACCCCCGGCCACCCTCCTAGCGTCCCCCCCTCGCACCGCTGGCAGGCTTGCCGGCAGAGACCCCCGGGAGCCAGGGCACCCATGGACATCAAGACCCTCAAAGAGATCACCAAGCTGATGAAGGATAACGACCTGGTCGAGGTCGAGATCGAGAGCGATCAGCTCAAGGTGAGACTCAAGAAGGCCTGCGCAGCGGTGACCCAGGTGGTCGCCGCCCTGCCGGCCGCACCAGCGGCCGTCGCCGCTCCGGCCGCTGCCGCGGCGCCCGCCGCCGCCCCCGCGCCGGCCGGCGACGACCCCTCGTGGAAGAAGGTCATCTCGCCCATCCCCGGCACCGCCTACCTCAAGCCCAACCCCGACGCCCAGAACTTCGTCGGCGTCGGCACCCAGGTCGACGAGAACAAGGTGGTGTGCCTGGTCGAGGCCATGAAGGTGTTCAACGAGATCAAGCCCGAGGCGGGCATCCGCGGCCAGATCAAGAAGGTCTGCGTCACCGACGGCCAGCCGGTCGAATACGGCACCGTCCTGTTCCTGGTCGGCTGATACCCTTCCCCGCTACCCTCGCGGCCTGACGTCCGGACGCCCGGACGCCCGGACGCCCGGACGTACCCACCCATGTTCAAACGCCTCCTGATCGCCAACCGCGGCGAGATCGCCCTGCGCATCATCAAGACCTGCCGGCGCATGGGCATCGAGACCTGCGTGGTCCATTCCACCGTCGACCGCGACAGCCTGCCGGTCAAGATGGCCGACGTGTCGATCTGCATCGGCCCCGGCCCGGCCAAGCAGAGCTACCTCAACATCAACAACATCATCGCCGCCGCCGAACTCGCCGATGTCGACGCCATCCACCCCGGCTTCGGCTTCCTGAGCGAGAACAGCCACTTCGCCCAGGTGGTGCGCGACTGCAAGATCGCCTTCGTCGGACCCACCTCGGCGGCGATGGAGGCGCTGGGCAACAAGGCCAAGGCCAAGACCCTGGCGCACGCCGCCGGGGTGCCCACCGTGCCCGGTTCGACCGGCCCGGTGGCCAGCCCCGAGGACGCGCTCAAGGTCGCGCACGAGATCGGCTACCCGGTGCTGATCAAGGCGACCGCCGGCGGCGGCGGCCGCGGCATGCGCGTGGCCCACAACGACGCCTCGCTGGTGTCGGGGCTGATGCAGGCGCAGCGCGAGGCCGAGGCCGCCTTCGGCAACGCCGACTGCATCATCGAGGCCTTCGTCCAGCGCGCCCGCCACATCGAGATCCAGATCATCGGCGACACCCACGGCAACGTGGTGGCCCTGGGCGACCGCGACTGCTCGACCCAGCGCCGCCATCAGAAGCTGGTCGAGGAGTCGCCCAGCCCGGTGATCACCCCGGCCATCCGCACCAGCATGATGGAAGCCGCGGTCAAGCTCGCCAAGGCGGCCAAGTACCACAACGCCGGCACCGTCGAGTTCATCTACGACCTGGAACGCCAGGCCTACTACTTCCTCGAGATGAACACCCGCATCCAGGTCGAGCACCCGGTCACCGAGATGTGCACCGACACCGACCTGATCCGCCTGCAGATCGAGGTCGAGGCGGGGGCCAAGCTGCCCTTCAGCCAGGCCGACATCAAGCCCTACGGCCACGCCATCGAGATCCGCGTCAACGCCGAGGACTGGCAGAACAACTTCAGCCCCTGCCCGGGCAAGATCGGCGTCTATGCCGCCCCCTCGGGCAAGGGCATCCGCGTCGACAGCCATTGCTACGCCGGCTACGCCATCCCGCCCAACTACGATTCGATGATCGCCAAGCTGATCGTCCACGGCAAGGACCGCGCCGACGCCATCCGCCTGCTCGAGCAGGCGCTGGCCGAATACCTGATCGAGGGGCCCAAGACCACCATCGGCTTCCATCAGCGCCTGCTGAAGGACCCCAAGTTCCTCGCCAACCAGATCACCACCAAGTACATCGACGAGGAGTTCTTCAAGCTCAAGCCGGCTTGAAGGCGGTCACGCGACCGGATCGGCGATCAGGCACGGGCTGGTGCCCAGAGGCCTTAAGCCAAGTCGTGAGAATGGCGGACGGCCGCATTTGGAGCGTCGACGCCCACGTCGACGGAGTCTCTTGTGCGCGGATCCGGGACCATGGCAGCATCACCGCGGCGTCGATGTGGGCATCGACGCTCCGCAAGAGCCGTCCTCGGTGCTCGCTTAGCCTTGGCTTAACCCCACTGGGCGCCAGCCCGTGCCTGATGCGTTTTCAGACCGCCACCAGCACCGCCACGTAGCCGCCAGCGGTCCAGGCTCCCGGCCAGGACAGGCGCTCGGCCAGCAGCCGCCAGCCGGGCAGGCCCTGGGCCACCGCCTGGTTCTCGGCCGGGGTCAGGCTGCAGGTGGCATAGACCAGCCGGCCGCCCGGCCTGACCAGCGGCGCCGCCGCCGCCAGCAGGGCGCGCTGCAGCGCCGCCAGCGAAGCCACCGTCTCGGGGCTGTAGCGCCAGCGCGCCTCGGGCCGGCGCGCCAGCACCCCGCTGTTGCTGCACGGGGCGTCCACCAGCACCACGTCGAACGAACCTGCGGCGAAGGGCGGGCGGCGCCCGTCGGCGCGCACCACGGTGAAGCGGTCGGCGGCCAGTTCGCGGCACTTGGCCGCCTGCAGCTCGGCCGACACCACCCGGCAACCGGCATCGGCGAAGGCCCGGCTCTTGCCGCCCGGGGCGGCGCAGAGGTCGAGCACCAGTTCGCCCGGCCGCGGGCGCGCCGCCGCCACCACCTCGCCCTGGCTGGCGTCCTGCACCACGCAGCGGCCGTCGGCCACCGGCCCGGCCAGGGCTTCGGCGGGGTCGCGCCACCAGGTCCACGCCCCCTCGCGGCGCACGATGCTGCGGCCGAGCAGGGGCGGCACCCCGGGACGCGAACGGGTGCACAGCGGCACCTGCTCGTCGAGGGCGGCGAGTTCGCGCTCGCCCGGCACCAGCAGGGGCGCGAGGTGCTCGACCAGCAGGTCCGGCAGGCTGTGGCGGACCGCCGGCACCGCCGGCTGGTGGTCAGCGGCCAGGCGGCCGAGCGGGCCTTCGCCCCGACGCTCCTCCTGGCGCAGGGCGGCGCAGCGGCGCAGCACCGCGTTGGCCACCCCGCCCAGGCGGCCATGGCCGGCGTCGCGCAGGGCGTCGATGGTGGCCCCCACCGCGGCATGGGGCGGGATGCGGTCGCAGGCGAACAGCTGGTGGCAGCCCAGGCGCAACGCCGCCAGCAGCGGCGGCGGCTGCGCGCCCGGACGCAGGAAGGCCTGGCACAGCCAGTCATAGAGGCGGCGGAAGCGCACCGCGCCCAGCGCCAGCTCGCGCGCCAGGGCGGCTTCGCGCGGGTCGGGCAGGGGCGGTTCCAGCACCTGGTCGAGCAGATCGATGCGCCCCTGATCGAGGGCGAGCAGCGCCGCCAGGGCGCGGCTGCGCGCGTTCTCGGTCACTGCCGCTCAGGAGACATCGAGCGCATCTTGCGCTTGGCGTTCTCGTCGTTCCACATCTTCAACTTGCCGTAGATATCGCTGACGTTCCAGGTCTCAAGCTGGGTGGCGACGTTGTCCACGCTCCATCCGCCGCGCTTGGCGAAGTCCTCGAAGGCCTCGACCTTGTTCTGCAGATCATGGATCTTGGCGATGGTGGCCTGGATGTCGGCATCGGAGAGGTTGTGGGGATCGCGGAAGGCGACATCGCGGGTGGCGCGCACCGCCTCGAACAGCTTGTCGCGCTCGGCGCTCAGCTCGATCACCTTGCCGTCCTGGGCCTTGGCCTTGCCGCCCTGCATCAGCATGATGCCCAGCCCGGCGAGCATGATCACGCACAGGCCGACCAGGGTGACCAGGATGATCTTCTGCTTTTCCTGCGCCGCCTTGCGCGCCGAACGCGCGGTGGAAGGCACCTTGGCGCTCTTGGTCGAGGCGCCCTTGGGAGTCTGGGCCTTGCCGCTGCGCGCCGCCGACCGCTTGGCCGAGCCCGCCCCCTGCTTGTCGGCGGGCGCGGAGGTGTCGGGGGTCGGGTCCTGAGACATCGCGGGATCCTGGGAGTCGGCGGGCTGGGCGGCGTCCTCGATGTCCTCGACCGCAGGGGCGGCAGACGGGGCATCGGGGGCGAGGGCGCTGAAGCCGCTGGCGGCGGCGGCCAGGCTGCCCACGCCATGGTCGGGCATGGTGGCGGCACGGTCGCGGGCGGCGTCGATGACCGGGTTGGCCGCCGCGGGCGGAGCGTCGGCCGCGGCGGCCTCGGCGGTGGTGCGCTGCGACAGGCCGCGGTCCTCGGCCCATTGGCGGCCATGGCCGAGTTCGAGGCAGGTGGAACAGATCACGTCGTTGCGCCGGCGCATGCCGCGCCCGCCGCTGAGATCGACGTCGGTGACGCGCACCCCGCACACGTCGCAGAAGAACACCTTCATGGGCCGCTCCGGTCCCCCCCGAGTTGCTGGCGGGCTGGCTGTCGTAACGGCTTACGGCGCAAATCTAGCCGGCCCCGGGACGCAGCACCCGGCGTGCGTGAAGCACGAAACAGTCGAGCGCGACCCCGGCGTCGCCGCCCCCCTGGCGCAGCTGGCGCCAGGTCTGCGCCACCCCGTTCATCAGCCGCACCGCGTTGCCCACCCCCACCGCCTGCAGCCGGCGGCGGGCGTGGCGCATGGCGAAGGGCGAGCCCTTGTGCCCGGCCAGGCGCGCCGCCTCGATGTCGTCCTTGGTCTCGGCGCAGGCGAGCATGCGGCGCAGGTCGGCGGCCACCGCCCCGAGCAGCAGTTCGGGGGCCTGGCCGTGGCCGGCATGGAGCAGTTCGAGGCAGCGCCGGGCATCGCCCTCGAACAGCGCCGCGACCGCCTCCCACGGGGGTCGTTCAGCGATCCCCGCCACCACCGCCCGGGTCGCCGCCGGGGTCAGCGGGGCCTCGTCGGCATAGAGCGCGATCTGCTCGATCGCACCCAGGATGGCGTCGACCTCGGCGCCGAAGGCCTCGACCAGCAGGTTGGCGACCTGGCCGGCCTCCTCGACCCCCTGCGGGTGGTCGTTGAGGCGCGCGGTGGTCCAGGCGTGGATCTCGCGGTCGCCGGGCCCGGCGGCGTCGAGCAGCGCCCCGGCCTTGTCCAGCGCCTTGGCCAGGGCGGTGCGGCGGTCGACCTCGGGCGCCACCAGCACCAGCGCCCCCAGGCCGGTGCCGGGACCGACCATGCCCGCCAGGGCCTCGGCGTGGCGCTTGAGCCAGGCCTGGTCGCAGCGCACCACCCACAGCGCCGGGGTGCTGAACAGCGACGGCGTATCGAGATCCATCAGCAGGGCCGGCACGTCCTCAGGCTCGACCGCGCGCTTGATCTCGCCGCCCCAGGTCGCCAGCAGCGGCTGCAGCAGCTCGTCGCGCAGGCGCACGCTGGAACCGACGACGGCGGTGATGCGCTGCATCACAGCAGGATCCGCGGCAGGCGCCAAAGGCCAGGGCGACCGAGAACGGCAGTGGATCTCCCAGCCCCACACGCCCCTTGGCGTCCATCCGAACCCTCGCGGCTCACAGCACGAAATCCTCGCCCAGGTACTCCGAGCGCACCGCCGGGTTGGCCACCACCTCGGCGGGGGTGCCTTCGGCGAAGTTGCTGCCGCTCTTCATCACGTACAGGCGGTCGACCAGGCGCAGGATGGTCTCGGCGTGGTGGTCGGTGATCAGCACCGACACCCCGCGCGCCTGCAGCGCCTTGATGATCGCCACGATGTCGCCGCGGCTCTTGGGATCGACCCCGGCGAAGGGTTCGTCGAAGAACAGCAGCTTGGGCTGCACCACCAGGGCGCGGGTGATCTCGAGCCGGCGGCGCTCGCCGCCCGAGCAGCGCCCGGCCGGCTGGGCACGCAGGTGGGCCAGGCCGAGTTCGTTGAGCAGGCTCTCCAGCCGCTCCGCCACCTGGGCGCGCGGCACATGCTGTTCGAGGATGATGCGCACGTTGTCGGCCACCGAGAGGTCGGCGAACACGGTCGGCTCCTGGGCCAGGTAGCCCAGGCCGAGGCGGGCGCGCTGGTACATCGCCAGCGGGGTGATGTCGCGGCCATCAAACTGGATGCTGCCGGCGTCCGGTCGGTACAGACCCACCACCATGCGGAAGGTGGTGCTCTTGCCCGCCCCGTTTGCACCCAGCAGTCCGACCACTTCGCCGGGTTCCACCCGCATCTCGAAGCCAGAGACCACGGTGCGTGCGCCGAAGCGCTTGGTCAATCCTGCGACCGCGAATAAAGGCATTTGTTGATAACTCCCGCTCTTGCGCCTGACCTACTGACCATCTGCCTGCCGGGAAACCCTCGGCACGATCGCTTCACCGCCATGCAAGTCCTTGTTAGGACAACTCGTGAACCGGATCTCAACACTGTCTTGACCGCCTCTGAACCGTGCAAGGTGGCTGTCGATAGCTGGGGTCGGGCCAGGTGCAATTGTTGAAAAGCCGTGCGCAACCGACCTAACCGCCTGTCTGAACGTGGACTGCCGGCCCGCCGAGCGGGGGGCTTCACACCACCTGAACACGGGCGCGGCGACGGCCATCAGCGCACGATCCGCCAGCGCCAGGGCGGCAGCAGCACCGCCAGGGCCTCGCCACGCAGGTTGCGCGCCGGCACCCAGCCCCACATGCGCGCATCCCAGCTGTGCGGGCTGTTGTCGCCCAGCAGCAGGTAGCCGTCGGCAGGGGCGGTGATGGCGGTCTCGGGGCTGAAGCCCCAGGGCGCGGTGGCCTGGGCGGCGGTGAGGGTCACCCCCGGGCGCATCTGCTCGCGCACCTGGCGGATGAGGTCGCGGTGGCGGGCGAGGGTGTCGCGGCCCTCCTCGTCGGCGACCTTGCGCACATCCTCGCTGTAGCGCTTGAAGCTGGCGGAATCGTCGCACAGGAAGCCGCGTGCCGAGTAGTGCAGGTCGCGCTGCAGATGGGCGCCGGCAAGGTCGAGGGTGCCGCTGCCGGTGATCTCGAGCCCGGGCCGGTTGCGCTGGGCGTCGCCCGGGGCCACCATCGCCCCGGCCACCTCGCGGCCATCAAAGCGCAGCGAGACGCGGTCGTCGAGATGGGCGAAGGCGATGGTGCGCCCGAGCGGGGATTCCTTGCCCGCCGCCAATTCCTTGCCGTCGGCCTCAAGGCGCCAGCCGTCGGCACGCAGGTGCAGGATCCATGCCCGCAGCGAACCCAGACGCAGGATGATCGCCGCCTCACCTTCGAGCCGCGCCACCTGCGCCACCAGGCGCAGATCGCCCACCCATTCGTCCATCAGCGGGTTCAGTTCGGTGCCGTGCGAACCGGAATCGAGGTCGGCGCTGGTGAGACGGCTGATCTGCCAGTGGTCGAGGTCCCAGATGTTGCCCTCGACGCCACGGGCGCGGAACTGCGGGGCGACCAGGCTGGCCTGGACGATGTCGCCCGACTCGTTGGGCGCGGCCGGCAGCCGGGCCACCCGCACCGGGTTGGGCTTGAGGTAGAGGTTGCGCAGGGGCTGGGTGAAGGAGCAGGTCCCGCCCGCCGCCAGGGACAGGCGCAGGGTGCCGCCGGCATCGGCGACGGTGCAGCCGCCGCTGCCCTCCCACGGCAGGTAGCCGGGCTGGGCGCCGTGCTGCCAGATGGTCTGCCACACCGCCTCCTGCACATGCTCCGGCTTCTGAGCGGCGGCAAACGTGCCATCCGCCTGCTTGAGGTAGATGTTGCCGCCGGCGATGTAGAAGACGTCGCCCGGCAGCACCACCGCGCGCTTGACGAAGTTGCGGCACATCGGCGGGCGGGTGAAGGGCCGGTCGAGGCGCTCGCCGCGGTCGTCGACCGCGGGACGGGCGTCGCGCCCGCTGCGGCTCTCCAGCTCGGCGAGGGGGAACTGGAACACCGTCACGTCCCAGCGGCTGATGCCGGTGAAGCGCCACACCAGCTTGTCGACCACCACATGGTCGCCCTTGAGGAAGCCGGGGTCGCCGTAGAGCATCGGCTCCATCGAGGCGGTGGGGATGCCGTAGGCCTCGATCAGGAACAGGCGGATCGCCATCGCCACCAGGAAGGCGAAGATCCAGTTCTCGCAGAACTGGTTGATCCACTGCTGCCACCCCGGCAGGTGATCCTCGGGACCGGGCGTGGGCACGGGCACGGGCGCGGGAGCGGCAGGGGCGGCGGTCGCAGCGGGGTCGCTCATGGGGGCGGCGATGGTCGCCGCCCGCGGCGCTTGGCAACTCAGGGATCGAGGCGCAGGAAGCGCACCTCGTTGGGGGCCAGGGTGAACTCGCCGGCGGCCTGGCGCTCGCCGCTGAGCAGGTCCTGCCAGCCGGCGACCGGCTGCGCCCCCTCCAGCACGACCCTGCGCGCCGCCTTGTCGCTGCCGATCAGCGCCACCACCCGGCGCCCGTCGACGATGGCGGTGCGGCATTCCAGCGGCCAGGCCGGGCGGCCGTCGCGGGCGCGCACGCGCACCGGGCGCTCGACCCCGGCGGCGGTGAGCAGGTCGTCGAGGCGGGCGGCGAGCGCCGGCGGCTCGGCGGGGTCGAGCTGCACCAGCCGGCCCTTGCCGGCGGTGAGCGGGGCGAGCGGGCGGCGGTAGGGGTCCTGGGCCAGGCAGGGCCCGATCCGCACCACCGTGCCGCCCTGGTCGAGGAAGGCCTGGATGGCGTCGCGCTCCGCCGGCTCGGCGAGGCGGTCGCCGGGCAGGATCAGCAGGCGGTAGCGCGCCAGCCGGCCCTCGCGCATCATGCGCCCGGTGGCGAAGCCGACCGGGGCGTCGAGGGCGGTGGCGGCGCGGTAGGCGGCATGGATGCGGTCGCGGTGCGCGGTGCCGTCGCGGAACAGGGTCGGACGCGAGAACGCGATCGCCACCTGGGCGGGCTGGGGGAAGGCCGCCATCACCGGCGCCAGCCGGCGCAGGTCGAGCGCGGCCTGGGCCGCGCCCCACAGCACCGCCGGCTGCGATACCGCGGTGTACTGCATGCCGGAGCCGCCGGCCACCGAGCCGGGGCGCAGGTCGCCGTTGCCCCACACCCAGAACTGGCTCCAGCGCAGGCCGTGCAGGTAGCTGTGCAGGAAGGTGGCGCGCGAGTACTCGGCCGACAGGCCGGGGGCGTGCACCCAGTGGTATTCGTGGTCGGCAAGCGGCTTGCCGGGGGCGACCGACTTCTGGAAGTCGAGCAGGGTCCCGGCCTCGACCCCGTTGAAGGCGGTCCAGCGGTCGTGGGGCTCGCGCCCGGAATCGCAGCCCGGCACCTCCCATTCCAGCGCCTCGCGCTCGAAGTCGATGCCGGTCTCGGGCGCGAACAGGGTCCAGGCCATCGGCTTGCTCGACAGCGGCACCCCTGGCGCGCGCTTGCGCGCTTCACCTCCCAGCCACGAGAACCAGCCGCCGACCTCGGCCTGGTGCCAGTCGAGGTAGTCGTGGCGGCCGGGGTCGCTGCCCCCGGCCTGCAGCTCGATGGCGGCGAAGTCGCGGTGGCTGGTGCCCCAGCGCGCGTTCAGCTCCTCGAGCGAGGCATGGCGCTGGCGCAGGAAGGCCTGGAAGCGTTCGCGCGCCACCGGATCGCGGTCCTTGTGGTAGCGCGGCTCGTTCATCAGCCAGCAGATGCCGCTGCCGGGCGCCCGCTCCAGCTCGGGCAGGACCACGTCGAACAGGCGTCCGACCAGGGTGTGGACGGTGGGCGAGAAGATCGAGAAGGGGAAGAAGCTGCCGTAGTCCTTGGCCTTGCGCGTGCGGTCGCGGCCCGACCAGTCGGGCAGCAGGTCCATCTGCTCGCCGCCGGTGACGTCCGCATGGGCCTTCAGCGCCCACAGCGGGAAATAGTGCAGCGACGGGGTGTAGGACCAGGTGAAGCCCTTGCCTGCGCACAGGGCGATGGCCTGCTTCAGCTCCTCCAGGCGCTTGAGGTCGGCCTGGTCCGGCCCGGTGAGCATGGCCAGGCTGGCGCCCGAGGCGAAGTCGGTGCCGACGGTGTTGAAGCCCAGGTCGCGCACCTGGTCGAGGTCCTGCTTCAGTTCGCTGTAGCCCATCGCCCCCACCAGCATCACCGGCTGGTCGCCGGCCCAGAAGTTGCCATCGGCGCGGCGCAGGCGGTCGAGCGCCGGTGCGGGCACCGCGCGCTCGGCGCGCTTCCCGGCGGCGATCTCGCCCACCTCGCCGCGCAGGCGGTCGCACAGCGCGGCGGCGAAGCGGTGGTCCTCGAAGGCGGTCATGGCGTCGTCGACCGCGACCTTGCGCGGCGCCAGGGCGA
>JAKLKR010000011.1:0-27302 GCA_023150565.1 Planctomycetota bacterium
CTCGACGGGGTGCTGGACGGGGAGCTGACGGTGGCGGGCGAGGCCGGTTCGCCGGTGCACGTGATCGACCGCGGCGACGGCGGTGATGCCCTGCTGGCGCGCGCCCGCCTGGGCCAGCGCCTCGGCCTGGGGTTGTCCGACGAGCTCGACCGCCGCATGGTGAAGGCGGCCGAACGTTGAAGCTGGCCACGGTTTTCATGGGCACCCCGGAAATCGCGGTGCCTGCCCTGCGCCTGCTGGCGGCGCGCACCGACCTGCGCCTGGTGGTGACCCAGCCCGACCGCCCGGCCGGGCGCGGCAACCATCTCAAGCCGCCCGAGGTAAAGCTCGCAGCCCTGGAACTGGGCCTGCCGGTGTGGCAGCCCGAGACCCTCAAGGGCCAGGCCGGCGATCCCCGGCTGGCCGGCATCGACCTGGCGGTGGTGATGGCCTATGGCGAGCTGCTGCGCCAGGACCTGCTCGACCGCCCGCGCCTGGGCTGCATCAACCTGCACGCCTCGCTGCTGCCGCGCTGGCGCGGCGCCAGCCCGCTGCAGGCGGTGCTGCGCGCCGGCGATGCCGCCAGCGGGGTGACGGTGATGCGCATGGTGCGCGCGCTCGACGCCGGGCCGGTGTTCCTGCGCGAACAGCTCGCCCTGCCCGCCGACGCCACCCTCGGCTGGCTGCACGACCAGCTGGCGGCGGTGGCGGCGAGCGCCCTCGGCCGCCTGCTCGACCGCCTCGATGCCGGCGCCCTGGGCGAGCCCGAGCCGCAGGACGAGACCCTGGTCACGCACTGCCGCAAGCTCACCGCCGAGGACGGCCTGCTCGACTTCACCCGCCCGGCCGCCGAGCTGGAGCGCTGGGTGCGCGCCTACACCCCCGCCCCCGGCTGCTGGACGCGCTTCGCCGGCGAGCGGGTGCGCATCCTGGCGCTGGCGCCGGCGGCGCACCCCGGTCTGGAGCCGGGCGTGCTGGCGGTGGACGGCCGCCGCCTGCTGGTCGGCTGCGGCGACGGTGCGCTCGAGGTGCGGTGCCTGCAGCCGCCCGGGCGTCCGCCGCTCGACGCCGCCGCCTGGCTCAACGGCCATCGCCCGCCACCGCGCGTGGGTTGAGGGTTAGTACCCAGACCGGCGGCGCATGGGGTCGATGCCGGGTTCGGCATGGGCGGGATGGAGGTGGGCGGCAACGTCGCGCACCCCCCCAGGAGACTGCCTGTGCTGAAATCCGCCGCCTTCTGCCTGCTGCTGTCCGCCACCCTCGCCGGCACCGCTGCCGAGCCGTCGTCCACCACCCCGCAGATCGAGCGCATGGGCGCCTGCACCGAGGTCCGCGTCAAGGCCACCGATGGCGCGGTGGTGACCGGACGCTCGATGGAGTTCGCGGTCGAACTCGGTTCGCACGCGCGGGTGATGCCGCGCGGGGTGGCGCAGAAGGGCTCCACCCCCAAGGGCGGCGCCGGCATCTCCTGGACCAACCGCCATGGCTACGTCTACGTCGACGGCTTCGGCCTCGACCTCGCGGCCGACGGCCTCAACGAGGCCGGACTGTCGGTCGGTGCGCTCTATCTGCCCGGCTTCGCCGCCTACCAGCCGCTGGCCGACGGGCAGGAGTCCAAGGCCCTGAACCAGGTCGAGCTCGCCAGCCACCTGCTCGGCACCTGCTCGACCGTGGCCGAGGTGCGGGCGCTGCTGCCGCAGCTGGCGGTGTGGGAGTTCAAGCTCGAGTCCCCGCCGGTGCCGCTGCCGCTGCACTGGAGCATCACCGACGCCAGCGGCGCCGGCCTGATCGTGCAGTTCACCAAGGACGGGCTGCATTTCCACGACAACGTGGTCGGGGTGCTGACCAACAGCCCGGACTTCGCCTGGCACCTGGTCAACCTGCGCAACTACGTCGCGCTCAGCCCGATGGAGCCCTCGGACAAGACCATCGGCGGGGTCTCGTTCGCCGGCCTCGGGCAGGGGTCGGGCATGCTCGGCCTGCCCGGCGACTTCACCCCCCAGAGCCGCTTCGTGCGCGCCGCGGTGCTGGCACGCACCCTCTTGCCGGTGGCCGATGCCGGCCAGGCCCTGAGCGGGGTGGTGCACATCATGAACGCGGTCGACATCCCGCACGGCGCCATCCGCGAAGAGGTCAAGGGCAAGGTCTACAGCGACTACACCCAATGGACGGCGTTCCGCGACCACCGCAACGCGCGCTACCTGCTGCGCACCTACGGCAACACCCGCCTGCGCCAGATCGACCTGCGCCGCCTCAAGCTCGAACCCGGCAGCCCGCGCCTGGCCTACGCCCTGGCCGGCGCCGAGGACCTGCTCGACGTCAGCGGCGAGCTCAAGCCGGCCAAGTGAGCGGGGGCGGTTGATCCTGGGGCGCGCTGCCGATGCTGCCGCGCCCCAGGAACCAGCCATGACCGTCCCGATCATCATGAACGGCGCCGCCGGGCGCATGGGCCGCGCCATCCTCGGCCTCGCCGCCGCCGATCCCGCCTTCCGCATCGTCGCCGGGGTCGACCTCAAGCCCGGCCGCCTGCGCGACCTCGGCATCGCCAGCGACGCCCCGGTGCTCGACCTCCTGCCGGTCGAGCCGGGCGCGGTGGTGATCGACTTCACCCACCACAGCACCTTCCCGGCGGTGGCGGCCCACTGCGCCGCCCACGGCATGGCCCTGGCCAGCGGCACCACCGGGGTCGCACCCGCGGTGGCCGACGCCGCCCTGGTGCCGGCGGCGGCCACCGCCGCGGTGCTGCACGCCATGAACATGAGCGTGGGCGTCAACGTGGTGATCAAGATCGCCGCCCAGATGGCGCGCGCGCTCGGCGGCGACTACGACATCGAGGTGGTCGAGGCGCACCACAACCAGAAGAAGGACGCGCCCTCGGGCACCGCCTTCGCCATCGCCGACAGCATGTGCGCGGCCACCGGCCGCACCCGCGCCGACCTGGTGCACGGGCGCGAGGGCGACGTGGGCGCGCGCCGCAAGGGCGAGATCGGCATGCACGCCCTGCGCATGGGCGACGTGGTCGGCGACCATACCGTCTACTTCGTCTGCGGCGGCGAGCGGGTGATGCTCGGCCACCTGGCCCACACCCGCGAGATCTTCGCGCGCGGCGCCCTGCGTGCCGCCGCCTTCCTGCACGGTCGCAAGCCCGGGCGCTACGCCATGGCGGACGTGCTCGGACTGGCGTAGCCGCACGCAAGGGGGGCATTTGCCGCTCTTCCCTGGGAGCGCCGGGCTCCAGCCCGGCAGTTCATTCTGCTTTGCCAAACGCAGTAGGATGAAGACGGCTCGAATTGCCGGGCTGGAGCCCGGCGGTCCCAGGGGCGCGTCTGCCTGTTCATGCGGTTGTTGGGCCAGCCCAGGCGAATCCACGCCACCTCCTGGCTAATAAAAGCTCCTTCGGCAGGCGTCGGCGCGGTTAGGCTGCGGGCAAGGATGCCGCCATGCCCCGCCCCGACCCCTTCCGCTACCGCGACAACCAGCTCGACCACCTGTGCTGGCCCCTGGGCGGGGTCGGCGCCTCGCTGCTCGGGCTGAGCGGCTGCGGCGGGCTCGACCGCATCGCCATCCGCCACCGGCCGGACGTGCTGGGCAACAGCCGCAGCTTCGCCGCCCTGTCCTTCCCCGGCCGGCCGGAGCTGGCGCGCGTGCTCGAGGGCCAGGTGCCGGCCTGGAAGGTGTGGACCGATGGCCGCAAAGGCAGCCCCAGCGGCTACACCGACGGCTGGCTGCACGGTCTGCCGCGCCTGCGCGCCGGCACCTTCACCCACCGCTTCCCGCTCGCCGAGCTGGAGCTGGGCGCCCCCGGCTGGCCGCTGGCGGTGCGCCTGCAGGCGTGGAGCCCGTTCATCCCCGGCGACGCCGACGCCTCGCACCTGCCGGCGGCGGTGCTGAGCTGGCGCTTCGCCAACCCCGGGCGCAAGGCGGTGCGCGCGGTGTTCTCCTACCATGTCCAGCGCGAACTGCTGCGCGACCGCAACGCCAAGGCCGACGGCGAGCGCATCCGCCGCACCGCCCACGGCATCGCCTTCGACTACGCCGCCAGCGAGGCGGCGCCGTGGAACGCCGCCGGGCTGAGCGCCGAGATCGACGGTGCGCTGGCCGACTGCGCCTGGTTCCGCGGCGGCTGGTTCGACAACAACACCATCCTCTGGCGCTCCATCACCGAGGGCCGCGCCGAGGAGCGCGCCCCGCACGAGGGCACTCCCGGTGGCGGCGCCAGCCTGTGGCTGCCGATCACCGTGCCGGCCGGCGGTGAGACCACCGTCACCCTGCGCCTGGCCTGGCATGAGCCGCTCAGCGACATGCAGGCCGGGCCCAAGCCCGAGGCCGCCGCCGGCGGCTGCGGCTGCGCCCCCGGCGCCTGCTGCCCGCCCGCGACCTACCGCCCGCGCTACGCCGAGCAGTTCGCCTCGGTCGATGCCGTGGCCGACGCCCTGCGCACGCGCTGCGGCGAGCTCGAACGCCGCACCCGCGCCTTCGCCGACGCCCTGCACGCCAGCGACATGCCGGCCGAGGCCCTGGCGGCGGCCACCGCCAACCTGCCCATCCTGCGCTCGCCCACCGTGCTGCGCCAGCACGACGGCCGGTTGTGGGGCTGGGAGGGCTGCCACGTGGACAGCGGCTGCTGCGATGGCTCCTGCACCCATGTGTGGAACTACGCCCAGGCGGTGGCCCACCTGTTCCCGGAGCTGGAGCGCAGCCTGCGCGAGACCGAGTTCGGCGAGAGCCAGGACGACCGGGGCCATCAGAACTTCCGCTCCGCCCTGCCCATCCGTCCGACCCACCACACCTTCCATGCCGCCGCCGACGGCCAGTTCGGCGGCATCATCAAGGTCTGGCGCGAATGGCAGATCGGCGGCGACCTGGCCTGGCTGCGCCGGCTGTGGCCGCAGGTGCGCGCCAGCCTCGGCTACTGCATCGCCACCTGGGACCCGGACCGCATCGGCGCCCTGGTCGAGCCCCACCACAACACCTACGACATCGAGTTCTGGGGCCCGGACGGCATGTGCGGCAGCGTCTACGCCGCCGCGCTCAAGGCCGCCGCGGCGATGGCCGAGGCCCTGGGCGAGGACCCTGCGCCCTGGCGTGAACTGCTGGCCAAGACGGTCGAGCACCTCGACCGCAGCCTGTTCCGCCAGGGCCGCTACATCCAGGAGGTGATGCGCGCCACCCCGCGCGCCGGCGATCCCGGCAAGCAGAAGCATGGCTCCAACGCCGCTCCCTACGCCGAGGCCAGCGCCCTGCTCGACGCCGAAGGGCCCAAGTACCAGTACGGCACCGGCTGCCTGGCCGACGGGGTGATCGGCGCCTGGCTGGCCGAGGCCGCCGGGCTGGGCTCGCCGCTCGACCCCAGGCATGTGCGCAGCCACCTCGCCCAGGTGCATCGCCACAATCTCAAGCACGATCTCTCCACCCATGCCAACCCGCAACGGCCGAACTACGCCCTGGGCGATGAAGGCGGGCTGCTGCTGTGCACCTGGCCCGACGGCGGCCGGCCGACCCTGCCCTTCGTCTACAGCGAGGAGGTGTGGACCGGCATCGAGTACCAGGTCGCCTCGCACTGCATCATGACCGGGCTGGTGGAGCAGGGCCTGGACATCGTGCGCACCGCGCGGGCGCGCTACGACGACGGCCGCCGCAACCCCTTCGACGAATACGAGTGCGGCCACTGGTACGCGCGCGCGCTGTCGTCGTGGGCGCTGCTGCCGGCGCTGACCGGGGTGCGCTATTCGGCGGTGGAACGCACCCTGTGGATCAGCCCGACCGCGGCCAGGCGGCCCTACCGGGCCTTCCTCGGGGTAGGCGGCGCCTTCGGCAGCGTGAAGCTGGAGAAGCCGGCATTGACCGTGACCCTGGCCGAGGGCGCGCTGGCGATCGACCGGGTGGTGGTCGACGGCCGGATGGTGGCGTGCAGCCAGCGCGCCGAGGCCGGCTGCCCGCTGCGCATCGCGCTGGGCGGGGCCAAGGGCAAGGGCAAGACCAAGCGCTGAATCAGTCCAAATCCCGTGATTCGACCGCCACGACGCCACGACGCCACGGAGGAGAATGGACCAGCGCTGGGTCGCCTGCGCACCCATGGAAGGGATGCGCGGATCTCCATGCGTCTTTCTCTCGTGGCGCCGTGGCGTCGTGGCGGTGCCTCATCTGCTCATTCCTGAATCAGCCGGGTTTTTCCCGCCAGGCCGCGGGGGAACGCCCGTGGCGGGCGCGGAACACGCGCGCGAACTGGCGCGCGTCGGCCCAGCCGCAGCGGGCGGCGGCCTGGGCCGGGGTGGCGCCGGCGGCGAGCAGGCGGGCGGCGCGCTCCAGGCGCAGGCGCAGGGCGTAGGCCACCGGGGTGCAGCCCTGGCTGAGGCGGAAGCTGCGGCAGAGGTGCTGGGGCGAGCAGCCGGCCAGGGCCGCGAGGTCGGCCAGGCGGTGGCGCTCCTCGGGGCGTTCGGCGATGCGCCGCACCGCCGCGGCGATGCCGCCGGCGGCCGCCGGCGCCTGGCGTGCCAGCCGGCGCAGCAGCAGCACCACCAGCGCCTCGATCACCACCGCGTCGGGTTGCGCCGCCGACTGCTCGGCGTGCAACTCGACCAGGGCGGCGTCGAAGCGCTCGGGCGCGGCGAGCGGGATCGCCACCCCCGCGGGCAGGCCGGCGGCCTCGGCGAGGGCGTCGGCGGGCGCTCCCAGGTGGATCCAGCTGTGCATCCAGGCGGCGTCGGGGCGGCCGTATTCCTGCGCCTGGCCTGGCCGCCAGGCGACCAGGGAATTGGACGGGACCTCGGCCAGCCCGTCGCGCAGGCGCACCAGCGCCGGCTGGTGGAACACCGCCAGGAACAGCTCGGGGGTGCCCTCGGGGCGGCGCACCGGGCCGGCCGGCACCGGTTCGCGCACCCCCAGCGCGCGCACCAGCCGGCCCGCCGGCCAGCGCGCGCGCAGGCGTGCCGCGCCCAGACGCGGGCGCAGATGCGGCGGCAGCAGCGAGGAGGCCGGCCAGTCGGGGTTCATGGCCGGATGCTCGCCGGCCCCGGCGGCGGGGAAGCGCGCCGCGGGTTGCCCGGCGGGCGCCCGCGGCACCATGCCCGGCCATGATCCACGCCATCACCTTCGATGCGGTCGGCACCCTCATCGTGCCCCATCCCGGGGTGGGCGAGGTCTATGCCGAGGTGGCGGCAGCCTACGGGGTCGACTGCCCGGTGGCGGTGGTGGCGCGGCGCTTCCCTGCCGCCTTCGCGGCGGCGCGTGCGGCGTGGCGCACGCCCTATGGCGCCGACGAGGATGACGCCCGCCGCTTCTGGGCGCGGGTGGTCAAGGACACCTTCCCGGTCCCGCTGCCGGCACGGGCGGTCGATGCCATCTACCTGGCCTTCGCCCAGCCGGGTCGCTGGCGGGTGCTGCCGGGGGTGCGGGCGGCGCTGGCGGTGGTGGTGGCGCGCGACCTGCCCTGCGCGGTGGTGTCGAACTTCGACTGCCGGCTGGAACCGCTGCTCGCCGGTCTGGGCCTGGGGCCGTTCACCACCGTCATCACCAGCGCCGAGGTCGGCCGGGCCAAACCCGATCCCGAGCTGCTGTTCACCGCCGCCCGCCATCTGTGCGTGCAGCCGCGCCAGATCCTCCATGTCGGCGACAGCCCGGCCGAGGACGGGGTGATGGCGGCGGCGGCGGGGGCCCACTTCCAGCTGGTGCCCAGCGGCGAGGGCATCGAGGCCGCCAAGCTGTTCCACCTGCTGTGCGAGGCGCGGCCGTGACCCCATGCCCGGTGGCGGTGCGCCTGCCCAACTGGGTGGGCGACGTGTGCATGGCCCTGCCGGCGCTGCGCCTGCTCGCCGACAGCGGACGCGAACCGCTGCTGTTCGGGCGCGGCTGGGCGCGCGATCTGCTCGCCGGCACCCCGTGGAAGGTCGAGGCGCTGCCGCGCGGCTGGCGCGCCGCCGCCGCCGCCTACCGCGCCAGCGGGGCGCGCGACTGCCTGCTGCTGACCAACTCGTTCTCCTCGGCGTGGGCGGCGCGCTGGGCCGGGCTGGCCTGCTGCGGCCATGCCGGCGACTGGCGCCGGCTGCTGCTGGCGCAGGCGCTGCCGCGTCCGCGCCCCCAGCACGAGGTGGCGACCTTCCACGCCCTGGCCGCGGCCCTGGTGGGCGCCAACGGAGCGGTGCCGCCCGCCACCCTGGCCCTGCCCCTGGCCCCGGCGCACCGCGACCAGGCCGCCGCCGCCCTGGCCCAGGCCGGGGTCGGCGAACGCTTCACCGTGCTCGCCCCGCTCGCCACCGGCACCATCGCCGGCAAGCCCAAGGTATGGCCGTCGTTCCGCCTGCTCTGCCGCATGCTGCGCAGCGCCGGCGAGACGGTGGTGGCCTGCCCCGGGCCGGGCGAGGACGCCGCCATCACCGCCGCCCTGCCGGGGGCGGTGGTGCTGCCCGGCCTGGGCCTGGGCGCCTATGCCGCGGTGTGCGCGCGCGCGCGCCTGGTGGTGGCCAACGACAGCGGGCCGATGCACCTGGCGGCGGCGGTGGGCGTGCCGGTGATCGGCGTGTTCGGGGTCGGCGATCCCGGGCGCACCCGCCCGTGGTCGCCCACCGGGGTGGCGGTGGGCTCGGCCCTGGGCTGGCCGACCATGCAGGATGTGTGGCAGGAGATCGCGCGCCTGGCACCGCTGCGCGGCTGAGGCGCGAGCAGGTTTGAACCATCGGGGGAGTTCCTACGTTCCCTCCCCATGCCTGCCTGCCTCCGCGTCCTGGTGCCGTGGCTTGCCGCCTGCGGCTGGGCCGCCGAGCTGCCGGTGCGTGCGCTGCTGGTCACCCCGCAGGGGGCGGTGGTGACCCGCTGCGGGGAACTGCCGGCCGGCGACCAGGTGGTGGACGGGCTGCCGGCCGGATTGGAGCGCGGCAGCCTGGTGGTGTCAGCTGACGGAGGACCGCTGCCGGCCTGGCGGGTGGAGGAGCCGCCGCCGCGTGCTGCCGCCGCCTCCGTCGACAGCCTGCGCCTGGTCGGATCCGGCCTGGCCGGCCGGCGGGTCACGGTGACCTACCGCCTGCCGGAGGCGGGATGGCGGCCGCGCTACCGTATCGCGGTGGCCGACGGCGCGGCCGAGCTGCAGGTGGCGGCGGTGGTCGAGCTGCGCGGCCAGGACCATTGGCCGGCGCTGCCGCTCGAACTCGTCGACAGCCAGGCGCCGGCTGCTGCCGTCGAGGATCCCTGCGCGACCCTCCTGGGCGGCGGCGGCCCTGCCGGATTGTTCGGCAGCCGGGGCGCCGGCGAACGCCCTCGTGCGCTCGCACTGGCGGGCGGATCGCCGGAGACGGGTGGGGCGGTCGAGCGCGGGCTGCGGCGGCTGGACCTCGGTGCGTCGAGCGAGGGCTGGTGGGGCCGTCCCCCGGCCCGCGTCCGCACCACCGCCCAGGTGCTGCTCGCCTACCTGGGCGCCGGCGTCGACCACCGGTCGCCGGGGAATCATCGCCAGCAGGTGCGGCAGGGCCTGGCCCTGCTGGCCGCGCAGGACCCGGCCGGCCTCGGCCTCGGCGATCTGGCGCTGTGCACCGCCGCCCTGGCCGAAGCGTATGGCATGGCCGCCGATCCGGAGCTGCGCCTGGCCGCCCAGCGCAGCCAGGATCGCCTGGCGGAGCGCTGCGACCGGCGGGCGGAGGTGCACGCGGCGCTCCGGCAGGAAGGTCCGCTGCTGGCGGTGCGGCTGGCCCAGGCCGCGCGGACGTGCGTGGCCGCCGGCCTGAGCGCGCCACTGATCGCCCGGCTCGATTGGCTGCCGGCGGCCGCCGAGGCTGCAGCTGATGCGGATGCGGCGCGGGTGGCGGAAGCTGCGCTGGCCGGCTTTTTGCCCCAGGGTGGCGTCGCGCTTGCCGCCGATCCGGCCGAGGCCGAGCGCTGGGGCCAGCTGGCGCCCGCCTGGCTGGCGGCCGGGCGCGGCGAACTGCTCGAATGCTCGGCGTGGGCCGCGTTCAGCGCCGGCAGCACGGCGTTCACGGCCTGGAACCGCGCCGCCGGCGACCTGCTGGCGGTCCGCCAGCAGACGGATGGCGATTGGGCGGGGGCGGACGGCGATCCCGCCAGGTTGGCCGCGCTGGTGTCGACCCTGGAGACCTGCTGGCGCTACCGTGCGCGCTGGTGGGCCCCGCCGGCGCCGGGGGAGGCAGGCGCCGGAGTGGCCAAGCCTGGTCAGCCGGGTTGGCGGGTGGGGCCGGTGGCGATCGTTCCTGGCCAGCCGGTCGAACTGGCGGTGGGCCGCTGGCGGTTGCCTGGCGCGAGGGGCCTGAGCGCCCTGCCGGCGCTCGATGCGCAGGTGCGGCAGCGCTGGCAGGGGGTGAATCCCCTGCCCGGCCCGCTGCCCGGCGGCCCCTGCGCACTGATGGTGGACGGTCGCGCGCTCGACGACATCGCCCTGCCCGCCACCCTTCCTGGCGGCGTCCTCGCGGTTCCGCTCGGACCGGAGCCGCGCGCGCAGGTGGTGCGCTGCCTGGCATCTGCCGGCGGCGACGATCCATCCCGGGCCGCCTCCTGCATGGTCCTGCGCTGGCGGCTGGAAGCCTGGCCCGGGTGTCCGCCGGTGGAGATGGTGGAACCGCTGCCCCGGACCGGGCCTGCGCGCCCCGTGCTGGAGTTCACCGATCCGCCCCTTGCCGGCGCGGCGCTGGAGGAGCGCCGTCGGCGCGACCCCTTCTGGCGCCACCTGCTGACTCCGCAGGACCCGGAGCGGCAGGTGGCGTGGCGGCAGAGCACCCAGGCCACGACCAGCTCCGGGGCGGAGGTCCGGCCGTGAGCAGGCGGTCTACCTCCGCTCGTCGCGTTCCGTCGGCGGGGCGCCATGGGCGCGCCGCCAGGCGCGGGTCAGGTCGGCCCGTCCGCTGAAGCCGCTGGCGGCGGCGGCGGCGCCGACGGTGTAGCCCTCGTTGAGGAACTCCTCGGCCAGCTGCAGATGCGCGTGCAGCAGCACCTGCTTGGGGGTTTTGCCGAAATGGTCCTTGAACACGCGGTAGGCCTGGCGCGGGCTGATCCCGCTCGCGGCCAGCACGTCGGCGGCGGTGGCCGGGCGGTGCAGGTTGCCCCAGATGAAGGCGGTCATGCGGCGCAGGGCGGGCACCATGGTGTCGGGGATGGCGGTGTGGCCGAACAGCTGCCCGAGCAGCTGGCCGGCGGCCTCGCAACGCAGCACGGGATCCGCCTCCGCCACCAGCCGGCGCAGCAGGGTGCGGCTGGGTTCGATCGGCAGGCGCAGCAGGCTCAGCTGGTCGTCGTCATAGAACTCGGCGTCGGAATAGGGCTCCATCAGGCCCTGGCCGAAGCCCACGCTGCCCGGGCGCACCGGGGTGTGGTGGTGCCAGGCGCCGGGGGCGATCACCAGGCAGTTCCCCGCGGTCAGGTCGATGTCGCCGTGCACGCTGGTGATGCGCACCATCCCGGCCAGGCAGACCACCAGGGTCGGCACGCTGTGCAGGTGCGCCTCGCGGTGCCCCGGCCGCGGCGCCATGCGTGCCGTCAGCACCTGGACCGAGGCCGGGCCGTCGCGGTGGAGGGCTTCCGCCAGCTGCATGACGGTGAAGGGGTTGCGCTTGAACTGAAGTTCAGTCACGGACTTACGATATTACGTCGGAATCAGAGAGCAAATACTGCCATCAGATGGCGAGTATTGCTCTGATTGCCGAGCGGCCCGTGGTTCAGGAGCAGCGCGTTTCGAGGTATGATGGCTCGGACCAGTGGTGCGGGCGCCGCCCGCTCCCCCTTTCCCCAAAGGAGTCCACCCATGGCCGTCCGTCTCCGCCTGCACCGTTCCCTGAGCCTCGCCCTGTCCTGGGGCCTGATGGCGGCCTGCGCCGCCCAGGGGCTCGACGATTTCGAGCGCACCGGCCTCGACCTGCGCAGTGTGGTGGCGGCCGAGCATCGCGCCCAGCTCAGCCTGGTGCCGGCCCCGGCCGGGCTGGGCCAGGGCAGCGCCCTGCGCCTCGCCTGGACGGCGGAGCGCGGCGACTGGGTCGAGTGCTGCTACCAGGATGAGGCGTTGCGCGACCTGCCCCCGCCTGCCGCCGCCGGCACCTGTTCGCTCGGCCTGGCGCTGTGGGCCGAGGCCTTCGCCGACCTCAAGTACCTGGCGGTGCGCGCCTGCGACCAGGAGGGCGAGACCTTCGAGTGGCGGGTTCCGCCCGGTGAAGCGGCGCGCACCGGCTGGCGCCGGCTGGACCTGCAGATCGGGGCGGCCACCAGCAGCGGGCACTGGGGGCCGTGGAAGGACGGCGTCGAGAGCGGCAACGGCCGCATCGACCCGCCCCTGCGCCTGCAGGGCTACGCCATCGCCTTCGGCGGCGAGCCGGCCAGGGCCGGCCAGGTGCTGATCGACCAGGTGGCGGTCCATGGCGGAACCCAGCCGTGATCCGGGCTCTGCTGCTGGCGGTGCTGCTGGTCGTGGCCGGGCAGGCGGCCGAGAAGCCGGCGGCGGCGGAACGCATCGCGGTGCGGATCCTCACCGGCGATCCCATCCAGTGGGTGAAGCCGGGTGCAGGCGACGACCTGGCCCTGGAGTTCGCCAACCCCCTTGAGCGGCCGGTCGCCATCGCATGCACCGGCACCCTGGGCGAATTCGACGGCACCAGCCGGCCGGTGGCCTGGAGCGGCACCCTGCCGGCCCGCGGCGAGGTGCGCGTCCCGCTCGGCACCGGCAGCGCGCGCCTGGGCATCCGCCAGCTCGACTACACCCTGTCGGCCGAGGGCGCCGGCGTGCGCGGGCGCTGCTCCTTCCTGGTGGCGGAGCCGGCGGGGGCGTCCGCCGACCCCTCCGGGTTCCTGTTCGGGGTCGCCAGCCATCCCGAGCGCCATCCGGTGGCCGAGCGGGAGCTGGAGATGCTGGCGGCCTCCCGGGCGGGGGCGAAGGTGATGCGCATCGACGCCCACTGGCGGCTGATCGAGCCCCAGCCCGGGGTCAGGAACTGGTCCGTCCTCGACAATCTGACGTCGCTCGCCGCGGCGCAGGGGATGGAGCTTCAGGTCATCCTGGCCTATGGCACCCCGCACGCAGGGATGCCGACGCCAGCCCAGGAGCAGCGGATCAAGGAGCTGCTGGAGAAGGGCCGCGTGGAGGAGGCCCGATGGCTGCAGATGCGCCTGCCGCCCGAGGATGCCGCCTGGCGTCGGTTCGTGCAGGACACGGTCGAACACTGCCGCGGCCGGGTGCGGCTGTGGGAGGTGTGGAACGAGCCCGATCTGAGCGGCTTCTTCCTCGGCTCGACCGACGACTACCTGCGCATGCTGCGCTCGGCCTATGCCGTGATCAAGCAGGCCGACCCCACGGCGCTGGTGCTCAGCGGCGGCTTCTCGGGGGTGGGCAAGAGCGGCAACGCCAGCAAGGACCTGCACGAGCGGGTGCTGGCGGAGGCGAGCGATAGTTTCGACGCCCACGCCTTCCACGGCCACGGACCGTTCAGCTACTTCCAGCCGACCCTCGATGGCGAATTGAAGCGCATGCGCGCGGCCATGACCACGCCCCGGCCGCTCTACTGCAACGAGACCGCGCTCACCAGCACCCGCTACGGCGAACGCGCCCAGGCCCTGGCCCTGGTCAAGAAGCTGGCCTTCGCCCGCGCCCGCGGCGCCATCGGTTATACGTGGTACGACCTGCGCAACGACGGCCGGGACCCCGACGACGAGGAGCACAACTACGGGATGGTGACCCGCGACTTCCAGCCCAAGCCGGTGTACGCGGTCTATAACGAGCTGGTGCGGCGCATGCGCGGGCTGCGCTTCGCTGGCGAACTCGACCTCGGGCGCGGCCGCTACGGCCTGGTCTTCGCCGGCGGCGGCCGCCGCCTGGTGGTTCATTGGGTCGAGGACGGCGCCCTGGCGCTGGTGCCGCTGCTGATCCGCGCGCCCGGCTGCAGCGCGGCCCGGGCGGTGGATCTGATGGGCAACCCCAGCCCCCGGCCGGTCCATGACCAGGTGGTGCTGCTGCACCCGACGGCCGAACCCGCCTACCTGGAACTGGAGGGGGGCGAGGCCCTGCCCACCGTCTGCGGGCCGATCCTGGCGATGGAGGACGCCCTGGCGGTGCCGGGCGAGAGCGCCGCCATCTCCATCCACGTGCGCAACCCGCTCGCCACCCCGGTCGCGGTCAAGCTCAGCTGGGACGCCTCCTGCCGCGGCGCCCCGGCACGGGTCGAACTGGCCGCCGGCGAGGACCGCGATCTCGCGGTGCAGGCGCTCTGCCCAACGTGGGCCAGCGCCGCACGGCCGGCGACCATGGCGGTGCTCTACGAGGTCGAGGGGCGGGGCTGGGCGGGCAGCGCCGAGTTCGCCATCCGCGCCCTCCAGCGCATCCCGTCCGGGGCCAGGAACGCCCGCGCGCCCGACTTCGCCCTCGCCGACTTCGCCCAGGTGGTGAACTTCTTCCAGGCCGATCCCTCCAGCCAGCACCTGACCTGGAAGGGGGTCGACGACCTCAGCGCGCAGGTGTGGCTCGAAAGCGGCGCCGACGCCCTGCGCCTGCACGTCGCGGTGCGCGACGACCGCCACCGCCAGGCCGGCCCGGCCGAGGACGCCTGGCGCGGCGATGGCATCCAGATCGCCTTCCAGCCCCTGGGCGGCGACGGCTACTGGGAACTGGGCGCGGCCCAGGCCGACGACGGAAGCCTGCTGCGCAGCGTGTGGTCGCGGCCGGCCGGATGCAGCGGGCCGGTGCCGGCATTCGGTCTGCGCTGCACCCCGCTGGCAGGAGGCCTGGCCTACGACCTCGAACTCGGCCATGCCGACTTCGGGCTGACCCCGGCCATGCTCGCCCGCGGCCTGCGCTTCAACCTCATCGTCAACGACGACGACGCCGGCCAGCGCGAGGGCTTCATCCGCATCGCCCCCGGCATCGGGGAGCGCAAGAACCCGCTGGAATTCCCCATCGTCGCCTTCCCCCAGCCAGGGAGCCCGCCATGAACGCCCACCCATGCCGCCAGGCCTTCACCCTCATCGAACTGCTGGTGGTGATCGCCATCGTGGCGGTGCTGGCGGGCATGCTGATGCCGGCGGTGGCGATGGTGCGCGAAGCCGCCCGTGGCGCCGCCTGCCAGAGCAACCTGCGCCAGATCACCCTCGGCCTGATCGCCTACGCCGGCGACCAGGATGGCCTGCTGCCGCCCATCACCCTCGACAACCAGGGTCCGAGCGGCAACGGCGACTCTGCGCTGTGGTACACCAACCTGCTCAACAATGGTGGCTATGTCGAGATCGCCAGGTGGGCCTACCCCAGCGCACAGAAATGGGGCGATGTGCGGGAAGGGGTCTACCGCTGTCCGTCCTTATCGACCGCCAAGATGTACAACGGCGGCGGCTATGGCTATCTGTGGGCCAGTTCCCCGTGGCATCGCTTCAAGAACAGCGCTGGGTTGCCTGCGACGCCTGCCATCTCCTTGCGCATAGGCGATGCCCGGGCGGGCCAGGCGCTGCTCGTCGACGACGCCTTCGGTGCCGCGCACCCCAGCATGCCGGGTTACTCGTTCATCGGGGTCGACTGCCCGCTCTGCGCCGATTGGACAGCGGGCACCGGCGCCTCGGCGCGCCATCGTGGCCGCAGCAGCGTCGCCTATCTCGACGGCCACGTCGACAGCCGGCAGTACGCTGAACTCAAGGTCGACGCCTCGGGCTGGGGCCACAACTGAGCCGCGGCCTATTTGCGGTCCGACTCGATGCGGTGCAGGTCGGCGCTGCGGTCCTGGCCCAGGTCGGCGCCCTGGAAGCCGCCTGATCCCGCCGGCAGGTCGAGGTGGAGAGCGGACAGGGTCATCAGCTCGGCGCCGCCCTCGGCGAGGGTGAAGGCGAGGATGTGGCCGCCCTGGCGGCGGTCGTCCGAGAGGAAGTGCAGGTGGTATCCCGGCACGTTCACGCCCTTGACGAAGGCCGGGCAGCGGAAGCCGACGATGGTGCCGCTGACCTCCTGCATGGTGAACACCGCCTGGCCCTTGGCGACTTCGGCCAGGGGCGGGTAGGGCCTGGCCTGGCGCGGCACGCTGCGCGTCTTCATGGTGGCGAAGCGGCCGTGCACGCGCAGCGCGCAGAACAGGTTGGGGCGGCCCTGGCGGGCGTTCACCAGCTGCTCGAGGGCGGGGAAGTCGGTGCCGGCGGGCAGGGCGCAGGCCTGGTCCGGGTGGAAGCGGCAGACGGTGGCGAAAGGGGTGGTGACGGCGCCGGCGACCGGGTGCACGCTGCCGTCGAAGCGCACCTGGTGCACCACCCCGTCGAGCACCACCATCTCGCCGTCGAGGGCGTCGAAGGTGCCGATGCCGAAGTCGCCGTGGGCGAGCAGGTCGTCGCAGCGCAGGTTGCCGTCATAGACCCCGGTCATCAGGGCGTCGATGGTGGCATGCTGGTAGACCGCCGCGGGCTGGCCGCGGCTGCAGCCGGCCAGCAGGGTCAGCGCCAGCAGGGCGAGCAGGGGCAGGCGGATCAGCTCGGACGAGGGTCGTTGCATGGCCGGGGACCCTAGGCGGGCATTGCGGGTGGCAACCGTGGGGCTGGTCACCGGTGGCCGGAAACAGAAAACCCCGGCTTTCACCGGGGTTTTCATCAAGTGGGGACCCAAACGGGGCTCGAACCCGCGACCTCAAGAGCCACAATCTTGCGCTCTAACCAACTGAGCTACTGGGTCCATTCCAGCAGGGAGGGAGGCTTGTACGGGCGGCGGCGGGCATTTCAAGCGGGCGGGGGCGCATTGGGGTCGATGCGCTTGAGACCGAGGTGGCTGTCGATCTCGACCTGCACCCGGTCGGGCCTGGTGCTGTTGTACAGCACCAGCCGGCGCAGGTGCTCGTAGCTCTCGACCCCGTCCAGTTCGTCGAAGCGGATGGCGCAGCCGCCGGCCAGCACCCGCACCACCGTGCCGCGGCCGCTGATGCGGATCTCGCCGCCGAGGTCGAGGGCGACTTCGACCGCGGTGGTGGCGGCGGCGGGTGGGGTGGCGCAGACCACGAAGACGCCGTTGAGGCTGACGTCGCGGGTGGTGCCGCTGCCCTGACCGCCCGCCCAGCTCAGCTGGGTGGGGAAGGCGGTGGGCACCCGGGTGAATTCGCGCAGCTCCTGGTCGCTCATGCGAGCAGCCTAGGAGAGCGCCGGGGGCGGTCCATCACCCGCCGGGGGGGCGGGCACCAGCTGCGCCATCAGGGCGGCGGCGGCGGCGGCCTCGGCACGCCGGCGGCTGCTGCCGATGCCGCTGGCGGACTGCCCGGCGATGGTGGCGGTGGCGCCGAACTGGGGGTCGTGGTCGGTGCCGCCGCTGCGTTCGCAGCGGTAGTCCGGCAGCCGGCGGTGGTGCTCCAGGCACCACGACTGCAGGCGCATGCGCGCGTCCGTCTCCTCGGCCCCGGGATCGTCGAGGAAGGGGGCGAGGGAGGTCTCGACCACCGCGCACAGGGCCTCCCAGCCGCCGTCGAGGAAGGCGGCGCCGTAGATCGCCTCGATCAGGTTGGCCTTGACCGAATCCGGCCATTCCCCGCCCATCGCGCTGCCCACCAGGCAGCGCGGCGCCAGGGCGGCGTGGTCGAAGGCGCGCGCCAGGTTGCGCCGGCTGACCAGGTTGGCCTTGCGCCGTGACAGCTGGCCTTCGTCGGCCTCGGGCAGCCGGCGATAGATCAGCACGCACACCGCCGCCCCGAGCAGGGCGTCGCCGAGGAACTCCATGCGCTCGTTGGCGCCCTTGCGCTTGTCGGCGACGGTGGCCTGGGCTCCCAGCCGGCTGGTATGGGTCAGGGCCTGGCGCAGCAGGGCGGGATCCGCGAAACGGTGGCCGAGCACGGCCTCGGCCCCGGCCGGCGGAGGTGAGTCATCAGGTGCGGTCATGGCGGCAGTCCTATCCCCTGTGGCGCCGGGGGAAGGAGGCCCATGATGGCCAGCGTGGCACAGACCATCGTCAGCAACCAGTCGGCAGGCATCCTGCAGTCCTGCCGCGCCTGCGGACATGAGTTCCGCGCCCCCAAGATCCTGGTCGGGCGTTCGATCCCGTGCCCGCACTGCCGCAAGCCGCTGGTGGTGGCCGACGCGGTGCAGGCGGTGCAGGACCGCCTGGTCGGGCGCGAGGTCGGCGGCTGCACCCTGATCAAGCGCCTGGGCGCAGGCGCGCTGGGGGTGGTGTACGAGGCCGAGCAGCGTTCGACTGCGCGCAAGATCGCGGTCAAGATGCTCTCGGGCAAGGCCGCCGCCGACCAGGAGGTGGTCGCGCGCTTCTACCGCGAGGCCAAGCTCTGCGCCAAGATCCGCCACCCGCACGTGGTCGAGGTCTACGACTGCGGCCTCGACCCCAAGGCCAAGGTCCACTACCTGGTGATGGAGCTGGTCGAGGGCGCCACCTTCGCCGGCCTGATCGAGGAGCACACCCGCCTGCCGTGGTCCGACGCGGTCGCCTACACCATGCAGATCGCCGATGCGCTGGTGCATGTGCACGGCCAGGCGATCATCCACCGCGACATCAAGCCGGCCAACATCCTGGTCAGCTACGAGGGCCTGGCCAAGCTCGCCGACCTCGGCCTGGCCAAGCAGATCGACGCCGCGGCCTCGCTCACCGTGCAGGGGGTGGCGATGGGTTCGCCCGCCTACATGCCGCCGGAGCAGATCCGCGACGCCAGCTCGGCCACCCCCAAGTCCGACCTCTACGCCCTCGGCGCCACCCTCTACCAGGCGCTGTCCGGCTGCCTGCCCTTCGACGGGCGCACCGCCTCCGAGGTGATGGAGAAGGTGCTCAAGACCCAGGCCCCGCCGCTCACCGGCATCGTCCCCGACCTGCCCCTGGGGGTGGTGGCGGTGTGCGAGCGCCTGCTCGCCAAGGAGCCGGAGCGCCGGCCCAAGGACGCCCAGGAGTTGGTCAATGAGCTGGCCCAGGTGGTCAAGGATCCCGCCAAGGTCCCGCCCACCACCTCGCAGGCCCGCCTGCGCGGCGCCACCGCCCGTCGTGCCCAGAGCCGGGTCCCGGGTGGGCTGGGCCTGCGCGCCTGGCTGATGATCGCCGGCGCGGCGGTGGTGCTGACCACCGCGGTGATCGTGGCCTGGTTGGCCTTCCGGCACTGAGCCCGGTGCGCGCCGACTTCCATCTCCATACCTGGTGCAGCGACGGCGACAGCCCCCCGGAGGCGCTGGCGGCGGAGGTGCGCCGCGCCCGCCTGGACTGGTGGGCGGTCACCGACCACGACACCTTCGCCGGCTGGCGCCAGTGCGCCGCGCTCGGCCTGCCCGGGCTGGTGCCCGGGGTCGAGGTCACCGCCAGCGATGGCGGGCGCGAGATCCACGTGGTCGGCCTCGGCACCGATCCCGCCCATCCCGGCCTGGGCGCGCTTCTGGCGCGCATCCGCGAGCTGCGCCGCGAACGCATGGTGGCGCTGATCGCGCGCCTGCCGGCGGCGGTCGGCGGCGGCCTCGACCCCGAGCGGGTGCGCGACCGCCGTGCCCCCGACGCCGGCGAGAGCCTGTCGCGCAACCACCTGGCGCGCGCCCTGGTCGAGCGCGGTGCGGTGGCCCGCCTGCGCGACGCCTTCACCGCCTGGCTGGGCGACGAGCACCTCGCCGACGGCTCGCTGCCCGCCTTCCCCGGCATCGAGGAGGTGGCGGCGGCGATCCGCGCCGCCGGCGGGGTGGCGATCCTCGCCCATCCCGGCTGCTACCGCGAGGCCGCGCGCGCCCTGCCGCTGATGGAGCGCGGGCTCGACGGGCTCGAAGTCGAGCACCCCAACCTCGATCCCGGCCTGGCCCAGCGCCTGCGCGCCGAGGCCGCCGCACGCGGCTGGCTGCAGTCGCTGGGCAGCGACTACCATCACCCGGGCGGCGCCCGCCGGCCGGGTTGCGTGGGCCTGGGCGCCGATCGCCTGGCCCCGCTGCTGGAGCGGATCACCCCGGCGGCCGGCGGCGCAGCAGGGCGTTGACGGTGGTCAGGAAACGGTCGACCAGCACCGGCTTGGCCACGTAGCCGTCGAAGCCGGCGCCGGCATAGCCGCGCTGGTCGTCGGCGGTCATGTTGGCCGAGCAGGCGACGATGGGACGGTTGTATCCGGCCTCGCGCAGGGCGCGGGTGGCCTGGCAGCCGTCCATCACCGGCATGCGTATGTCCATCACCACCAGCGCGAAGGGGCGGTTCTCGCGCTCGGCCTCGAGCGCGGTCTCGCAGGCCTGGCGGCCATTGGCGGCGAGGGTGACCGAGGCGCCGTGGCGTTTGAGCAGCGCCGACATCATCAGCTGGTTGGTCTCGACATCGTCCACCACCAGGATGCGGTAGCCGCCGAGCGAGCCCTGGTGCACCTGGCCGCCGGCCGGGGTGGCGGGATCGGGCAGGCGCGCGGGCTCGATCAGCGCGGCATCGGCGGCCATGGGCAGGTCGAGGCGGAAGCAGGAGCCGGCACCGGGGGCGCTGGCCACCGTGATGCGGCCGTCGAGCAGGCGCGCGAGCTGCGAGCTGATCCACAGCCCGAGCCCTGAACCGCCCTCGTCCTTGCGCCCGGCGCGCTCGAAGGGCTGGAAGAGCTGGGCGACCTGCTGCGCGGTCATGCCGGGCCCGGTGTCGTTGACCGCGCAGCGCAGGCGCCGGCCGCCGGGCTCGTCGACCACGTCGAGCGCCACCCGCACCCCGCCCTCGCGGGTGTAGCGCAGGGCGTTGCCGATCAGGTTGACCAGGATCTGGCGCAGCAGCATGCGGTCGGTGACCACCATTTCAGGCAGCGGCGAATCGGCGTCGAGCGCCAGCGCCAGGTTGCGCGCCCGCGCCACCCCCGACAGCGAGCGCACCACCTCGGCCGCCACCATCCAGGGCGAGCAGGGGGCGGGCGAGGGCACCAGGCGCCCGTCGCCGGCACGGGCGCATTCCAGCACCCCCTCGATCACGCGCAGCAGGTGCTGGGCGTTCTCCAGGATGATCTCGGCCTTTTCCGCGGCGGGATGGTCGTGGGCCAGGTCCTCGCGCAGCATCGAGGCGAAGCCCACGATGGCGGTGAGCGGCGTGCGCAGCTCGTGGCCGATGACGGCGAGGTGGTCGGTCATCCCGGCATCAGGCGTCGTAGGCGGTGAAGATGCGCTCGCTCCACAGCGGGTCCGCCTCGGGGATGCGCGCCAGGGCGGGATCGAGCGGCAGCAGCAGCTCGAAGCCGGGGCCGTGCGGCCGCTGGCGGTGCACGATCAGGTTGCCGCCGTGGTGGTAGGCGATGAAGAACGCCGCCAGCAGGTCGCTTTCCCCGGCATCCTCGGAGCGGGTCGGGCGCGGCGACAGCGGCGCGAAGCACGAACGCAGCTGGTCCGGGCCCCATTCGCTGGCGGAGGCGAGCAGCAGCAGGCGGATGCCGGGGGTGCCCCACACCTCTGCCGCCTCCAGACGCACGACCGGCCCCTGCCCGGTCGGCTCGGCCTGGCGCATGCGGCCGGCGAGGATGCCGAGCAGGCGTTCCAGGCGATGGGCATCGACCGCCACCGCGGGCAGGCGGTCGGCGATGCACTGTTCGGCAGCGCCGGCGAAGATGCGGCGCACCAGGGCGGCGGCATCGACCGGGGTGAAGGCCCCGGCCGGCTCGATGGTGCGGTCGATCACCCCCTGCACCACCTCGACCACCCGCTGGCCCTCGCGCTGGGCCATGGTCCACAGGTCGTTCCACTGCACCTGGCCGCCTTCGCCCTGGCTGGCGCTGGCCGGGGGCACCGATTCCAGGAAGGCGCGCAGCGCCTGCACCGAGTTGTGGATGCGGTTGGCCAGGCCGCCGGCGAGCATGGCATAGGTGCGCACGCGGTCGGCGACCACCAGCCGGCGCAGGGTCGAGAGCTTCTCGGTGAGCAGCAGGTCGCGTTCGCGGCGCAGCTGGTGGAGGTCGAGGGCGCGCAGCAGGGTCTGGCGCAGCTCCTTGACGTCCCAGGGCTTGTGCACGTAGCGGTAGATGCTGCCGGCGTTCACCGCGGCGACCGTGGCCTCGTTCTCGGCATAGGCGGTGGCGAGGATGCGCACCACGTCGGGGCGGTTGGCGGCGATCCAGGCGAGCAGTTCGACCCCGCTGGCGCCGGGCATGCGCTGGTCGCTGATCACCACCGCGATGCGTTCGCCCTCGCGCTTCAGCACCGCCAGGGCATCGTTGACGCTGGTGGCGGTGAGCACGTTGAAGTCGCCCGAGAAGCCCTTCACGAAGTACTTGAGGGTCATCTCCTCGTCGTCGACGAGCAGGATGATCTTACCAGGATGGTCGCTCATGGGCGGGCCTCGCTTGCGGTGGAGGGGGTATCCGTGCCGGCGCCCATGGTGGAGCCGGCAGCAGGAAGGTCGAACGAGAACTCGGTCCATCGTCCCGGCTCGCTGCTGGCGGCCAGCCGGCCGCCATGGGCGCTGACCAGGGCGTTGCAGATGCTCAGGCCAAGGCCGAGGCCCTTGCCCGGGGGGCGGGTGGTGAAGAACGGCTCGCACAGCCGCGGTAGATGCTCGGGGGGGATGCCGATGCCGTCATCGCGCACCACCACCTGCACCCGGGTGCCGGCGGGGCGGGCGCTGATGCGGATGGTGCCGGGACCGGGGCGCTCGCGGATGGCGCACACGGCATTGCCGATCAGGTTGACGAACACGTGGCTGAGCTGGTTGCACGAGCCTTCGACCAGGGGCGCGGCGGCGAGGTCGCGTTCGAGGGTGATGCCGTCGAGCTCGCGCGCGCACAGGCGGGCGGCGAGTTCGACCGGATCGGCCACCGCGAAGGGGCGGGCATCCCTCCCCTGCGAGGGGTGGGCGAAGACCTTGAGGTCGGTGACCACGGTGCGGATGCGCTCGAGGCCGGTGCGGATGTCGGCCAGGGTCTCGCCCAGGCCGGGCTGGCCGGCGGCCTCCTGGCGCGCCACCTCGACCGCGGTGAGGGTGAAGTTGAGCGGATTGTTGATCTCGTGCATCAGCCCGGCCGACATGCGCCCGAGCGCGCCCATCTTCTCGCTCTGCACCAGCTGCGCCTCGGCGGATTTGAGCCGCTCCAGGGCGGCGGCCAGCTCCTGGTTGCGCGCCGCCAGGCCGGCCTGCAGCTCGCCCAGGCGCAGCAGGTTGCCGATGCGCAGGCGCACCTCGTCGGCGCTGAAGGGCTTGGTGAGGAAGTCGTCGACGCCCAGGCCGAGGGCCTTGAGCCGGGTCTGGCCGTCGCAGCGCGCGGTCAGCATCACCACCCGGGTGGCGGCCAGGGCGGGGTCGGCGCGCAGGCGCTGGGCCACCTCCAGGCCGTCCATGCCCGGCAGCATCATGTCGAGCAGGATCAGATCGGGGCGCAGGCGGGTGGCGAGCGCGACCGCGGCCGGGCCGTCGGCGGCCTGCGCCACCCGCCGCCCCTCGCGCACCAGGCCGACCAGGAAGCGGCGCATGTCCGGCTCGTCCTCGACCACCAGCACGAGCGGTCCGTCGGCGCCCAGGATGCCGCCGTCGGCGGCCGGTTCGGTCACCGGCAGCGCCCCGCGCAGCTCGGCCTGGTGGTGGATGCGCTCGAGGCGGTCGCGCGGCGCCGAGGCGGTGCCGGCCTGGCCGTCGGCCGCCAGCGGCAGCACCACGGTGAAGGTGCTGCCCTGGCCGGGGGCGCTGACCAGCTCGATGTGGCCGCCATGCTCCTGCACCAGGTCGCGCACCAGCGCCAGGCCCAGGCCCACCCCCTGGTAGTGGCGGGTCGAGGAGCCGTCGACCTGGTGGAAGCGGTCGAAGATGCGCGCGTGCTCGTGCGCGGGGATGCCGGGCCCGGTGTCGCGCACCGCGCAGCGGGCCTGCCCGTCGCGCCGCTCCCAGGTCACCGCGATCGACCCCCCGGGGGGGGTGAACTTGATCGCATTGGTGAGCAGGTTGAGCAGCACCTTCTCCAGCCGGGCGGGGTCGGCCGCCACCACCAGGGGTTCGGCCGGGCCGCTGCAGGACAGGGCCAGCTCCTTGTTCTCGGCCAGGTAGCGCAGCTGCTCGCCCAGCCCGGGCACGAACACCGCCAGGTCGAGCGGCCGGCGCTGGAGCGCGCCGCCACCCGCCTCGATGCGGCCGATCTCGAGCAGGTCGTTGATCAGGCGCAGCAGGCGCAGGCCGTTGTCGCGCGCCAGCCCCAGCCCCTCGGCGACCTTGCGTTCGAGCCGCGCGCCCGAGGCGAGCAGGTCTTCGAGCGGGCCGATGATCAGGGTCAGCGGGGTGCGCAGCTCGTGGCTGATGTTGGCCACGAACTGCGAGCGCAGGCGGTCGGCCTCGGCGAGCGAGCGGTAGTTCTCCTCGAGTTCGCGCTTCTGCTCGTCGATGCGGCAGCGCAGGGCGAAGTCGTCGAAGCGCCGGCGCGCGCTGAACCAGCCGGCGGTGCCGCACACCGCCGCGATCTCGACCAGGAAGGTGAGGTTGAGCCCGAGGGCCGAGCCCGCCAGCGGGCCGGGGTGGAGGACGCAGGCGAGGGTGTAGCCGGCGAGGGTGAGCAGGCAGTTGGCCACCACCTCGGCCAGGGTCCAGGGCATCAGCTGGGTGACCGCGATCATCACCAGCACCAGGCCGAGGAAGTAGGGCGAGGCGGCACCGTCGGTGCTGCCGATCATCACGCAGATCGCCAGCGACGGCAGCTGGGCCCAGGCCAGGCCGAGCAGGCGCACCTGGCGGCGGCCGAAGGGGGTGCGCAGCAGCAGCAGCACAGGCACGATGGCGAGGTCGCAGAGCACGCGCAGCAGGCCGAGCCAGGCCAGGCGGTCGGGATAGGCGAACCAGTCGAGCAGCGCGCCGCCCGGCATCAGCACCATCGCCAGCCAGCAGCCGGCGATGGAATGGCGCACGCGGGTGTCGAGGTCGGCCTCGCGGTAGCGCGCGCGCAGCAGCTCGTCCCCGGCCGGCGTCGCCGCGGCAGGGGGTTCAGGGACGGGCATCGTTGACGGTGAACTCGAGGAAGATGTTCACCCCGGTGGTGTCGGCATAGACGCGTTGCGGCAGCCCCGGGGGGGCGAGACGGGCGAAATCGGCCTGGCTGCGGTAGATCAGGTGCCAGTCGAGCAGGTGCTCCATGAAGTTGCGGATCGGGTTGCCGGCCTCGACGTTGGTGGCCACCACCCGCCCGCCCGGCCGGGTCCAGGCCGCGAACAGCGCCAGCAGGCGCTCGCAGACCTTGTCCGAGAGGTAGTCGAACAGCCCGGCGCAGTACACCAGGTCGTAGGGCTGCTGCTGGGCGGGCTCGCGCCGGCTGGCCTCCTTGAGCAGGGTGTGGATCGACTTGTGGATGTAGTTGACCTCGGCCTTGACCCGCTGCCCGGCCTGGCGGCGGGCGATGCCCTCGCCGGTCCAGCGCAGGGTCTCCTCATTGAAGTCGAGCAGGTCGAGGTGCAGGTTGGGGGTCTCGGGGTTGCGCTCGAGCAGGCGCTGGATCTCGGCCGCCGGGCCGCAGGCGATGTTGAGCACGCGCAGCGGCTGGTTGCGGTCGCTGCGCGCCTGCATCAGCCCTTCGAGGTAGCCCACCAGCACATCGATGCGGTTGCGGTGCGCCTGGGCGGGATCCTTGCCCAGGATCGCCATGTTGAGCACCCGGGCGTAGGTGCTCGCGCCCTCGACCGGGTCGCGCAGGATCATGTTCACCATTTCGAAGTCGCCGGCGTAGCCCAGCGGCTTGGTGAAGGTGCGGTGCATGAACGGCGAGCACATGATCAGCGGGTGGAGCTGGCGCTGGGCGAAGTGGGTGTAGGCCACCCGCCGCTCGGGCGCGCCCTTGCCCGCCTCGTGCTCGAACTCGCCGAACAGCTGGTCGAGCTGCGGCGAGACCGACTCGAAGACGTCGCCGGCGAGGTTGCGCAGGGTCTCGCCGCTGCCGGCGCCGCCGGCCTGCAGGCCGAGGTCGGCCTCGCCCTGGGCCAGCCAGCGGCTGAGCTCCTCGAGGAAGTTGGCGCAGCGCGACAGGCTGGCGCGGAAGCCGTCGTGGATCGATTCCGAGGTGATGCGCCAGTCGCCCACGAAGCGTTCGATCTCGGAGCGCATCGCCAGCCCGGTGGGCAGCTGGGTGAGGTTGCTCCAGGGGTCGACCAGGGTGGCCGAGACGATCAGCATCACCCCGGTGTTGACCATGTTGCTGACCACCGCCCGGCCGTCGTAGATGACCCGGTCGCCGCGGCGGATGCGCAGGGCGGTGACCACCTCGCTGAGCTGGACGATGGAATAGGGGTTGTAGACCTCGAACACCGCCGCCTGGCGTGACAGATGCATGAGCGTGCCGCGGCATTCCAGCCCCTGGCTGTTGCGGAAGGTCAGCAGGCCATCGGCCAGCTCGCTATGTGCGTCGCTCACGATACCCGTCCTGCACGGTGACGACCGTGCCTCGTAGCAGCAAGCATGGCACAGGATGCCTGACGATGCAACCGGCCGCGAGTAGGCGGTTTACCCGCGAAGGACGGACAGCGGCGCGGAGTGCTGGCGGAGCTCGGCGAGGAGCTCGCCATGGGCGGCGGGACCGGCGGCGAGGAACGGGGTCTTGCCGCCAGCGTAGCCGCGCAGGTCGTAGGGGAACAGCGGGGCGCCGTCGAGGCGGGTGAGGGTGCCGCCGGCCTCCAGCACCACCGCGGCGGCGGCGGCCACGTCCCACAGCTTGCCGTTGAGGGTGATGGCGCCGTGGGCGCAGCCGGCCGCCACCTGCACCGCCTCGAGGGCGGCGCTGCCGAGCATGCGCACCTTCCACGGCTTGATGGTCAGCACCCGGCCGGCCCACTGCGGCAGCTCGCCCGCCGCGTCGAGCAGGTTGCTGGTGAGCATGAGCAGGCTGCTGGGTCCGAGCGGGCTGGCGACGGCGGCGATGCGGCGGGCGCAGCGGCCGTCGTCGAGCCAGGCGCCGGCTCCGGTGGCGGCGGCATAGCACCAGCCGCGGGTGATGTCGAACACCACCCCCAGGCGCGGCCGGCCGGCCTGCAGCAGGCCGATGCAGATGGCGTAGGCGCCGTGCCCGGCGACGAAGTTGTTGGTGCCGTCGATGGGGTCGATCACCCACACCCGCCCGTCCGGATCGGGGGTGTGGCAGGTGATGGCGAGGCCGTCGTCGCTCTCCTCGCCGATGATGCCGTCGCCGGGGAAGCGCGCGCGCAGGCGTTCCACGATCAGGCGCTGGCTGGCGCGGTCGACCTCGGTGACCGCCTCCTGGTGGCGCTTGGTCAGGCGTTCGGCGCGGCCGGCATGGGCTTGCACCAGGGCGGCGGCCTCGGCGGCGATGGCGGCCGCGTCGAGCAGGTCGCGGGGGAGATCGGTGGGAAGCATGTGGTGCCCAAGGTGGGACTCGAACCCACATCTTCGTGAGAAGGGCGGATTTTGAATCCGCTGCGTCTGCCATTCCGCCACTCGGGCCGAGCGAGGCGGCATGCTGGCCGGCCCATCGGGTGACGCAAGGGCGGTACTGGCGGGGCGACCCCGCCAA
>JAKLKR010000011.1:27324-52353 GCA_023150565.1 Planctomycetota bacterium
CAGATCGGATGCCCGGCTCAGTGCCGGGGGCGGTCGCCGTAGCCGCCTTCGCGGCGGGGGCGGTCGCCGTCACGGCGGGGGCGGTCGCCGTAGCCGCCTTCGCGGCGGGGGCGGTCGCCGTGGCCTTCGCCTTCACGGCGCGGCGGACGGTCGCCCTGGCCTTCGGCGGGGGCGGCGTCGCCGGGGGCGCGCACCGGTTCGGGCAGCAGGGCCTTGCGGCTGAGGCGGAACTTGCCGGTGCGGACGTCGACCTCGATCAGCTTGACCTGCACGCTGTCGCCGGCCTTGGCCACGCTCGCCATGTCGTTGATGCGGTGCCAGTCCCATTCGCTGACGTGGACCAGGCCCTCGGTCTGCGGCATGAACTCGACGAAGGCGCCGAACTCCTTCACCGAGGTCACCTTGCCGTTGTAGATCTTGCCCGGCTCGGGGAGGGTGGTGAGGTCGTTGATCCAGCCCTTGGCCTTCTCGATCGCGCTGCCGTCGGGCGAGGCGATGGTGATGATGCCGTCGTCGTCGACGTTGAGCTTGCAGCCGGTCTCCTCCTGGATGCGCCGGATGGTCTCGCCGCCCTTGCCGATGATCTTGCCGATCAGCTCGGGGTCGATCTGCACCTGGATGATCTGGGGGGCGTACTGCGACAGCTGCGGGCGGTGGACCTGGATCGCCTCGGCCATCTTGCCGAGGATGTGCATGCGGCCCTGACGGGCCTGCTCGAGCGCCTCGCCCATCAGCTGGGGCGAGATGCCGTCGATCTTGATGTCCATCTGCAGGGCGGTGACGCCCTTGGTGGTGCCGCACACCTTGAAGTCCATGTCGCCGTAGTGGTCCTCGTCGCCGAGGATGTCGGTGAGCACGGCGTAGCGCGAGCCTTCCATCACCAGGCCCATGGCGATGCCCGCCACCGGGGCCTTGAGCGGGACGCCCGCGGCCATCATCGCCAGCGAGCCGCCGCACACCGTCGCCATCGACGACGAGCCGTTCGACTCCAGGATGTCGCCGACCACGCGGATGGTGTAGGGGAACTCGGTGGCGGGCGGCAGCACCTGGGCCAGGGCGCGGCGCGCGAGGGCGCCGTGGCCGACTTCGCGGCGGCCGGGCGAGCCGCGCTTCTCGACCTCGCCGACCGAGAAGCCGGGGAAGTTGTAGTGCAGCAGGAAGGCCTCGTTGTGCTTGGGCTTGAGGCTGTCGACCATCGCCTCGTCCTCGGAGGTGCCGAGGGTGCAGGTGAGCAGGCCCTGGGTCTCGCCGCGGGTGAACAGCGCCGAGCCGTGGGCGCGGGGCAGCACGTCGAGGTCGATGACGATCGGGCGCACGGTCTTGGTGTCGCGGCCGTCGACGCGCTTGCCCTGCAGGATGAGGTCGCGGAAGACCACGTCCTTGGCGTCGCCGAAGCCGGCCTTCACCGCTGCCGCGGTCTTCTCCTTCTCGGCGGCGTCGGCGATGCCGTCGCTCAGCTTGGCCACGATGGCGTCGCGCACCGCCTTGACGTTGCTGGCGCGCTGGTGCTTGTTGGCGGTCAGCAGGGCGGCGCTGATGTCGTTGCGGAAGCCGGCGAGGATCTTGTCGTGCCAGGGGTTGGCGGGCGGGGCGGTGACCGCCATCTTGGCCTTGCCGACGCGCGCGCGCAGCTCGTTGATGCCGGCGCAGATGAGCTTGATCTGCTGATGGGCGAGCACCAGGGCCTCGACCAGGATGGTCTCGGAGACCTCCTGGGCGCCGCATTCGACCATGGTGATGGCCTGCTCGGTGCCGGCGACCACCAGGTCGAGGGTCGAGAGCTTGCGCTCGCTGGCGTAGGGGTTGATCACGAACTTGCCGTCGACCTGGCCGATGCGCACGGCGCCGATCGGGCCGTTGAAGGGGATCGAGCTGATGGTGAGGGCGGCCGAGACGCCGACCATCGACATCACATCGGGCTCGTTCTCCTGGTCGAAGCTCATCACCACCGACTGGCACGAGGTGTCGCGCAGGTAGCCGGGGGCGAACAGCGGGCGCAGCGGGCGGTCGGTCAGGCGCGAGATCAGGGTCTCGTGGTCGCCCGGGCGGGCCTCGCGGCGGAAGAAGTTGCCGGGGATGCGGCCGGCGGCGTAGTGCTTCTCGCGGTAGTCGACGGTGAGGGGGAAGAAGTCGAGGCCGGGGCGGGGGTCGCCGTCGCAGACGGTCGACAGCACCATGGTCTCGCCGGAGCGGATCATCACCGAGCCGTTGGCCTGCTTGGCCATGTAGCCGGTCTCGAGGCTGATGGTGCGGCCGCCGAGGGTGATCTCGACCACCTGCTTCTTCATGTTCAGGGTCTGGAGGGATTGGGCGCGATCCATGTGGATTCCTAGGGTGTGCGTCGTGTCGAAGGTGAACGCCGCGGACCCAGGGGCCTTACCGTAGGACCGTCGCACCAGGCGGCGGTCGTAGGGGAAGGCGGATTCGGGCGCGGCGGTAGGAAGGGGGCGGGGCAGGGCAGGGCGGAAAGCAGCGCGCCACCGGCGGTGACCGGTGGCGCGTGGCGGGCAGGCTCAGGCCTTCTGGCGGATGCCGAGCTTTTCGGTGAGCGCGCGGTAGGCGGTGATGTCCTTGGCGCTGATGTACTTCAGCAGGCGCTGGCGCTGGGCCACCATGAGCAGCAGGCCGCGACGGCTGTGCACGTCCTTCTTGTGGCCCTTGAGGTGCTCGGTCAGGTGGTTGATGCGCTCGGTGAGCAGCGCGACCTGCACCGCGGGGGCGCCGGTGTTCTTGTCGGAGCCGCCGAATTCCTGGGCGAGCTGGGTCTTGCGATCTTTGTTGAGGCCGGTCATGGGACGCTCCCTTATGCAGAGCTGGTTGGTGCCCGGGGGGCGGGCGTTGGTCGCACCCCCGCGCAGTGAGGGGGCGAACCCTAGCGGGCCGGTGGGCGGACGCAACCCGGGTCAGGCCAGGGGTGCGGAGGAGGTATGATGTCTATCGTTAGACCATTCGCGCGGACTCGTGCCACGCAGCCGGCGGAACACCCGGCTGAAATACTGGGGATCGCGGAAGCCGCACGACCAGGCGGCGGCGCGGATCGGGATGCGGCCTTCGGCCAGCAGTTCGGCGGCGGTGTCGATGCGCCGGCGGGCGATATGGCTGACCAGGGTCTCGCCGGTCTCGGCGCGGAAGCGGCGGCCGAGATGGTCGGGACTGACCCCCAGTTCGCGCGCCAGGCGTTCGACCCCCAGGTCGGGCTCGTGCAGGTGGAAGGTCACCAGCCGGCGGGTGCGCGCCACCAGGGGGTTGCCGCCGCCCTCGGCGCGCAGCTCGCCGCCGCGGATGACGCGCTGGAGGTGGTGGAGGACGACCTGGTAGAGGGTCGTCAGTTCATCCTCGCCGGCCCCGGCGTGGCGGGCGGCGGCGAGCTCATCGCACAGGCGGTCGGTACTGACCCCATCGCGGTCGGGGTATTCCGCCCAATGGCTGCTGCGCACCCGCTCCTCGCGCCGCATCCAGGAGACATGCAGGGTCACCCGGCCCGAGAACGGCATCACCACCAGGCAGGCCTCGTCGCCGTCGAGAGCCTCGCCGCGCTCCTGGTGCGGCACCCCGCGCGGGACCAGCACGCCCATGCCGGATTCGCCCACCACCGCTCCGCCCGGACAGTGGAACCAGCGGCTGCCCGCCAGTTGCAAAAAGAGTTCCGGCCAGGTGTGGAAGCCGAGCCCTGGGCTGAGGTCAAAGGCGCCGCTGGACGGCACCTCCGCCGGTCGCGGGGCGGCGGCCAGGGCGCTCAGCGCGCTCGCCTGCAGGACCGCGGCGGGGATCTCGGGATCGCGCCAGGGGGCCCGGGCGGACAGCTCGGAAAAGTCCATGTCCGGTCGGAAAGCTAGCGCCTCATCCCCTTGACTCCAGCCCGGGTCCCCTGGTTAGAGTGTCCGTCGTCCGCCCGCCACCCGCGGTCGGACCAACCCGCCAGGAGCCTCCATGTCCAACACCCTCCGCGTCACCGTCTGGGGCGAGAACGTCCACGACAACAACAACGCGACGGTCAAAGCGATCTATCCCCAGGGCATGCACTCGTGCATCGCCGCCTTCCTGAACCAGGCCGGTGGGATCAAGGCGCGGACCGCGGTGCTGCAGGACCACGAGCACGGTCTCACCGACGAGGTGCTCGACAACACCGACGTGCTGACCTGGTGGGGCCACTGCGCCCACGGCCAGGTCTCAGACGCGGTGGTCGACCGCATCCAGCGCCGGGTGCTGGCGGGCATGGGCCTGATCGTGCTGCACAGCGGCCACCACTCCAAGATCTTCAAGCGCCTGATGGGCCACAACTGCGACCTCACCTGGCGCGAGGCCGGCGAGAAGGAGCGCCTGTGGGTGGTCAATCCCGCGCATCCGATCTGCGCCGGGCTGCCCGCCACCAATTTCGAGATCGAGCACGAGGAGATGTACGGTGAGCCCTTCGGCATCCCCAACCCGGATGAACTGGTGTTCGTGTCGTGGTTCCAGGGCGGTGAGGTGTTCCGCTCCGGCGCCACCTGGCGGCGCGGTGCGGGCAAGGTGTTCTACTTCCGCCCCGGCCATGAGACCTACCCCACCTACCATCAGCCGCTGGTGCAGCAGGTGATCATCAACGGCGTGCGCTGGGCCAGGCCCGATGGCGCCTTCGCCTGGGGCTGCCCGAACATCAAGCCCGAGATGGCGCGCGAGAAGGTCACCGTCTGGGGTGGTTCGGTGCACTGAGGAAGGGTAGATGGTTGATGGTTGATGGTTTGCCGCCGGTGCACCATCAACCACCAACCATCAACCGTGTATTCAATCGTGCCAGTCGTGGTCGAGCAGGGCCTTGAAGCGCTCCGCCGGGCGGGTGTCGGCCGGCACCGGGGTGCCGGCGGCGACCTCGGCGGCGAGCGCGGGCAGGGCGCTGCCGACGGTGACGGAGACGGCCTCGACCACCCGGGGCTGGCCGCCGTGCGCCACCACCACCAGGTCGACCGGGGGCAGCGCCCAGGCGCCGGCCTGGTCAGGCCACAGGCAGGCCGGGCGGGCGGTGCCGCGGTCGCGGTCGAGCAGCACCAGCGCCTCGCCCCAGTGCAGGCCGGGGCGGGCGGCGCGCGCCTGCGCCAGTTCGCGCCGGTAGCGCCACAGGCGCAGGCTGCTGCCGCGCGCCATCACCGGCTCGGCCAGGTTCAGGCAGCGGTCGCGGCGCTGCAGTTCCCAGCTCGCGATCAGGCGCGGGCGGCTCCACGGGAAGGGGCCGGCCTCGGCGCCCTCGCGCTCGTGCACGTCCTCGGGGTCGAGGGCGCGCAGGCCGGGCAGGCGGGCGAGCAGGTCCTCGAGCGCGGCGAAGGCCTCGACCGCATGCCAGTGCGGGCCGGCGAGCGGCAGCTGCCAGGTCAGGGCCACTGGCGCCCAGCCCTCGTAGCGCCGCGGCGGGTGCATCTCGTCGCGCTCTAGCGGCGGTTCGCCGAGGTCGATGGTGGCGGTGGCGCCGGTGGCGGGGTGGCGCCAGCGGCCGGGGCGGTAGCCCTCGACGGGCGCGGCAAGCTCGACCCCGGGCAGGGCGGCGAGGTCGTCGGCGAGGTCGTCGAGCTGGATCGGCGGATCGGCGGCGGGCTGGTAGAACAGCAGGGTGAAGCTCATCGCCGCAGGTCCCGCAGATAGGCCGCGAACAGCGTGCGCAGGTTGGCGTGCGGCAGCGCGCGCAGCACCCCGTCGGCATCCATCCAGCCGCAGTCGTCGTGCTCGTCGCTGAGGGTGATGGCGCTGCTGGCGGTGAGCGCCGGGTAGTACACCACCGTCTTGGCGCGGCCGTCGGGCAGGCGGTAATGCAGTTCGAGCGGCGCGCCTTCGATCGCCAGCAGGGCGATGCCGGTCTCCTCGACGCATTCGCGCAGGGCGGTGTCGACGGTGCCCTCGCCCGGGTCCTGGTGACCCTTGGGAAAGCCCCATTCGCCATGCTTGGCGGCGCGCAGCAGCAGCCAGCGGTCGCCGGCGCCGGTGGTGCGGCGCAGGATGGTGCCGGCGGCGACGAGCTGGTCCTGGGGCATGCGGCGAGCCTGCCGGCCAGCGCCAGGGGGGCAAGACGTCAGCGGTCGCCGGCCGGAAGCGCGCTGGCGCGTCGGGGGAAGGCCCCGGTGGGATGGTGGACGTCGAGCCAGGCGCACAGGCGCCGGGCGGCGCCGGCGCCCACCCAGGCGGCGAGCGCGGTCTCGCGCCCGCCGGCGTGCAGCACCACCGCGCACAGGCCGGCGGTGGGCACCACCTCCAGCTCGGCCCCGGCCAGCGGCAGCGACCAGCAGCGGCGCATCAGCCAGCCGGTGTGCACCTCGATGCGGCCGCCGGCCACCACCAGCCGGCGGCGCTGCAGCAGCGCCCCGGCCGGCAGCAGCAGCACCGCCGCCGGCACCAGCGCGGTCCAGCCGATGCCGTATTCGAGATGGCCGGCGCCGAGGGCGAGGGCCGCCGCCACCGCCGCCAGCAGGCCGCCCACGGCCCAGCGCAGGGGCCCGCCCACGGTGAGGCTGGTGGCGGAGGGGTCGGGGTCGGGCACGGGGTTGCATGCTCGTGGCCGCCCCACCATGTCCACCCCTGGAGCCAGCATGTCCGACCGCCCCGCCTACCTCGTCTTCGACATCGAGACCGTGGCCGACGGCCGCCTGGTGCAGCGCGTGCGCTATCCCGAGGAGCCCGGCCTGGAACCGGCGGCGGCGGTGGCGAAATACCGCGCCCAGCTGCTGGAATCCAGCGGCGGCAAGAGCGACTTCGTGCCCCACACCTTCCAGGTGCCGGTGTCGGTGGCGGTGGCCAAGGTGGCGGGCGACCTGTCGCTGATGGAGATCACCACCATCGACCGCCCGCGCTTCCGCCCCCAGGTCATCGCCCGCCGCTTCTGGAAGGGCTGGTCGGCCTACGGCCGTCCGACCCTGGTGACCTTCAACGGGCGCTTCTTCGACCTGCCGGTGATGGAGTTGTCGGCCTACCGCTATGGCATCCCGGTGCCGGAATGGTTCACCATGCAGGGCCCCGGCTACACCCAGCCGCGCAACCGCTTCAACAGCAACGCCCACCTCGACCTGCAGGACTTCCTCGGCAACGGCGGCGCCACCCATGTGCCGGGCGGGCTCAACCTCTGCTCGCAGCTGGTGGGCGGGGCGGGCAAGCTCGACACCAAGGGCCAGATGGTGCAGGAGCTGTGGGAGCGCGGCGAGCGCGAGCGCATCGACGACTACTGCATGTGCGATGCGCTCGACACCTACTTCGTGTTCCTGCGCTCCAAGCTGCTGCTGGGCGAGCTGGACCCCGGCCGCGAGGGCGAATTGCGCGCCCAGGCGCGCACGGTGATCGACCGCGCCGCGGCCTCCAGCCTGGCGCTGCAGGAATACCTGCGCCACCTCAAGCAAGCGCCGCTGGTGGGGGACGATGACGATTTCCCAGATCGGCGCACCAGAGCCTCCGTCGACGTGGGCGTCGACGCTCCCAATGCGGCCGTCCGCCCTTCCTCCCGCCTTGGCATTTCGCCCTTGGGCGGCAGCCCCTGCATCCCCGCTTGCCCCCGCCCACGCCGATGAATCCCAGCGACACGTCGATGGACATCCCCCCGGCGCTGGCGGCCAAGCTCGCGGCGGTGCCGGATGAGCCCGGCTGCTACCTGTACAAGGATGCCGGCGGCCGGGTGATCTACGTGGGCAAGGCCAAGAGCCTGCGCAAGCGCGTGCTCACCTACTTCCAGCGCGCCGCCCACCACCCGGCGCGCACCCTGCGCCTGGTGCAGGAGGTGGTCGACCTCGAACTGATCGTGCTCGACAGCGAGGTCGAGGCCCTGCTGGAGGAGAGCCGGCTGATCAAGGAGCTGCAGCCGCGCTTCAACGTGCGCCTGAAGGACGGCAAGGACTTCCCGCTGCTGGCCATCACCCGCGAGCAGTTCCCGCGCGTGTTCGTCACCCGCGACCGCAAGCTCGAGGGCGCCGACCTGATCGGGCCGTTCACCGCCGCCGCCGACCTCCACCGCGCCTACCACTTCCTGCAGCGGGTGTTCCGCTTCCGCACCTGCGACCTCGACCTGCGCGAGGACGATCCCGCGCGTCCGCGCTTCCGCGCCTGCCTCAACTGGCACATCCGCCGCTGCTCGGCGCCCTGCACCCCGGCCATCTCGGCCGCCGGCTACGGCGACGACGTGCGCGCCCTGCGCGCCTTCCTCTCCGGACGGGGCAAGGCCGAGGTGGTGGCCGGGCTGACCCTGCGCATGAAGGACGCCGCCAAGGCCCTGCAGTTCGAGGAGGCGGCGCGCGTGCGCGACCAGCTCCACGCCATCGCCCGGCTCAAGGAGCGCGGCAGCCTGCGCGACTACGACGACCCCGCCGCGCCGGTGCTCGACGTCCATGCCGGCCTGGGCGCGCTGCAGCAGGCGCTCGGCCTGGCGGCGCCGCCGCGGGTGATCGAGGGCTTCGACATCGCCCACCTCCAAGGCCGGCATGTGGTCGCCAGCCTGGTGCGCTTCGTGCAGGGGGTGCCGGACAAGGACGGCTACCGCCGCTTCAAGGTCAAGGGCGACGGCGAGGGGGAGCGCAACGACGACTTCGCCGCCATGCACGAGGTGGTGGGGCGGCGCTACCGCCGCCTGGTCGAGGAAGGCGGCGAGAAGCCCGATGTGGTGCTGATCGATGGCGGCCACGGCCAGGTGGCCAAGGCGGTCGAGGCCCTGCGCGCCGCCGGCTGGCAGCCGCCCTGCCTGGTCGGCCTGGCCAAGCGCGAGGAGACCCTGGTGCTGGGCGATGGCCGCGAACTGCGCCTGCCGCGCCGCGATCCCGGGCTGAAGCTGCTGATGTATGTGCGGGACGAGGCTCATCGTTTCTGCCGTCGCTATTTCCACCTGCTGCAGCGGCAGGCGCTGGACGATTGACCGAGTAATTGCAACCGCTTGCGGGGTTGCTAGGGTCCGACCTAGTGCAGCACGTGGCAACAGCGCGTCTTTCCCGGCAGGCGTCGGTATTCCTTGAGCGGGTGGCCGAGATCCACCGCACGGGCGCCAGCCCGGTGCTGTCCTGCGACGGTGCGTTGCGCATCCCGACCTCGTTCCTTGCCGCTGAACAGGCTTCCGCCGGCGCCACCGCCTGGCGCCTGGTCGGCGGCGACGACCGCCTGGCCCTGGCCCTCACCCTGCTTGGCCTGGGCGAGCGTTTCGGGGTAGGCGCGCCGGAACCCCATCGTTCCTTCCTCGCCGATCCGCCCTTCCGCGTGCGCCTGTCGCCCGAAGGCGGCCTGGTGCTGGAACCGGTGGTGGGGGCGGCGGGCAATCCGCGCCTGGAAGCCAGCATCGCCCATGCCTGGGTGGCGGCGATCGAACCCCCGTCGGTGACCATCGAACTGGCCAACATCAGCCATCTCAACAGCATCCTGATCGCCTGGATGCTGCAGGTGGCCCAGGGCGTGCGGCCGGCCCCGGTGTGCATCGCCAAGGCCTCGGCCGGGGTCTCGGCCCAGCTGCGCCAGCTGCGCCTCGACCACCTGATGGCGCTCATCTGAGCCGGCCGCTGGCCTTGCTGGGCCAGCGCTTACCGTTCCGGCCCGTGCGCCGCATCCTGATCCTGACCGCCGTTTCCGCCCTGTTGGGGGCGAGCGACTTCGACGACCGCTGCCGAGCTGTGCTGGCCGGGGTGCCGGCCGGCGGCCAGATCGGGGTGATGGTGGCTGATGCCGCCACCGGCGCGGTCCTCTTCCAGCGCAATGCCGACCTGCAGCTCTCGCTCGCCTCCACCACCAAGGCGCTGGTGGCCGCCGCCGCCCTGGCCGAGCTGGGGCCGTCCTTCCAGTTCCGTACCCGGGTGGTCGGCCTGGGACCGGTGCAGGACGGCACCGTGCCGGGCCTGGGGGTGATCGGCGGCGGCGACCCCTGCCTCGACGATCATTTCTCGGACAAGGATCCGGACGCGCATTTCCGTACCTGGGCGCAGCAGCTGAAGGCGGCGGGGGTGACCCTGGTGCAGGGGGACATCGTCATCGACGGTCGGTTGTTCAGCGGTCCCATCCGCCCAGACACCTATCCCCAGGACGCCGAGAATCTGAGCCGCTGGTATAGCGCCCCCGCCAGCGCCTTTGCCTGGAACGACAACTGCCTGGAGGTGCGGGTGGTGCCGACCCGGGTCGGCCAGCCCTGCGATGTGCAGGTGCGCCCGCGCTCGCCGCGGGTGGTGCTGGTCAACCTCACCCGCACCGCCAGCGGCAAGGGCGACAACCGCCTGCACGTGGCCCGCGCCCCGGATGCCAACGCCATCACCGTGAGCGGCACCTATTCCGTCGCCACCGCCTGGTTCCCGCTCGCCATCCATTCCGACCCGGAACTCCTTGCCGGCGAGCACCTCAAGTCGGTGCTGCTCGAGAACGGCGTGCATGTCGCCGCCGGCACCAGCGTGCGCCTGGGGCCGGTCCAGCCCGGCCCGCCCCTGGCGGGCGGCGAGCACCCGCTGCTGCCGGCCCTGACGGTGATGAACCAGCACAGCCAGAACTTCTACGGCGAGCAGGTCCTGCGCGTGATCGGCTTCCTGCGCGCCGGCGAGGGTTCGATCGCCGCCGGCACCAAGGCGGTCAAGCAGGCCCTGCTCAAGGTTGCGGGGCCGGCGGCGGCGGCGATCGAACTGCAGGACGGCAGCGGGCTGAGCTACGGCAACCGCGCCAGCGCCAGCGCCATGGTGGCGGTGCTGACGGCGATGGCGCGTGAGCAGTACCGCGAGGACTTCTACGGCACCCTCAAGGACAAGGACCGGGGCAACGCCGCGGTGCGGGTCAAGACCGGCACCCTGGCGGTGGCCACCTGCCTGGTGGGCTACGCCGATCCGCCCGGCGGCCGCCGGCGCGCCTTCGCCATCCTGTTCAACAAGGGCGAGAGCCGCGACTTCGGCTGGGCGCCCCGCACCCGCGACCAGCTGGTGCGGGTGATCGCCGCGCCCTGACCCCCGAAGTGGCGCGGGCCTTCCGCCAAGGGTGATCAGCAGAACCGGTGCATGTCCATTTCCGGCCTTGGCGTCGTGGCGGTCGAATCGCCGGATCTAGGCTGAAGCCGGCGCGACAGCGCGTTCAGCCCATCACCACCCGCGTGCGCATCTGGTTGGGGCTCTCCTTGTCCTTGATCGGATAGGCCCACAGCTCGCCGTCGCGCTGGTCGATGCCGCGGAACACGTCGCTGGCGGGCACCTTGCGATCCATCGGCACGATCACCCGCAGACCTTCGCCGGCATAGGTCAGGCCCATCAGGTGGCGCGCCTGCCAGCCGGCATAGGCGCCGTCGGCGCCGCGCTGCAGGCGCACCGGCACCGGGCCGTCGTGATGGCGGTGGGCGAGCAGCCACGGGCCGTGGAACAGCACCGCCTCGGCGCCCGCCGCCGGGGTCGCCGGGCGCGGCGACTTGCCGGGGGTCGAAGCCCACAGGCGGTAGGCCACCGCCACCTCCAGCCGGCCGCCGCCGCGCGCCAGCAGCAGGCGGTGGTCCTGCACCCGGGCGCCGGCGGCGGACAGGCGCAGCCAGTGCGGCTGCAGCACCGCCACCCGCTGCACCCCCGGGGCCTTGGCGAGGTCGATGCGCAGCACGCCGCTGGCGTCATCGCGTTCCAGGCGCACCTCCTGCCCGCCCGGGAAGCGCACCGTGCCGGTCACCAGGTGGTTGACCTGCAGGGTGCCGTCGACCAGGCGCACCCACGCCGCCGCGCTGTCGATCAGCCCGAACGGCCCGAACAGCGAGCAGCACCAGGGCGCCTCCTTGCCCTGCTGCTTGTAGACGTGGCCGAGTTCGCAGGAGCCGAAGCCGCCGTTGTAGCACTGGTTGTGGAACACCTGGTTTTCCAGGTCGAGGATCGCCCGCTCCATCCAGCGCACCTGGCCGGTGCGGCAGAACAGGCGGGTGCACAGGATCAGCCAGTCGAACAGGGTGCAGCCCTCGTCGTCGCCATGGGTGCCGGCGGGCAGCCAAAAGCGCTCGGGCATGCCGCCGCTCTCCAGCGCGCACTCGTCATAGACCCGGTCCAGCTCCGCCACCAGGGCGGCGATGCCGGCTTCATCGCCGGCGTCCTCCAGCAGGGCGAGCAGGCCGCGGCGGCTGGTCAGGTACATGTGCGAGTGGTCGGCCTGGTCGAGCGCGGTCAGGCGCGGCACGAAGGCCTGCGCCAGGGCGCGGTAGCGCGCGTCGCCGGTCAGGCGCGCCAGCGCCACCAGGCCGTCGAGCCCGTGGTAGAAGCAGCTGATGGTGGCGGCGTAGGCGCCGGTGTCGCGTTCGCCCTCGGTCGAGGCGAACCACGCCGGGGCCTGGGCCAGGTAGTGGTCGCCCAGGCGCACCGCCGCCGCGCGCACCGCCGGGTCGCCGAACACCTGGGCGTAGGTGGCGAGGGCGCGCAGCATCCAGCCGTTGCCGTAGGCCTTCTCGCGGTTGAGGCGCTCGTCGGCGGTCTGCACCGCGCCGAAGCTGCCGTCGGGGTTCTGCAGCGCGAGCGCCGCCGCCACCAGGTCGGCGAGGTCGGCAGGGGGGCTGCCGGCGGCGGCGTGGACGTGGCTCTCGGCCAGGATCCAGCGCCCGCACATGTCGCCGTGGAAGCGCGGGAAGTTGCACCAGGCGTCGGGTGCGCCCGAGATCTGCGCCAGCAGGTATTCGCTGCAATAGGGCGGCTCGTGCTCGATGCGGTGGATCGCGCGCGCCAGCCGGCGCCCCAGTTCTCCCCCCAGCAGCAGCCGTTCCGGCGCCCCGGCCGGCACCGACAGCTGGCCATAGGCGAACGGGCCGGCAACCACATCGTTCATCGCACGGGCATTGCGCATAAGGACCTCCGTTGATCTGTGACAACTGTATTAATACAGATAAGGAATGCAAGCGACGGGGGGTGGTGGGCCGCTGTTGCGGCCTATCCCTCCGCCCCGCGCTTCACCACCCGCCGCGGGGTATCGGCAAGCAGGGCGAGGGCGCCCAGGAACATCGCCAGCATGACGATGAACACCAGGACCTCGCTGCCGCCGCGGAAGATGGCATAGGTCATCGCCATCGCCATGCCGACCAGGAACCAGGTCGCCACCATGCCGATCAGGGCCATCATCAGCGCCAGCCGCTTCCACATCACCGAGCCCCACAGGCACAGGGCCCAGAACCACGCCACGGTGGCGATCGAGCACCAGCCGGCGAGGTGGCTGAGGATCTCGCCAGCAGCCTCGAAGAATTCCTTGGGCGCCAGGAAGGCGCCGATCAGCAGCACCGCCCACACGCTGGCGCCGGCGCGCAGCGCGGCCAGCACCTTGATCCGCACCAGGGTGCCGGCGGATATCGGCAGGGTCAGCAGCGCGCCCAGGGTCTGCTGGCGGATCTCGTCGGTGAAGGTGCGCGACAGCTGCGCACCCACGTCGATGATGCCCCAGGCCAGGCCGGTCACCATCAGTCCCTGGCCGAGCCCGCGCCAGGTCTCGCGGTCCACCAGGCTGCGGTGGTCGAGCAGGATGATGGCCAGACCAACCGCCAGCGGCAGCAGCGGCTTGACCACCGCCAGCACCCAGCCGCCGCCACGCCAGTGGAAGTCGCGCCAGGCCACCGCCAGGGCGCCGGCCGGCGGCCGCTGGCGCAGGCCGGCGAGCAGGCGGTGCAGGCGTCCGCGCCAGGTGCGCGCCGGGGCGGCGGCGGGCGCCGCCGGTTCGCTGTCGGCGAACAGCGGGAAGGCCAGCCAGGCCAGCACCAGCGCCACCGCGCCCGCGCCCAGGTTCAGCCACACCGGCGCCGCCACCACGCTGCCGCTCCAGCCGGTGGACAGGATCTTGGCCAGGTGCACGAAGCCGATGCCGTTGGTCAGCCATTCGCCGGCGTGGGCGGCCACCAGGGTCCAGCCGGGCGGGGTGGGGCCCCACAGCAGGTCCCACTGCGGCAGCGACCAGGCCAGCGCCGGCAGCAGCCACCAGGCCATGAGCAGGGCCAGGGCCAGGGCGCTGGCTGCGGCCTGGGTGGCGGTGATGGTCGAGGCCAGCAGCCCGACCCCGGCGATCAGCACGGCGTGGGCCGCCGCCAGCACCACCACCGCAACCGTCTGGTCGACCGACACCCCGCCGAGGGTGGCGGCGAGCACCGCGAAGGGCGGCACCACCGCCAGCGCCAGCAGCAGGTCCCACAGCCGCGCCAGGCCCTTGCCCATCAGCACCGCCAGCGCGCCCATGCCGCTCATGCGCAGCAGCGGCAGGGTGCCGTCCTCCTTCTCGTCGGCGATCGCGCCCGGGAACAGCACCAGCCCGAGCAGGGTGGTGCCGATGATCGCGGTCCAGGCCAGGATGCCGAGCAGTTCTCGCCCGGCGGCGCCGCGCCAGGACTCCATCGATGCCACCAGCACCATCAGCACCATGGTGCCGCCCAGCCCCAGGCGCAGCAGCGCCGGCCGCCAGGTGCGGGTCTCCGAGCGCATGGCGCGGGTGAACAGCGCCGTGGCGCCGGTCCAGGCGCTGGCGGCTTCAGGGAACTTCCCCCGCTCCGCGGGGGCGGCGAGGTCTTCGCCGGGGCCGGCTGCGCCGTCCCAAGTTCTTGTTTGCACGGGGGCTGCGCCCCCGCTCCGCTCCGGGCCCGAAGGCCCTCCGCCCCCCAGCAGCCTGCGGCTGCTCACGATCTGACCCCCGGGGTGGTGAGGGCCATGAAGGCGTGGTCGAGGCGGCGCAGTTCCTCGCGGAAGCCGCGCACCTGGGCGCCGGCGGCGATGGCGGCGGCGATCAGGGCGTTGGCGCCGCAGCCGTCCTGGCGCACCGCGATGCGCAGCACCGCCGGGCGCTCGGGGTCGGCCTCGCAGCGCAGCACCCCGGCCAGGGCCGCCACCGCCGCCTGCGCCGCCGGGCAGGGCTCGGCCAGCTCCAGCAGCCAGGCGTGCTCGTCCTCGCCGGCCGAGCGCAGCAGCTCGCCCATGGCGCCGCTGAAGCGCACCTGGCCGCGGTCGACGATGGTCACCCCGTCGCACAGGTCGCCCAGCTCGCTGAGGATGTGCGAGCTGATGAACACCGTCTTGCCCAGCCCCTTCAGCTCGCGCAGGATGTCCATCAGCTCGATGCGCGCGCGCGGGTCGAGGCCGCTGGCGGGCTCGTCGAGCAGCAGCAGGTCGGGATCGTGCACCAGCACCCGCGCCAGCCCCACCCGCTGCTGCATGCCGCGGCTCAGCCCCTCGATGAGGTCGTCCTTGCGCGCCTGCATGTCGACCAGCGCCAGCACGTCGCCCACCACCCGGTCGCGCTCCTTGATGCGCAGGCCGTAGGCGGCGGCGAAGAAGTCGAGGTATTCGCCCACCGTCATCTTGCGGTAGCTGGCGAAGTGGTCGGGCATCCAGCCCAGCCGGCGGCGCGCCTTCTCCGGCTCCAGCACCACGTTGTCGCCGAACACCCGGGCGGTGCCGCTGTCCGGGCGCAGCAGGGTGGCGAGCACGCGCAGGGTGGTGGTCTTGCCGGCGCCGTTGGGTCCGACGAAGCCGTGGATGGTGCCCGCCGGGACCGCGAAGGTCATGCCTTCCAGGGCCGGACGGCCGCGGAAGGCGTGGTGCAGGCGTTCGACCGCGATGGCGGGGTCGGTCATGGGAGGCTCGCCAGGAAGGTGGAAGAGCCGGGCTGGAGCCCGGCGGTCCCAGGGAAGAGGGGCCGGTTGGTGCAGTCTTCCCTGGGAGCGCCGGGCTCCAGCCCGGCAGTTCGATGCATCGTCATGGGCTCTCCAGCGGCAGGTCGTGGCGTAGCACCAGTCGGCCCTCCTGGCGCCCGGGGACGCCGGCGGCCAGGTGCAGGGCGGTGGGCAGGTCGATGGTCACCAGCACCGCCAGGCGGCCGGGCCGGGGGGCGAGGGCGGGCGGCACCAGCTGGGTCGCCAGGGCCTCGGCGGCGGCGGCCAGGGCGCGCTCGGCGTGCTCGGGTTCGGGGGTGAAGGAGTCGTGGCGGTTGCGCTGGGCGAACTCCTCGAGCGCGGTGCCGCCGCCGGGTTCCAGCCGCCAGCCGCCCTCGGGCGCCTGGGTGCAGGCGAACACCCGCCCGCCATGCACCACCTGCACCGCGGTGGCCGCCGGCCAGGGCGACGGCAGGGTGATGCGCGCGCCGAGCAGGCCGGCGTTCAGCCCCTCGGTCGCCACCACCGGCGCCGGCAGGGCGGCGGCGGTGCGGCCGCGGGCGCACCAGTGGCGCACGCTGAACAGCGGCACCGCGGTGTCGAGCCGGCCGCCCTCGGCGTCGAGCACCGCGCCTTCGACCGATTCCCAGCCGGGGCAGGCGAGCAGGGCGCGGCCATCGACCGGCGGGCGCAGGTGCAGGGTGCGGGTGCCGGTGACGAAGGTGGAGCCGAACCAGGTGGCGTCCCAGCTGCCGTCGCCGAGGTCGACCGCCGCCACCGCCAGGCGGGTGATCTCGGACTCGCCGAAGCCGCGCCGGCCGATCCAGCCGATGGCCACCGTGGTCAGCGCCACCAGCGCCAGCAGGGCGCCCTGCACCAGCCACCACGGCCGGCGCTTGCCCAGCCACCAGGTGCCCGGCCCGGCCAGCAGCAGGAAGCCGGCCAGCACCAGGAAGATCCAGCCCCAGGCCGGACGCGCCTGCACCACCCCGCCCAGGGCGCGCTGGATCAGCTCGACCGGGTCGGTGGAGTGGCGCTGGTCCTCCTTGGCCGCCTCGCGCTCGCCCAGCAGGACTGCGCGCACCTTCCCCGCCGGGCCCTGGTGCTGCACCACCCGGCCGGCGCCGGGCCGCGCCGCCAGCTCTGCCAGTTCGGCCGCCAGGCGCGGGGCGCGGCCATCGGGGCCCTGGGCCAGGTGCAGTTCGCCGCCGCGCCGCACCCAGGCGGCGCAGGCCTGGCGCTGCTCCGGCGACCAGCGCGGCGCGTGGTCGACCACCAGGCGCGCGAGCGGGTCGGTGAGCGCCACGGTGACCGGGAACAGCTCGTCGGGGAAGGCGGCGGAACCCGCGCCCAGGGCGCCGTGTCCGTCATCCAGCAGCACGGTGCCGGGCGGGCCTTCGCGCGGGTCCTCGAGCTCGAGCGAACCGCCGTCCCAGCCCAGACGCCAGCTGCGCCCACCCTGCGCCACCCACGGAGCGAACTGCAGCCAGCGGCTGCCGCCGGGGGCGAGGTAGGCCGGCTGCACCCACGGCGCGCCGGAACGCGCCGGGCCGCCGCCCTGGCTCAGCTCGACCGTGCCCTCGAAGGGGAAGGGGCGGGGATTGGCCACCAGCACCGCGAGCGGGTTGAAGCGCCCCGGCACCACCGCGCCGTCGAAGCCCCAGCGCACCTCGCGCACCTCCAGGGCGTGGAGGCCGGCGGACAGGGACAGCAGCAGCAACAGCAGGCGCCAAGGCATGGTCAGGTTATTCCACCGCGAGGGGGTTCATCAAGCGCGCCGCAGGCAGCGCTCGGCCAGGCGCAGGGCGAGGCGGCGCAGGATGGCGAGGTAGGCCAGGTTGCTGATCACCGAGAACACCGCGATCACCACGCGCCAATCGCGGAGCGGAAGCTGGTTCAACGCGCCTTCGCCGTTGGCGACCTGGATGGTGAGTGGCGACGAGGCGCTCAGCACGATTTCGAGGGTGGAGTTGTCATGGCCGGTGGCCAGGGCCGTGATCACGATCAGGAACGGCAGTCCCAGCCACCACACCGCCAGGCCAAGGGCGGCGAAGGCCACCGCGCGGCCGCGCCGGGGCACCAGCAGCCCGGCCAGGGTGCCGCCCCAGGCCGCCAGCGGCGGCAGCATGCCGATGCCGACCAGCACCACCCAGAACTCCCAGCCCGAGCGATGGTGGGTGAAGGCGCCGGGACCAAGCCACCAGGTGATCACCGCCGGCAGCAGCAGCACCACCGCCAGGCCGAGGTGGAGCTGGCGCAGGGCGGTCATCTTCTGCAGCACCAGGCTGCGCGGACTGATGCCGGAGGTGAGCAGCACGTCGAGGGTCTCGCCGTCGCGCTCGCCCGCCACCTGGGCGGCGGCGACCGCGGCCATCAGCAGGCAGGCGGCGCCGAGCAGGGCCGCCTGCCACATGGGATGGACCAGCCCGGCGATCAGGCTCAGCACCGCCACCGGCAGCAGCAGGCGCACCAGGTAGCGGGGATTGGCCAGCGAGCGCCCGCGCGCCGCCCGCCAGGCCACCGGGCGGTCGCCCGGCAGGTCGACGGCGACGGTGCGGCCAAACCAGCGCCGCTCGGCGGCGTTGAAGCGCTGGTCGAGCCAGGCGAACCAGCGCTTCAGCAGCGGGCGGCCGGTGACCTCGACCCGGCGCGGCAGCCAGAACCAGGCCAGGGCTAGGGCGGCGTGGATGGCCCCGGCGGCGATCGCGCAGTCGGTCCAGTGAGTCGTGCTCTCGGAATAGATCACCGGTGGCATCAGCCAGGCCCAGGTGGCGTAGCCGTAGAATGGCTGGTCGAACTCCACCGCGATGGCCAGGAACGATCCCAGCCAGCCGATGGTGGCCAGGAACGCCCCGCCGCTGGTGCGCGACCACGCCGACCACGCCAGCCCCACCGCCGCCGCCCAGCCCGCCGACAGCAGCACCACCGCCCCGGCCAGGGCCAGGCGTTCCGGCTCGATCCCGCCCAGGGCGAAGGCCACCGTCGCCAGCGGCGCCAGCACCAGCGCCAGGGACAGGGCGAAAGCCACCTGGCCGAGCCATTTCTCCAGCACCAGGCGCCAGGGCGACAGCCGGGTCAGCAGCAGCAGCGGCAGCGAGCCGCGCTCCTTCTCGCTGGTGAAGGCGGTGGCGGCGAAGGCCGGCACCACCAGCAGGATGGCGGTGCAGGTGGTGTAGACCAGGGTGTCCAGCACGCGCGCGCCGCGCCCGAGCAGGTAGAACGTCCCGCCCAGGTCGCCCTTGGCGTAGTCGGGCACGCGCAGGGCGGTGCCCACCACCAGCGCCCCCACCACCGCCACCGCGGCGCGCAGCAGGAACAGCCGCCGGCGCTGGGCCAGCTCGGTGAGGTCCTTCACCAGCAGGGGCAGCATGCGTCATCCATGGGTGGCGCCGCGGGTGAGGGCGAGGAAGGCGCTCTCCATGTCCATCGCCTCGGCCTGGAAGCCGCGGATGCGCGCCCCCGCCGCCACCAGGGCGGCGTGCAGGTCCTCGAGCGCCACCCCGCCCTCGTGGATGCGGATGGCCAGGCGTTCGTGGCTGGGCTCCACCGACTCGACCCCGGGGATGCGCCGGGCGGCCTCGCTCAGCGCCTCGCCCGGGTTGGCGACCTCGACCAGCACCAGGCGCAGCAGGCCGAGGGTGCGCCAGATGTCCTCCAGCGCGCCCTCGGCCACCAGCCGGCCGTGGTCGATGATGGCGATGCGCGAGCAGAGCTGGGCGAGCTCGTGCAGGATGTGCGACGACACCACGATGGTCTTGCCCAGGCGCTGCAGCTCCTTGAGCAGTTCGCGCAGCTCGATGCGGGCGTGCGGGTCGAGGCCGCTGGCGGGCTCGTCGAGCAGCAGCAGGGCGGGGTCGTGGAGCAGCACCCGGCTGATCGACAGGCGCTGCTTCATGCCCCGCGACAGGCCCTCGACCGGGGCGTCGATCTTGGCCGCCAGGTCGGTGAGGGCGAGCACGTCGTCGACCAGGCGCAGCCGGCGCGAACCGGGGATGCCCTGGGCGGCGGCGAAGAAGTGCAGGTATTCGCGCACCGTGAGGTCGTCGTAGACCCCGAAGCTGTCGGGCACATAGCCGATCACCCGGCGCACCGCGGCGGGGTCCTGGGCGACGTCATGGCCGCCCACCCGCACGCTGCCGGCGAAGGGCTTCACCAGGGTGGCCATGCACTTGATGGTCGAGGTCTTGCCGGCGCCGTTGGGGCCGATGAAGCCGACGATGGCCCCGGCCGGGATGTCGAGGTCGAGCCCGCGCACCGCCTCGGTCTTGCCGTAGCGGATGTGCAGGCCGCGGATGGTGACGTCGCTCATGGATGATCCCGCAGGAGCACCCGCCGGCGCATCAGCCAGCCGTCGCGGGTGGGGGTGGTGAGGGTGACAAGAACGAGGCGCTGGCGCTCATCGGGGGCGACCACCGCCAGGTCGCGGTCGTCGGCGCCGCGCAGGGGGCCCGGCTGGAGGTCGCGGGGGGTGGGCAGTTCCCAGAGCCGAGGTGAATCGTCGTCGGGTGGAGGGTTGCCGCTTGGATCGGTCGCCAAGGTGGTGCCGTCGCCGGCGGCGGCGACTAGGGCCTCCTTTGCCGCTGCCACCTCGCCCAGGCGGGTGAGGGACCCCAGCCCGCTGGCGTCGGGGGTCCCGCCATGGGCGGCGGTAGCCATCACCACCGGCGACCAGCGCGCCACCGCCAGCTCGGCCTGCCGTTGCCGGCCCATGCCGTGGAAGCGTGCCGCCACCTCGACCGGCCGGTCGCTGCTGTCGTAATAGCGGTTCTGCGCCACCGGCTGGGCGCGCCAGCCGGCGCCAGCCGGGACGGTCAGGACGCGGCTGGTGCCCGCCAGCACCACGGTGAAGCGCAGGGTGCGCAGCACCCGGCCATCGCGGCCGACATCGACCACGGTGAGGGTGCGTTCGCAGGCGGCATCGCGCAGGGCCAGGTGGGTGAGCGCCAGGATGGCGCCCCCGGCCGCCAACGCCGCCCCCGGCAGGGTGAACCAGGTCAGCCGGCGCAGCCCCCAGCGCCGCAGCAGCCAGAACTCGCCGGCGGTGATCCACAGGGCGAACAGCGCAAAAATCAGCAGGATCCAGCCCAGCGGCAGGCGCGCATCGACACCAGCCAGCAGCTGGTGGGCGAGGCCGGTGAGCGGCGCCGGACGCCAGCGCTGGTGGCGGTCGCGCTCGCGGGTGAAGGGATCCCAGCCCTCCTCGCTGCCCGGCTGCACCCGCCACAGGTGGGCGAGGTCGCCGGCCTGCCGGCCGGGGTCGATCCCCAGCACCACCCGGCCCAGGCCGCAGCGCAGGCGGCGGCCGTCGCGTTCCTCGACCAGCGGCTCCAGTTCGGCCGGCAGCTCGCCGCCCAGCAGCCACAGCGCCCCGCCGGCGCCCACCCAGGCGGCGGCGGCGCGGCGCTGGGCGGCCCCCAGGCGTTTGGCCGCCTCGCCGTCGAGCACCAGCAGATCCCAGGCGTCCCAGGCCGCCGGGTCCTCGGACAGGTCGGCGGGATCGAGGCTGCGCAGGCTGGTGGCGGCCTTGGTGCCGGGGGTGATGGTGCGCTCGGGCGCCACCACCGGCGCGGCCTGGGCCACGCAGCAGACCGCCGCCACCAGGCGCAGGTGGCCCTTGCCGGGCAGGCCGAGGGTGAGCGTCGGCAGCGGGTGGTCGCCGGCCTGGTCGCGCCAACGCAGGCGGGCGACCACGGTGTCGTGCGAGGGCCGCAGCTCGACCGCCGGCAGGAGCAGGGCGCAACGGCGGGCGCTCCCGTCCACCACCAGCTCGTCCGAGGTCCAGGTGGCGAGCGGCGCCTCGCCCTCCTCGCCCACCGCCAGCTCCAGCCGCCCGCTGCGCAGCTGGCCATCGGCGCTGCGCAGGCCGAGGGTGAGGGGGATCGGCGCCCCGGCGCGCAGCGCCAGCGGCGGCGGCGCCTCGACGCGCACCGGCGCCAGCTCCTCGGCCGCCGCCAGCGTGGCCATCACCAGCATCGCCAGCAGCGGAACAGGCCAGTTCACGGCCGCCGGTTCCCCCACCACCAGTCGAACAGCAGCAAGGCCAGGGCCGCCAGCGCCAGCCAGCGCCACAGCAGGGCCTGGGCGGGGGCGGGGGCGGCGTCGGCGGCCACCGCCACCTCGCGCAGGCGCAGGCGGTCGACCGGCTCCAGGCGGGTCTCGCCGCGGTCGAGCAGGCCGGTGCCGAGGTCGCGGCGCAGGTCGGGGCCGGTGAGGTGGTAGACCCCCACCACCGGGGCGGGCAGGCCGGTGACCACGCCCTCGGCGTCGGCGGTGGCGGTGGCGCCGGCGACCTCGGGGCCTTCCAGGCGCAGCTCGGCCCCGGGCGGGCAGCCTTCCACCGTGAGGGTGCCGGTGCGGCGGGCGGCGGCCTCGTCGAGCCCGCGCAGGCGGCGGGCGAGGTCGACCAGGTTGCCCGCCAGCAGCGGGAAGCCCAGGCGCCAGGGCAGGGTCGAGCGGTCGCTGTGGAAGAGCAGGTAGAGGTCGCGGCTGCGGCCGTTCTGCGCCGCCACCAGCAGCGGGCCGCGGTCGCCGTGCACCAGCACGGTGAAGCCGCGGCGTTCGGCCTCGGCCTCGCCGGCGCCGGCCTGCCAGGCGACCTTCTCGGCGATCACCAGGTCGCCCAGGCCGACGTGGGCCAGCAGCGGCTCGCCCAGGCGGCGGTCGACCACCGTGCTGCCGCCGTCGCCCACCGCCACCAGCGCCGTCAGGGCCTCGGGCACCACCCCCACCCCCAGGCGCACCGCCGCGCCGCGGCGCAGGTCCTCGGCGCGGTCGGCCACCACCAGGTCGCAGTCGTGCTCGGCCAGGGTCACGTCGGCCTGGGCGGCGATGGCCTTGCGCCAGGTGGCGAGCGCGGGCGCCACCCACGCCCGCAGCGGGCGCAGGCGCGGCAGGGCGACGCAGGCGCGGTCGTCGGCGGCGAGGGCGTCGAAGCCGTCCGGGCGCAGGCGCACCTCCAGCACCTGCTCGGCGTCGGCCGCCACCGTCACCGCCACGCGCTGGGCGCCGAGCGGGCCGGGCGCCACCGCGCGTTCGCCCAGGACCTCGTCGCCGCGGCGGATCTCGAGGGTGCCGCCGCGTTCGGCCTGGGCCGAGCCCTCGACCTGGGCCAGCACCTCCCAGCGTCCGTCGCGGGTGCGGCGGGCGGCCAGGGTGGTGATGCCGAGATTGGCCCCGCCGGGCGCCACCCGCTCGATGTCGAGGCTCATCGGCAGCTCGGCGTCGACCTGGGCGGGGAGGTTGCCGTCGGTCACCAGCAGGGCGCGCCGGCACGGTTCGCCGCGGGCGATGGCGCCGAACAGGCGGCAGGCACCGGCCACGTCGGCGGCGGCGTTCTCGACCGCGAGGCCGTCGAGGGCGCGGCGCAGCTCGGCGCGGTCGTCGGTGAAGGGGGTGAGGCGGCGGGCCTGGCCGCCGAGCGCCACCAGGCACAGGCTGGTGCCGGGGCCGAGGCGCTCGACCAGGGCGAGCACGCGCGCGCGCGCCTCGTCGAGGCGTGTGGGGCCGGCGGTGGCGGCGCGCGCGCCCATGCTCGCGCTCACATCCACCAGCACCGGCAGGCGGTCGGCAGGGGCCGGCCCGCTGCGCCACCACGGCTGCATCGCCGCCAGGGCCAGGGCGGCCAGCACCGCCAGCGCCAGCCACAGCGAGAGGTGGCGGCGGAAGCGCTGGAACGGGCTGTTGACGCGCTGGTCGGCCAGCACCTGCCGCCACAGCGCCAGCGAGGGCACCTCCTGGCGTTCGCGCTTGAGCTTGAGCAGGTAGAACGCCACCACCGGCAGCGCCAGCGCGGCCAGCCAGGCATAAGCGGGCAGGGCGAAGCCGAGGTTCATGACCGGGCCTCCGCATAGCCGGGGTTAGTGGTGGGGCGGCTCGAACGGCCGGACTGGAGCCCGGCGGTCCCAGGGGCGGTGTCTGCCAAGCTGGGGCGTGGGCGTGGCGGCTCTTCCCTGGGAGCGCCGGGCTCCAGCCCGGCAATTCGCATCGCATTCATGCCAGCCACCCCCGCCGCACCAGGTCGACGGTGAGGATGCGCGCGGCGTCGCCGTCGGCGGCCAGCGACAGGTGGCGGCCGGCGAGGGCGCGGGTGGCGGTGGCCAGGCGGTGGTCGAGGGCGGCCAGGGCCTCGCGGTAGATGCCCAAAAGGTAGGGGTCGGCGCTGACCTCGAGCTGGCTGCCGTCCTCGGCGTCGACCAGGGCCAGGTCGCCGGCGGTGGCGGGGTCGATCTCGCCGGGGTCGAGCACCTGCACCGCCCAGGGCTCGAGCCCGGCGGCGGCCAGGCGGTGGAGGGCGCGGCCGGGGTCGTCGACGCTGAGGAAGTCCGACAGCACCACCGCGATGCCGCGGCGGTGGCGGGCGGCGGCGTCGCGGCAGAGCAGGCCGAGGTCGCGGCGCGCTTCGGGCGCGCCCAGCCCCGCCAGCGCGCCTAGGGCGCGCGCCAGCTGGGCGCGGCCGCGGCAGGGCGGCAGCAGCTCGCCGGCATGGCTGAGCACCGACACGCGGTCGTCGCCGTGCAGCGCCGCCACCGCCAGCCCGGCGGCGAGGGAGCGCGCCAGCGCGCTCTTGGCCCCCAGCGCCATCGAGCGGCTGTCGTCCACCACCAGCACCACGTGGCGCTCCTCCTCGCGGCGGAACTGCTTGAGGAACGGCCGCTGCAGGCGCGCGAAGGCGTTCCAGTCGACGAAACGCAGGTCGTCGCCGCCGGCGTAGTCGCGGTGGTCGGCGAAGTCGGTGGAGATGCCGCCCTTGCCCGCCAGGTGCTCGCCCCGCCCGCGCGCGACGTGCCGGCCCGCCGCCTGCAGGCGCAGACGGCCCAGGCGGTTCACCGCCTCGTTGGGCAGCAGGGGGGTGATGGCGGGCATGGTGCGCTCAGACCGCCTCGGGGACCTCGGCCAGGATGGTCGCCACCAGCTTGGCGGTGGTCACCGACTCGGCCTGGCCGTCGTAGTTGAGGATGATGCGGTGGCCGAGCACCTCGGGGGCGAAGTGGCGGATGTCGGCGCACGACACATGGGCGCGGCCCTGGACCAGGGCGCGCACGCGCGCGGTGCGCAGCAGGGCCTGGGCGGCGCGCGGGCTGGCGCCCCAGCGCACATAGCGCCGCACCGGCTCGGGCGCCACGTCGCCCTCGGGATGGGTGGCCACCACCAGCCCCACCGCGTAGTCGCGCACCGCGTCCGCCACCACCACCTGGTCGAGGGTGCGGCGCAGCAGGGCGATGGCGTCGGCGTCGAGCACCGCTGCCGGTTCGGCCGGGGCGCGCAGGGCGGTACGGCTGACGATCTCGGCCAGTTCGGCGCGGGTGGGGAAGGGCACGGTGAACTTGAGCAGGAAGCGGTCGAGCTGGGCCTCGGGCAGGGGGTAGGTGCCCTCCTGTTCGAGCGGGTTCTGGGTCGCCAGCACCACGAAAGGCGGCGCAAGGCGGTGGGTGGTGCCCGCCACCGTGACCGAGCCCTCCTGCATGGTCTCGAGCAGCGCCGACTGGGTCTTGGGGGTGGCGCGG
>JAKLKR010000120.1 GCA_023150565.1 Planctomycetota bacterium
GGTGGTGGATCCCCTGCCCGACGATGGGAGCAAGGCGGGATCGCTGCGCGTGCTCAGTCTCACTGCCCGCAGCGATGCTCCGGCGGCGGATCTGGCCGATGCCATCGACCTGCCGGCGGTGGCGGTCGACCTTGCCGGCTGGCAGCTCGAAGGCCGCTGGCAGCGGCAGTGGCGGCGGCCGGTGCTGACCGGCACCTGGCGTGGCACCGGCGAGGCGGGTGAGCTGACCCTGGCCATGCCCCGGCCCGGGCGCGACTGGTCGCGCCGCTGGCATCCCGCTGCCACCGCGGCGCCGGTGCGCCTGGCGCTGCCGCTCGAGGAGGGGATCAACCCCCACCAGCGCTACCAGCTCGTGGTGTCCCGGCGGGGCGATGGTCTGGCGGTGGAGCGGGTGCTGGACCTGGCGGGCCCGCTCAGCCGTCCGGAGCGCCTGGGCGCCCCGCGGCCGACCAGCGCCCTGCCGCCGTCGCGCATCGGCGCCTGCACCCACTTCGGCATCGCCCAGGACCCCTACGGCCCCTATGCCCAGTGGCGCGACCATGCCCGCTGGCTGGACCTGGCCGCGGCCTGCGGTCTGGGCTGGATCCGCGACGAGGTGAACGATCTGGTGCGCCAGGAGGACGGCAGCTGGCGCATCGGGCCGGGCGACGAGGCCTGGCTGGGGGCGGCCCGCCAGCGCGGTCTGCGCGTCATCGCCTGCATCGGCTTCCCGGCCGACGCCCCGGTGGCCGAGCTGGCGGCGAAGGCCCTGGCGGTGGCCAGGCGCGGCGAGCCGGTGGCGGCGATCGAACTCGGCAACGAGGCCTTCTGCGCCGACGGCTGGCGTGAACGGCATGGCGGGGACTGGAACGGCCGCGGCGCCGACGGCGGCACCGCCCCCTGGGTCAAGGCCCACCTGGCGGCGGTCAACGCGGTGGCCGAGCATCTGCGCCAGGCCGGCGTGGCCATCCCGGTGCTGGGCATCGGCGGTCCGGCCACGGTGATCGCGCGCGAGCTGGAGCTGGGCCTGTCCCCGGCGGTGACCGGGGTGGTCGACCATCCCTACAGCCATGTCACCCCGCCCGAGACGGTGTGGTTCGGGCCGCGTTTCGCCGGGCGCGATGGCATCGCCCCCGGCGACGCCGCCTGCTCCCAGGCCGGGGTGATGGCCTGGCTGCAGCCGCGCCTGGGCGGTCGCAGGCTGTGGTTCACCGAGTTCGGCTGGAGCACCTACCGCAACGATCTCGCCAACACCGAGGAGCAGTTCGCCGCGGTCGACGAACCGACCCAGGCCGCCTACCTGGTGCGCCGGCACCTGCTCCACCTCGCCCACGGCGCCGCCGCCAGCATCCAGTACGCCCTGGCCGACGACCGCGGCTCCGATGCGGTGGCGCCGGAGGGCAACTTCGGCCTGGTGCGCGCCGACGGCACGCGCAAGCCGTCGTGGTTCGCCACCCGCCGGCTGTGCAGCCTGTTCGCCGGCGCCGAGCGCGACCCCGCGGCGGCGGTCAGCGTGCTGCGCGCCCCTCTGCACTACGCCCAGACCCCCGCGGTGGTGCCCAAGGCGGGCGGGGCGGCGGACCTGCCGCTGCCGTCGGGGGTCGAGGCGCTGGCCTTCCACCATCCCGAGGACGCCGCCCTGCGCACCCTGGCGGTGTGGTCGCAGCTGCCGCCCGGGCCGCACCCCGGGCGCAGCGCCGAGCTGGCGGTCGAGGGCTGGAGCGGCTTCGGCCATCCGGTGGCCATCGGCCTGTGCAGCGGCCGGCGCTGGGACCAGCCCTTCCGCCGCGACGGCCGGCGCCTGGTGCTGGAGGTGGTGCTCGCCGACGAGCCGCTGGCCATCCGCTGGTTCCGCTGAGCAGGAGTTGCAGGGGCCGGGGACGGGCGACAGTCGCATCCATGGCGTCCTCCTCCAGCGATCGCGAACCGGCCACCCTCGAACGGGTGGCGCAGGAATCCGGCCTGTCCGTGACCACCGTCTCGAAGATCCTGCGCGGCAGCTACAAGGGGAACACCCGCAAGGGCAGGGCACGGGTGCTGGAGATCACCGAGCTGGCGCGGCGGTTGGGCTACACCGCCAACGGCTCGGCGCGCCGCCTGCGCGACGGCCGCCACCGCTCGGTGGCGGTGCTGATCCCGGTCGACGACTACGGCCAGCCCGAGAACATCACCAGCGAATACGTCACCGGCCTGGCCGCCGCCCTGCAGACGGTGCAGTACGGCCTGCAGATCCACACCTACCCGCGCTACCAGACCGACCACGCCGCCCTGCTGCTGCGCGACCGCAATTTCGATGCGGTGGCGGTGCTCGAGGACGCCTCCCCCTCGCTCGACTCGTTCCTCGCCGACAGCGGCATCCCCGCCGTGCACATCAACACCCCGGCCGCCCCCGGCCGCATCAGCCTGGTGCGCGACGAGTACGCCGCCGCCCGCTCGGTGGTCTCGGTGGTGGTGGGCCTGGGCTACCGCAGCTTCCACGTCATTGGCGGCACCGGCAGCGATGGCGGGCCGGCGGGGCATTTCTGCTACGCCCAGCGCGGCGAGGGCATCCGCGCCGCCCTCACCGCCACCGGCGCCACCGCCACCTACCTCGAGATGCCGAGCTGGGATCCGCGCTTCATCCCCGAGCTCCGCGCCACCGTGCTCGACCCCGAGACGGTGGTGCTGTGCACCGACGCCGCCTCGGTGCTGCGCTGCCTGCGCAGCATCCCCCTGGCCCAGCCGCTGGCCTGCTGCGATGACTGCCACCAGTTCCTGCACCCGATGAACTGGCTGACCCGGGCGCGCTTCGACCGCGCCATGCTCGGCCGCCAGGCGGCCGGCATCCTGCTCCATCTGATCAACCAGCCCGACCAGCCGCTGCCGCCCTTCGTGCCGCTCCAGGCCACCGTGCAGGTGGGTGATTCGACCCCGGCGCTGCGCCGCTGAGCGGACTTCCGCTCAGTTCAGCCGCACCTCGACCAGATTGCTCGCCTCGCTGGCGGCCAGCGGCACCAGGTCGCCGGGCAGCACGCTCCCGTTCAGCTTCAGTTCCGCCACCCCGACGCCGGTGGCGCCGTTGACGATGCGGATCTCGAAGTCGCGGCCGCGGAAGCGCCGGCGCACGGTCAGGCGGCGCTGGGCGGGTTCCAGGCAGGGGCTGATGCGCAGGCCGTCCCAGTCCGGGCTGACCCCCAGCAGGTGCTGGGTCGCGGCGACATAGGCCCAGGTGGCGGTGCCGGTCAGCCAGGGCAGGCGGCCGTTGCCGTGGCGGCGGCTGGGGCGGCCGTGCACGCTCTGGCAGTGCACGTAGGGTTCGACCTGGCGCACCTCGGCATGGTCGTTGGCATGCGCCGGGCTGAAGGCGCGCCAGATGCGCCAGGCGTGCTCCGGGCGGCCGAGCAGGCATTCGGCGATCACCGCCCATGGCTGCGGCTGGCTGAAGATGCCGCCGTTCTCCTTGGTGCCGGGGGCGAACAGCACGGCGCGGATCTCCTTGCACGGCACGGTGGCGAAGGGCGGCGCGCACAGGTGCAGGCCGTGGTCGCTGCCGAGCAGGCGGTGGGCGGCGTCCATCGCCGCACGCCCGCGCTCGCCGCGGTCGTAGCCCGAGATCACCGCCCAGCACTGCGGGTTGAGGAAGATCGAGCCTTCCCGGCAGGATGAGGCCCCGATCACATCGCCGGCCTCGCTGAAGGCGCGCACGAACCAGCCGCCGTCCCAGCAATGGCGGGCGATGGCGGCGTCGGTCTCGGCCAGCAACGGACTGGCCCAGGTGGCCTCGCCGGCGCGGCCCAGGCGCAGGCAGATGTCGCGGTAGATCGCCAGCGCCTGGCGCAGCTGGAAGGCCACGAACACCGATTCGCCCTCGTGGCCCATGCGCAGGCAGTCGTTCCAGTCGGCGTCGAGGCCGCAGGGCAGGCCGTGGGCGCCGCGGTGGGCACGGGTGAACTCGATCGCCCGGCGCAGATGGCCAAGGACGGTGGCGCTGCCGGTGTCGGCGAAGGGCACCTCGCGGTCGAGGTAGGCGAGGTCGCCGGTCTCCTGCACCCAGTTCAGCACCGCCTGGTGCAGCCACAGCCCGTCGTCGCTGCGGATGCGGTGCAGGTCGGTGGGCTTCTCGTGTCCGGGCCGGTGGCGGAAGGGGGCCACCACCGGCATGGCGTTGCCGCGCGACTCCTGGCCGCTGAGCAGCAGGGTCATCCGCCCGCGCGCCTGCTCGGGGTCGAGCAGGGCGGCGGCGAGCAGGTCCTGCACGCTGTCGCGGTAGCCCAGGCCGTCGCGTTCGCCGTTGTAGACCAGGCTGGCGGCCCGGCTCCAGGCGCAGGTGATCAGGCAGTTGTAGGGGTTCCACACGTTCAGGAACGAGTCGAACAGCGGGTCGCCGCTGGCGGCGGTGAGCGCGCCCAGGTTGGCGTGCCAGCGCGCGGTGACCTCGGCCAGGGCTGCCGCGACCGCGCCCGGGGCGGCGAAGCGCGCCCGCGCCGCGGCGCCGGCGGCGCGCCGGCCCACCCCCAGCAGCACGGTCACGCTGCGGGTCTCGCCCGCGGCCAGCTCCAGGTCGGCATGCAGGCTGCCGCAGGCGTTGTCGCCCATCGCCCGGGTGCCGCCCCTCCGCCACCGCCAGGGGGTTGGCGTAGGTGCGGTAGGGGCCGATGAAGGCATCGCGGTCGGTGTCGAATGACGCCACCGGCGCGCCGGCCAGGGTCATCCAGTTCCAGCGGCTCTGGTCGTCGTTGGTGAAGTCGGCGGGATCTTCGGCCAGGTGGATGTTCTGGCCGCGCTCGATGATGCCGTCGACGCACGAGCCATCGACGATGTACTGGGTGTACTGGAGGTTCACCTGGTCCTGGGCCATGTTCCACGACGAGGCGAACTCGACGTAGGTGAACAGCGACAGCCGGCGCGGGGTGGCGCCGGTGTTGGTGACCTGCACCTGCCATACCTCGTGGTGGGCGCCGAGCGGCACGAAGCAGGTCATCACCGAGCGGATGCCACGGTACCCGCTGGTGAAGACCGCGTAGCCGGTGCCGAAGCGGCAGGTCGAGCGGTACTGGTCGAGCGGCTTGCCCACCGGCTGCCAGCTCGCGCTCCAGAAGTCGCCGTCGGCGGCGTCGCGCAGGTAGACGTAGCGCCCGGGCTGGTCCATCGGCACGCCGTTGGTGCGGAAGCGCAGGAAGCGTCCGAGCGCGCCCGAGCGGAAGAACGAGTAGCCGCCGGCGTTGTTGCTGATGATCGCGCCGTAGGTGGTGTCGCCCAGGTAGTTGGTCCACGACCGCGGGGTGTCCGGGCGGTCGATCACGTATTCCTTGGCGTGGTCGTCGAAATGGCCGTAGCGCATGGGATCAGGGTGCTGGGGTGAGCGTGATGGGATCGGATCCAGGTCGGGCGCGGAAGCGCACCGCGCCGGTGCTGGCGGTGCAGGTGGAACGCTCGCCACCTTGGACGACCTGGACCTGCGACCAGCCGGCCGGGACCCGGGTCACCAGGGTCAGCGGACAGTCGTAGAAGGCGGGATCGGCGCTGCAGGCCAGGGTCAGGACGATGCGGGCGGCGGTGGCCTCCTGCACCGCCACCTGGGCGGTGCGGCGCTCCTCCTGGTACTGGTGCCAGGTGACATGGTCGGTGATCCACAGGTCGCCTCGGTCGCTGCGTTCCTTGAGCCCATCGAGCACGGGCAGGAAGACGTCCTGCTTCAGAGCCCAGAAGTCCTGGTAGCCCCATTTCGGCTCGATGCGCTCGACCCCGTGCACCACCAGGTACTCCATGCCTTTTGCGGCGATCGCCTTGTCGGCGAGGGCGAGCATCTCGGCGCTGGTCTTGAGGTGGTAGACCGCGCCATGCCCGCTGGCGGTCGATCAGGTGGTGGCGGGCCAGGGCGGCCTGATGCTGGTCCTTGGGCAGCTTCCACTCCTTCACCCCGGGCATGCCGAACGAGAACAGGCGCGGCTGCTTGCCGGGGGCCAGCCGGTACAGGGCGGCCTGGCAGTCGTCGATCTCTTTCACCCCGGCCTCGGGGGTGGCGGCGCCCTGGTGGGTCATGGTGTGGTTGCCCAGAACCACCGCCCCGGTGGCGAGGGCCGCCGCCCATTCCTTGGGGAACTTGATGAACTCGCCCTTGGCGGGGTTGACGTAGAAGGTGGCCACCATTCCCCGTTTCTTCAACTCCGGCACCGCCACCTGCCAATGGCTGGGCCAGCCATCGTCGAACATCAGCAGGAAGGCTGCGGTGCGGTCGTCCTGCCAGGTGGCGATGCGGGTGGCACCCGTCGCCTCCGCCGTCTCGGTGGCGAGGAGTGTTGCTGACAGCATCGCTGCCAGCGCGACGCGCAGGAGCCAGGGCATGGCCTCTCCTTCTAGGGCAAACAGCCGCACAGTCCACATAAAAAAGGACAACGTTAGCACAAAAACATATGGCAATAGCAGCTGTATATACGAATGACGACAAAACGTTTGAAAAAAAGAAAAACGTTAGCAAAAAGTGGCATGGGCCAGCAACGTCATCAACGCCAAGCCGGGTGCGGAGTGGGAAAACCTGGGGTAGACTGCCCTGTAGGGTCACAGCCCACCGCGTTCCCGGGAGGCGTCATGCGCAGCAAGGGATTCACGCTGATCGAACTGCTGGTGGTGATCGCCATCGTGGCGATCCTGGCCGGCATGCTGCTGCCGGCGGTGTCGACGGTGAGGAAGGCGGCACAAAAGGCGAATTGCACCTCCAACCTGCGCCAATTCGGCATCGCATTCATGGCATATGCCAATGACAATGAGGGGTTCCTGACCACCGGCTTGTGGAACCAGGATATCAACGAGTACGTCAATCCTGGCGGTGTGTGTCTGAATATTCTCGACGCCGGTGGTCCCAACCTGGGCATCAAGTTGGCGCGCTGTCCCTCCGCACCCAAGTCGAATGTCGTGGGGGCGGTCACCTATCCATATACCATGACCTACGCCTATCCTGGGGTATTCCATCATTTCGGACTTACCGAGGTGTTCATGGGGCGGGTTGTCTGGACCATCGGCCTCCCGACCACGGCCTATGCTTCCCTGAAGATCCCGGTGGTCCAGGTTTCGCGCATCTGTCGCTCCTCGGAAAAGGCGCTGCTGTGCGAGCAATGGGGCACCGGCCGTCACAATTGGGGCATCGATACCGTCAACGACCGCAGGGTGCGGCGGATCCATGGTTCAGGCACCAACATCCTCTGTGCCGATGGCCGGGTGGTTCTGGCCCAGGTGCCGGGCAGTGATCCCAATCCCATGTGGGATACCCCCACCGAGCCGCTGTGGCGGCCCTACGTCGACCAGGCCACCATCCGCCTGCCGTAGGCAGGCAGTCGCCTCATTCCGCTCCGTCATCCCAGCTCAGCACCTGGGTCTCCAGTTCGCGCAGGTGGCGGGCGAGGTGGCGGGCGGTTTCGGGGTCGGAGGTCCCGGAGCCGGCGCTGTTGGCGTGGCGGCGCAGTTCCGCCACCTGATCGGCTGCCAGGCGCAGGCGCAGGGCCATCACCCGCAGCAGGATCGAGACCAGGGGGCCGGCACGATTGACCTGTTCGAGCACCAGGGCGCGGGGGATCTCGACGCAGGTGGTGAACTCGACCGCCTCGACCGAGGCGGAGCGCTTCTGGCTGTCGACCAGCGCCAGTTCGCCGACCACGCTGCCGGGCCCGAGCACATCCAGCACCACCGCCTCCTGATGGGGGCCGTGCTTGACCACCATCACGCTGCCGGTCTTGATGATGAACAGGCTCTCGGCGGGCGAGCCTTCGGCGATGATCACCGCCCCCGGCTGATAGGCGTGCTCGAACGGCTTGAGACGGATGGCCACGACGACGCTACTCTACACCAGGATTCCGGCAGGCGCAAAGGACGGCCGGGTCAGATCCCGGCCAGGGTGCGGATCTCGTCGGGGTGGTCGACCAGCAGGTCGAAACCGAGGTTGGTCAGCTCGTGACGGGGGTGGGTGCCCCAGGTCACCCCGATCGCGCGCATGCCTGCCGCCCGCGCCGCCTGGGCGTCGGGACCGGCGTCGCCCACGAACCAGCAGCGCTCCGGGTCGCAGCCGAGGCGCTTGGCGGCCAGCAGCAATCCGCGTGGATCGGGCTTGGGCGCGGGCATGTCCTCCTCGCCGATCTGTACCGCCAGCCAGGGATCGAGGCCGAGGGTGGCGGTGACCACGCGGATGAAGCGGCCCTGGTTGTTGCTGATCACGCCCTGGCCGATCCCCGCGGCGTGGAGGGAGCCGAGCAGGGAGGCGATGCCGGGATAGGGTTTGGCCAGGTGCGGCAGGCGGTGGGCGGCGGCATAAAAGGCCTCGGCCAGCTGCTGCTGGCGGCCGGGATCGGTGTCGCCGGTGTGGCTGCCCAGGCGCGGACCGGTCGGCAGCACCATGCCGGCGATCACCGCCGCCGCTGGCGCCGGGGCGAAGCCTGCATCCACCAGCACCGCATTGGTGGCCGCCACCACCACCGCCAGCGAATCGACGATGGTGCCGTCGTGGTCGTAGAGGACGGCGGCGGGGCTCACTGCACTCACGCTCCGGCTCGCTGCGCTCGCGCTCCGGCTGTGCGCTCCGGCTCGGCCTGTGGCCGTGCGCTGCGGCTGTGCGCACGAGCGGTCCTGTCCTGCGTGCGCCAACACGCGCGCCGGAGCGCAAGGCCGAAGGCCGAGCCGGAGCGTGCGCGCAGCGAACCGGAGCGCGTAGCCGGAGCCATCCCCATCAAATAAACTCGCACCAGTACGAGCTGGGGGTCTGGGCGCGCACGTGGAAGCGGGTCTTAGCAGGGACCTCGAAGGCGGTGCCGGCGGGGTAGGTGGTCCAGGCCGAGGCGCTGTCGAGGCGGGCCTGCAGTTCGCCGTTGACCACGCTCATGCGCTCGGCGCCATCGGTGGTGAACTGGAATTCGCCGGGGACGATCACTCCCACGGTCTGCCGCCGCCCGTGGCGCTCGAAGCCGAGGGACTGGACCTTGCCGTCGAAGTAGCTGTTGTGCTTGAGCATGGGATCTCCGTTGTGCGCCGCGGCTCAGGTGCGCTCGGCGGTGGTGTCGATGGTCTTGGGCGGGCCGCGGCGGGGGGCGCGGTCGTCGGGCTTGAGGCTGGAAAAGGGGGCCATGCCCGGGAAGGGGCCGGCGCCTCCGGGCGGCATGGGGAAGCCGGGCGGGAACATCTTGCTCATCTGCCGGCGCATCACCGCCGCCATCACCAGCTGGCCCAGGCCGCCAAGCAGCGCCTGCACCGGCGGCAGCAGCAGGATCAGGCCGGGCAGCTTGAGCACCGGGCCGGGGATGGCGATGAGGATGCCGCCGGCGCAGCCGACCGCGTGGCGGCCGGCGGTGCCGGTGAGCAGGCCGGCGACCACCCGCGCACCGTGGTGCTTGGCGACCTTGACCCCGAGCCAGGACAGCAGCAGCAGGGCGATGCCGACCGGCAGGATGCCGCTCAGGCCGGAGCCGAACCAGCGTTCACCCACCGCTTCGGCCACCAGCAGGAACACCCAGACCTCCAGGCACAGCCAGCCGCCGAGGGCGAGCAGGGCGAGGCATCCGATCTTGGCCATCAGCGGCCGCTCACCGGCAGTTCGATGCGGTTGATGCCGAGGCTCTGGCAGTAGGCCATGAGGTCATCGATCCTGCGCAGGTCCGCACCCGGCGCCGCCACCAGACGCACGGTGGCGCGGCTGCCGGTGCGGTCGGCGCGCTTGTCTCCATCGACCATGCGGCTGAGGGCGAGGCGCAGGTCCGCCTCGTTCATCGACCGTCCGTCCAGCGAGCAGCGGTCGGCGCCGGGCTCGATCCGCACCACCACGATGGGCGGCAGTTCGGCGGCGCGCTCCTTGGGGGTGTCGCAGCTGGCGGCTGCCAGGGCCAGCAGGAGTACGGCGAGCCGGCGCATCAGCGTTCGAGCACCGCCGGGCGCTGGATCTTCTCACCGCCGGGGGCGGCCACCTGCACGGTCGGCCATTCCGCGGTGCAGGCGGTGAGCACGGTGCGCTTGCCGTCTTCGAGGATGAAGGTGTCCTCGCTCTTGCAGCCGGTGATCGAGGGGTTCCATGCCACCGCCTGGCGGTCGAGCACCAGGCGCTTCTCGCCGGGTACGACGATGAATTCGCGCCCGGCGTAGCCGCTCGGGCCGCCCTGGTGGTGCAGTTCCCACTCCTTGGCCACGCCCTCCTTCTTGTACTGGGCCAGGCCGGCCTGCAGCGCCTCGCCGTAGGGGCGTCCAGTCACGGTGGCCTCCCACAGCGCGGCCTCGATCCGGCAGGTGGCGAGGTGGCGCGCGGCGAGGTCCTTGGGCAGGGGGCCGAAGTGCACGAAGCGGGTGAGGTTGGCGATCAGGCCGTGTCGCTGGCCGCACACCACCAGCATGGCGTGCTTCTTGAGGTGGTTGAGGGTCGGGGTGGGATGGCGGTACTTGAGGATGCGCTGGTCGAAGGCCACCAGGATGAGGAAAGGCTGGATGCCGCGCGCCAGCAGGTGGCGGGCGAGGTCGGCCTCGGCCTGGTGCTCGCTGTCGCCGGCATGTAGTTGGCGGGCGACGGTCTCGATCGCCAGCGAGCAGTCGCGGCCGAGGGCCTTGTAGCGGCGGATCTCGGCCTCGCCGAGCTGGGCCCGGCAGGCATAGGCGAAGTCGTCGGGCAGGGCCTTGAGTCCGGTCGCCCCGGGGGCATCGCTGACCCAGCCCTTGGCCTTGCCGCCGGCGAGCTTGGCCAGGGCCTCGGGCAGCGGCTGGTGCCAGGGAAAGCTCTTGGCCTGGAAGGCGGCCAGGGGTTCCTCGCTGGTCAGGCGGCCGATCTCGACGTTGGTGGCGAGCACGTAGGCGGAGCGCGCGGTGACCACCAGTGCGCCGAAGGCGGCCTCCATCTGCGAAACCACGTGGGCGTCGCCGCCGCCGGACAGCCAGGCGAAGTTCGCGCGCGTGCTCAGAACCACCCCGTCCAGCTTGCTGGCGCGCATCCAGGTGCGCAGCCGGGCGATCTTGTCGACGGTCTCGGTCATGGGTCAGGCCTTGGGCTGCGGGGAGCTGTTTGCGGGCTGGCTGGTGCCGCCGGCCGCGGCCGGCGGGGTGGCCGGCGGCGGTTCCACGGGTTTTGCCGGACCCTCATCCATGCCCTTCTTGAACTCCTTCATGCTGCCGCCGATCGAGCGCATGATCGAAGGCAGCTTGGGTCCGAAGATGAGCAGGGCGATGATGCCGATGATCACCCACTCGAAGCCGCTGGGGAGGCCGAAGCCGCGAATGATGATGGGAGCGGGATCCATGGATTGCCCTGGGTGTTTTGCGAGGAGGTGGCAAGTTATGACGGGACGTGGGAAGGCAACCGCGGCGCTCTATCCCCAGTGTACGGGCGTCCGGCTACAGGACGTTGTCGGCGGGGATCATCTCGCGCAGCTTCTGGATCGCCTTGGCTTCGATCTGGCGCACCCGTTCGCGGGTCAGGCTGAAGACCTTGCCGATCTCCTCCAGGGTCATCACCGGGAAGCCATCCATGCCGTAGCGGTAGCGCAGGATGTCGGCCTCGCGTTCGCTGAGCTGGGCCAGGCGCGCCTGCACGAAGGAGATGTCCTCCTGGGTGCCGAGGGTGGCCTCGGGATCGCAGCAGGGATGGTCGTCCTCGAAGTAGCCGCTGAGGTCGCCGACTTCTTCAGCGTCGAGGTTGGCGCCGTTGATCATCGAGGTGCGGATGATGCGCTTGATCAGGCGCGCATTCTCCTTGGGCAGTTTGAGCACCCGGCAGATCTCGGCTGGATCGGTGACCCCGGGGTTCTCGCGAGAGAAGCGCTTCCAGCGCATCACCAGTTCAGCCATGTAGGCCGGTACGCGGATGTTCTTGACCTTTTCCAGCAGGGCGCGGCGGATCGCCTGCTTGATCCAATGCACGGCGTAGGTCGAGAAGCGGCATTCCATGTCGGGATCGAAACGTTCGACCGCGCGCATCAGACCGATGTTGCCCTCCTCGATCACGTCGAGGATGGACATGCCCTGGTGCTCGTACTGGCGCGCAACGCTCACCACCAGGCGCAGGTTGCACTGGATCATCTCCTGGCGGGCGATGCGGTCGCCAGTGCGCACCCGACGCGACACCACCTGCTCCTGTTCCCGGGTGAAGACCGGGAACACCGAGACGTCCTTCAGATACATGTCCAGCATCGCGTCACGCGGCATGCACCAGACCCCCAGGGGAGGTTGATGTAACTCCTTGCGGAGGACAATGCAACCTGGGGTACGGGGATGCACCCGGAAGGAGATGGTTCAGCGCGCCCCTGATCCGGCGCTGGCGAGTGTCTCGATCACCAGCCGGGCAGGCAGGTTGCGATGCAGATCGGCAATCAACGATTGGATGCGTAGGATGCGTTCGGCGGCCTGGCGGGCGGCGGCCGGCTCGCCGCGGAAATCGATGCGCAATCGTTGGCACAGGGCCAACAGCCAGTGGCGCAAGGCTTTGCGCTGCTCGCCGGCGGATGACAGGGCGCCCTCGTCGCCGCCACCCTTGGGCAGGGCGTCGACCACGGCGGCCACCGCGGCCGACGACCAGCCCTGGCAGGCGAGGGTGAGCAGGGCCTCGATCGGCGGCGGCGTCTGCTCCTCCCACAGGCCGCGGTGCGAACCGGCGGCCATCGCCGCTCGCGCCTGCGCCAACTCGGGGTCGATGCCGCCGGCGGTCAGCACCTGGGCGACCGCGGCGCTGGTCAGCGGATGCAGGCGTACCAGGCGCGAGCGTGAGCGGATGGTTCCCAGCACCAGGGCGGCGTTGGCGGTGGTGAGCAGGAAACGCACCCCGCTGGGGGGTTCCTCCAGCACCTTGAGCAGGGCGTTGGCGCCTGCGCCGTACAGGCGTTCGGCGGAGGGGATGATGAAGCAGCGCCCGCGCCCGTACTGCGCCGATTCGCTGGCGCGGTCGGCCACCGCCTCGCGGATCCAGCACACCGGCAGGGTCTTGCCGGTGAGCACATCGGCGCCGGGATCGCGCCCCTCGGCGTTGCGGTAGAGGGCGCGCCAGCCATCGCTGACGGCGTCGTGGTCGTCGGGCAGTTCGACCACGTCGGGATGGTTGCCGGCCACGCACAGGCGGCAGGAGGTGCAGGAGCCGCAGGCGTCGCCGGCCTGCGGCCGCTCGCACAGCAGGGCCTGGGACAGGGCCCGCGCCAGGGTGCGGCGACCGCAACCGGGCAGGCCTTCCAGCAGCAGGGCATGGGGCAGTCGGCTGCGCTCGGCCAAGCGCATCAGGATGCGGGCCGAGGCCTCCTGGCCCACCACGTCGGCGAGGCGCATGGCGTCAGCGCGGGGCTTCGTCGCCGGGCTTGAGTGGCTGCTCGCTCCACACCACGCTGTTGCCGGCGATGAAGGCGCCATAGCGCGGACCGGCTGCGGTCTTCACCGCCACCGGGGTGGCGACCACCACCGCACGCGGCGACAGCTTCTCGAGTTCGATCCCGAGCGGGCGGTAGAGGAAGGGCTGGCCGCTGACCGGGCAATGGAAGCGGTTGACGCGGTTGCGGTCGCGCAGCACCTCCTTTTCCCAGGTCTCGCCCAGGGTCTGCGGCCAGGTGCCGAGACGGAAGTTGAAATCGAGCACCGACTGGCCGATCAGGGTGAGCATGCGCTGGCAGTCCTGCTGGTCGCCATCGGCGCGCGGGCGCCACACCGGACTGTTGTAGGCGGCGGTACCCAGGCCCTCGAAGAGGATGGCGGTGAGCAGGCGGCGGTCGGGGCCTTCGATGGCGTCGGCGCCGGCAGCGAGCGCGCTGGCCAGGGCGGCGGCGTTGGGATCGTCCTTGCTCCTGGACAGGTCCTCCTTGAGCGAGGCGATGCGGCCATCGGCGATCCAGCCCAGGTGCACATGGAAGGGCGCTTCGACCCCCGGGGCGCGGCCCTGGGCGCGGATGTCCTCGCGCAGGCGCGGCTGGGTCTCGGTCATGCGTGCCAGGCAGGCGTACCAGGCCAGGGCGCGGCCGTGCTGGCCGCAGCGGCGCAGGCATTCCGCCGCCGCCAGCACGTACTGCGGCAGGCGGGCGCGGGTGAATTCCTCGCCTTCGATGGCGCGCAGGAAGGCGGTGCCGGCATAGCCCTCAAGGTCGAGGTAGCGGTCGAGGGACAGGCGGCGCTCCTTCTGCAGCAGGCGCAGGAACTGGCCCTGGTCCTTCTGGTCGATGCGCTGGAAGCGGTCGTCCATGGCCTTGAGTGTGCGCCGGCTCTCGGCCAGATCGCCCTCGCGCAGGGTGAGGCCGAAATAGGCCGCGCCGGCCACGAAGTAGCCCTCGTTGGTCAGGCCCTCCTTGTCGAAGATGTCGCGGTACACCGCCAGCCACTTCGACATCACGAAGGTCTCGCCGTCCTTCACCTGCTTGGCCACCAACTCGTTGACCTCGCTGAAACCCCGGTCGAGGCGGGGGTCGGCGATCGGCACGTTCATGCGGCAGCGCACCGCCCAGGCCCCCGACAGCGAGATCTTGGCCAGTACCGAGGGTAGCGCCCCGCGACGCTCGTAGCAGCGGCGGGCGAGCACGTAGCGCTGGTCGATCGACAGGGTCTGTTGCGGCATCACGAAGGTCGAGCGGTCGGGAGGCACCTGGCCCTGCTGACGGGCGATGGCCTGGGCCTGCTTGAAAGCACGGTCGCGCGCCGCCGCGAGGTCACCGTTGAATTCCCGGCGCACCCATTCCTTCAGGTCGTCGGGCAGGTCGCTGGAGAAGCGGCCGGTCTTCTTGTCCCATTCCACGCTCATGGCGGTGAACAGCGAGAAGGGGTCGGAGATGGTATAGAAATCGTACTCACACAGGCCGCTGGTGTGGCGGCAGCCGTCGTCGTCGGCGCCCATGTCCGAGACCGTATTGGAGATCGGTTGCTCCATCGGCACGCCGGCGGCGGTGAAGCGTTCGCCGGTGAGTGGCGAGAGCAGGCTCATCTCCTCGATCTGCATCGCCGATGCGGTGAGCGGACAGAGGAGGAGGACGAGGGCGAGCAGGGGGCGCGGCATGGGGCGGGCAGGCTAGCGGGCAGGCGGGAGGCGGAAGGCGGAAGCGCACTGCTCGAACCCGGTGCCTGAGTCGCCGGCCGGCCCGAAACGAGACAACCCTCCGGGGCTGCCGGAGGGTTGCGCGGGAAAGACGCGGAAACGTCGTTCAGGCGTTGATGGCGGTCACCTCGACCACCGTCTGGGCCGCCCGGAAGCCCTTGCGACGGTTGGTCATGTGCTTGCGGCGCTTGTACTTGCCGACCACGATCTTGTCGCCTTCAGTGTGGCTGAGGACCTTGACGGTGGCCTTGGCGCCGGCCACGAAGGGGGCGCCGACCTTGACCGCGGCGCCATCGGCGACCAGCAGCACGGGCAGGTCGAGGGTAGCGCCCACGGCTGCTTCCGAACGGTCGAGGGTGAGCTTGTCGCCGGGCTGGGCGCGGTATTGACGGTTACGGTCCTGGATCACGGCGTACATGGCTCTCGCTCCGGTGCGGTTCGACTGTTCGACAAGGATCGGCAAGGCTCAGCGGCGGCGACGCCGCCGGCGATG
>JAKLKR010000121.1 GCA_023150565.1 Planctomycetota bacterium
GGCCGCCCTCCACCGCCGACACCCCCCAGTCGGCGGGGCTGATGCGGTCGCGTGCCGCGCTGGCGAGCTCCAGTCCGCCGGCATTGCGGAAGGTCGCCACCCACGACGCGGTGCCCAGCTCGAAGGAGCCGTTGGCGACCAGGTTGCCGGCCTGCGGCGGGCGGGGATCGACCGGCGGCAGCATGGTCACCGAGACCCCATCGACCCACACCGCGCTCTCGTCGTGCAGGTCGACAAAGAGCTGGTGACCTGCCACTGCTCGGTCACCGTCACGTCGACCTTGGCCAGGGTGGTCCATGGTTTGGCCCAGCGCCGCACCTGCACCGTCACCGGCCGGCCGTTGGGATTGCCGCGCAGCGCCGCCTGCACCAGCAGGGCGTCGCCCGGCTTGAGGCCTGGCAGCGGCTGCACCAGTTCGCAGCTGGCCGGGCCGGTGATGCGGGTCTGCTCGATGCGCTGGCTGAAGCGCCCCTGCCACGGGCGGTCCTGGTCGCGGCTGAAGCTCGCTTGGTTCTTCGCCCAGTTGTTCTCGCGCCAGGCGCCAGGCGCCGGCGACTCGAAGCCGCCGTCCACGATCAGCTCGCGGCCGCCGGCCAGGGCCGGCTCGGCTGGTGGCGGCGGTGGGGCCGCCATCACGACGCCGTCGCCGGATCGGCAGCCGGCGGCGGCGGTGGCGGCGAGCAGCAGGACGGCGGGCAGGAGGTGCTGGCGCATGGGGCCATCCTAGCGCGGCGGTGGCTGGGCGGGGCGGTTGAGCGGGCATGCCAGGGTGCATTTCGTCCGCACCCGGGCAGGCTGGCAGGATGCATGCCGACGAGGTCGCGCACTGGTGGCAGGCGCTGGCGGGGCTGCGCCTGCGCCGGCTGGTGATGCTCGACCGCCTGGTGCCGTGGTGGGACGGCCAGGAGGTGCGCCGGCACTCCATCCCCGAGGTGGTGGTGGTGCTGGAGGGCGCCGCCCGGCTCGAGACCGGCCTGCGCCAGCACCAGGACCTGGAGCACGGCGACGTGGTGCTGGTGCAGCCGTGGGTGTGGTTCGACCAGCCGCGGCCGACCCACGGCGCCGTGCTCAACCTCGGCTGGAGCCATGCCCAGGGGGTGGTGCAGATCAGCACCCGCCGCGACTTCTGGGAGGGCGCCCTGCCGCGGGCGCTGGTCGAGGAGGCGGTGCCGGCCGCCGCCGGCGCGCAGGGCGAGGCGCAACGCCGCGCCATCGCCGGGCTGCTGGCGGCGGTGGCGCGCGCACCGCAGCGGCCGGCGCCGATGGACCCCGCCCTGCGTCGGATGTGCGAGGTGATGTGGCGGCACCGCACCAAGCCCATCACCGCCACCCAGGTGCTGGCGGCGAGCGGGCTGGGACGCACCGCCGCCTATGCCCTGTTCAGCGCCTGGTTCGGGCTGCCGCCCAAGCGGCTGCTGCTTGCCCAGCGCCTCGACCTGGCCTGCCGGCTGCTGGCTGAAGACGCTGCAGTGACGGCGGTTGCGTGCGAGTGCGGGTTCCGCTCCCGGCGCGAGTTCACGCGCCGCTTCCGCCTGGTGCACGGCCACCCGCCCACCGTCTGGTATGCGGAAACCCGCACGGGATCCGATGCGACGGGCGTATCCCTCCCCCGACCCGCAGGCGAAGCCCCATGACCGACCACACCGCCACCGACGAAGCCATGCGCCAGCACCAGCACATCGGCGCCAGCGCCAAGGGAGGTGCCTTCGCCCGCAACCAGCATCCCGAGGCGCAGTGCTCCCCCCACGCCGCCCTCGGCCTGTTCATCCGTTTCGGCATCAGCGGGGCGGCTGCTTCCTGCCCACCGCCTGGGCTGACGGCGGCGTGCAGTCGTTCACCCTCCCCGACGAGGCCCGCGATCGGCTCGGGGATGTGGTCGACATGACAGCGTAAGGGTCGTTGGGACAATGTTCTGTGACCGTGTGACACAGCTCTGAGACGGCCAGGGCAGGGAACCCTTATCGCCACCGGGTCGGGCGACCCAGGCATGCAGGAGCCTGCGATGCCGGTACCGCTCACCACGCCTCTGCCCGTGCTGCCCGCTGATCCGGCGGCCATCGAGGGCTTCATCGTCTGGCGTCTGCAGCGTCTGCGTCACGGCCAGACCCTGGCCATCGATGCCACCACCCCCTTCATGCGCATCGGCGTCGACAGTCTCGAAGCGATCACCCTGATGGGCGAACTGGAGCAGAGCCTGGGCCGGCCGCTGGAGCCGGACCTGCTGTTCGAGCACCCAACCCCGCGCGCCCTGGCGCTGATGCTCGCCGTCCATGCGTGCCGCGGAGCTCCGCCATGAGCGCCGACGCCTGCGTGGCCACCCCGCCCGCCTCGCCCGCCCTGCCGCCCGCGTCCGGCCTGGGGACCTGGTGCGACCGCTCCTTCCGCGCCGCCCTGGTGGAGCCCGACGACCGGCGCAGCCTGGCCGAGGTCCATGCCCTGCGCTTCCAGGTCTACTGCCTGGACCGGGGCTTCCTGCCCGCCACCGACCATCCGACCGGCGAGGAGCACGACGCCTGCGACCGGCGTTCGCTGCATGTGCTGGCCCATGCCGTCGATGGCCGGGTGGCGGGGAGCGTGCGCCTGGTGCGCTCGCAGCGCACCGGCGACCTGCCCTGCGAGGAGCATGCCCGCTTCACCGACGCGCGTGCCGACCTGGTCGACCGGGGCGCCGCGGGCGAGGTGTCGCGCCTGGTCGTCCACCGTGATTTCCGCGGCGGGCCGGGCGGGGGGGCGCGCAGCGGCGGCACCCCGCTGATCCTGCTCGCGCTCTACCGCCGGCTGTTCCAGGCCAGCCGCGCCGCCGGCGTGCGCTGGTGGTTCGCCGCCATGGAACGGCCGCACGCCCGCGCCATGGCCGGACTGGGCTTCGCGCCGGCCGAGATCGGACCCGGCTGCGACTACTATGGCCCGGTGTGGCCATACCTCTTCGACCTGGACGAGGTCGAGGCTGAGTTGGCGCGCTGCCAGCCGGCCCTGCTGGCCTGGTTCCGGACCGTCTGACATGGACGCCGCCTACCGTGAGCGCGTGCGCCGCAACGCCGGCTACGTGCCCGACCAGGTGCAGGAGCGCCTGGCCGGCCTGCGCGTGCTGGTCGCCGGCTGCGGCATGGGCAGCGCCCTGGCCGAGGCGCTGGTGCGCCTGGGGGTGCGACGGCTGCGCCTGGTGGACGGCGACGTGGTCGAGGCGCACAACCTCAACCGCCAGGACTTCATCGCCGCCGACGTCGGGCGGCCCAAGGTCGAGGCCCTGCGCGACCGCCTGCTGGCGATCGACCCCGCCGCCGCGGTCGAGGCGCGGACGGTGCTGGTCGGCCCTGATAACGCCGCCGCGCTGGTCGCCGGCTGCGACCTGGTGGTCGACACCATCGACTTCCTCTCGCTCATCGGGGTGGTGGCGCTGCATGATTCCGCCCGCGCCGCCGGGGTGCCGGTGTTCAGCGCGCTCAACATCGGCTTCGGCGGCGGCCTGGCCTTCTTCCCCGCGGATGGCCCCTGCACCGCCCGCGCGCTGTTCGGCCTGCCCGCCCAGGGTCCGGTCGACGGCTTCAGCTACACCGCCTGCTACGCCGCCCTGGTGCGGCGCATCGGCGGCCATCTCGACCCGGAGGTGGCGCAGGTGATGGCCGGCGCGCTCCAGGTCATGGCTGACGGCCGGCCCTGTCCGGCGCCACAGGTGGTGGGCGGCAGCTGGGCGATGGCGGCCCTGGCCTGCACCGCGCTGGTGCGGCTGCTCGCCGGACGTCCGCTGCCGGCGGCGCCGCGCCTGATCCTGCTCTCGCTGGGTGACTGCATCGACGGCGGCGGCATCGACCTGGTTGCTCCCGGCACCGGGCCCTGACAGGCTCCTGGCATGGACGATCCCTCGCCATCGCTGCTGCAGGCCTGGGTCGCGGAGCGCGACGAGGCCGCCTTCGACGCGCTGGTGGCGCAGCAGCGGCCGATGGTGGAAGGGGTGTGCCGGCGGGTGCTCGGCGATGGCCAGGCGGCGGATGACGCGGTGCAGGATGCCCTGGTGGCGCTCAGCCGCGAGGCAGGTTCCATCCGCTGCCATCCCGGCGCCTGGCTGCGGCGCACCGCCCTGCACGCCGCCCTGCGCCGCAAACGCGAGCTGACATGCGGGCCTTCCGCCATCCAGGCCGCCGCCCCCGCCGAGGAGCCCGGCGAAGACGAGGAGCGCCTGCGCCACCTCGCCCTGGTGGACGAGTGCGTGGCGCGGTTGTCGCCCGCCGAACGCGACCTCATCGTCGCCCTGTTCTACCACCAGATCAGCCAGCGCGAACTGGCCCGCTGCCACGGGGTGTCCCCGGCGCGCATCTCGCAGCGCCTGGCCCGCACCCTCGACCGCCTGCGCGAGGATCTGCGCCGGCGCGGCATGAGTCTGCGCCGGGGCGCGCTGGTGGGCCTGCTGACCTGCTTCGGCGGGGGCGAGGCCCTGCCGATGGGGATCGGGGCCTGGGCAGGGTGGCCGGCTGCCGCGGCGGCTGCGGCGGCGGCGCTGGTCCTGGCGTCGCTGGCGGCCTGGGCGTGGATCCGCGGCGGTGGCGATGGGAAGCCGACCTCCCCGCCCGCCGCTCCGGCGCCGGTGGTGTCTGCCCGTGTCCCGCCGGCTCCTGCCGTCCCGCTCGCCAGCGCCGCGACCTCCCCCGCGGTGGCACCGGCCTCCGGCCCTGCCCCAGCTTCCCTGGCCGCAGGAGGCGACGAGGTCTGGCTCGCCGGCCGCCAGGGGTGGAATGAGGACGAGTGGGAGGTGTGCCTCTATTCCCGCGCTCTGCCCCTCGAAGCGGTATGGGAAAAGATGGAGGTGAACACGGAGATGACCCGACCGACCGCCATCCTTCCTTGGCGCCAGGCGGTGGGGGGCAGGAGCCGCCAACTCACCGTCAATGGCCGCCAGGTGCTGGCCTTCCCCATGACCGAGTTCGATGCCAGCAGATATTGCATGCTGCGCTGCCGGGATGCGCGGGGCGTGGCCAGCCCGGCGATACCGACGCGGCGCCGGGTGACCCTGGTCCAGCCTGACGGTCCCGATGCGTGGTGGGCCGAGGTCCAGACCGACTGGCTGGAGGAGTCCGTAGAAGGGCGCTGGCGCTGGTACCACCGCGAGTCCATCCTCGCCTGCGAAGGCAGGGATCTCACGGTGGGTGAGCGTTGCCGGACGGTCGAAAACGATCGCCCCGTGGCCCCCATCGGCCAGTTCTTCATGCAGCCGGGAGTGCTCATGGCCGAGCCGTCGGTGCGTCTGCTGTCGCCGGCGGAAAGCGAGGAGGCGAAGGCCGCCTGCCGGCGGTCGGCCGTGCAGGAGCAGTAAACGCTGCTGCTTGAAGCGGGGCGGGGATTGGTATGTTATCGTAAACCCATGTCCAACGATCCGCTCCTGGCCGGCCTTCCCCCCAGCTTCCGCCTGGTCGCCGCCGGCCCCGGCGCCTGGACCCTCCGCTGCGCCGCCGGCGATCCTGCCGCCGCCGGCTGCGCCGGCCTGCACCTGCCCGGCCTGGTTCGCTTCTGCGCCCTGCACCGCTCCACCATCTGGTGGCTGAAGCCGGTGTTCGGAAGCAGCGAGGCCGAGATCCCCGGTCCGACCCAGTGCCTGCTGTGGGAGCGCAGCGACGGCCGCCACGCCGCCCTGGTGCCGCTGGTGTCGGGCAACCGCCAGGTGCTGCTCGCCGGCGGTGCCGAAGGCCTGAGCCTGACCGTGCGCGGCGCACCGCTGCCTGGCGACGGCGAGCTGATGGCGCTGGCCCTGGCGGAAGCCGACGACCCGCGCGAGGCGGCGCGCCTGGCGGTGGAGGCCGGCGCCGCCGCCCTCGGCACCGCCACCCTGCGCCGCGACAAGCGCGAGCCGGCGTGGGTGCAGTGGCTGGGCTGGTGCACCTGGGACGCTTTCTACAAGGACGTCGATGCGCAGAAGGTGCAGGACGGCCTGGCCGCCTTCGCCCGCGACGGGCTGGTGCCGCCGCTACTGATCATCGACGACGGCTGGCAGCAGTACCGCGACAACCAGCTGCTGGGCATGGACGCCGATCCCGCCAAGTTCCCGGGCGGGCTGGCGCCGGTGGTGAGCGAGGCCAAGGCCACCTACGGGGTCAAGATGGTGGGGGTGTGGCACGCCCTGGCCGGCTACTGGAATGGCATCCACCCGGAGTCGGCGCTGAGCGCCACGTACCGCGTGGTGCCGAGCTTCCAGCCGGCCTGGAACCATCCCGGCGGGCCGCTGGCGCGCGCCATCGTCCACCCCGACGACATCCACCGCTTCTTCGATGACTGGTACTGCCGCCTGCGCGCCCAGGGTGTCGATCTGGTCAAGGTCGACAACCAGGCCAGCCTCGACCACGCCTGCACCAACTGCCTGCCCGAGGCCGCCACCCAGGGCACCTACCAGCGCGCGGTGCAGGGCGCGGCGGCGGCGCATTTCGCCGGCAACCTGCTGCATTGCATGGCGATGTCGGCGGACATCGCCTGGCGCCTGGGGCCGGCGGGCACGGTGTGGCGCAGCTCGGACGACTACTTTCCCAAGCGCCCCGAGACCAACGCCACCCACCTGGTCAACAACGCCTGGAACGGGCTGTGGGCCGCCCATCTGGCGCTGCCGGACTGGGACATGTTCCACAGCGGCCATGCCGCCGGCGCCTACCACGCGGCGGCGCGCGCGATCAGCGGCGGGCCGGTGTACATCAGCGACGTGCCCGGGAAGCACGACGCCGCCCTGCTGCGCCGGTTGTGCGCCAGCGACGGCCGCGCCCTGCGCTGCGCCCAGCCGGCGCGGCTGGTGCGCGAGCTGGTCTATGTCGACTGCCAGCGCGAACGCCGGCTGCTGCGCCTGGTCAACCGCACCGCGGTGGGCGGGCTGCTGGGCCTGTTCCACGTCAGCAATCCCGAGGCCGGCGCCGAGGTCCCGGTGATCGCCGACGCCTGGTCGCCGGACGACGCCGAGATCCCCGGCGAACGCTTCGCCGCCTGGTCGCCGGTGCGCCAGGCCCTCAGCCTGCACCGCCGCGGCGAGCGGGTGGCGGTCAGCCTGGGCGCCCTCGGCCACGACCTGCTCACGGTGGCACCGGCGGAGCGCGGCTGCGCCCTGCTCGGCCGGCTCGACGCCTTCAATGGTGGCGCGGTGGTCGACGACCTGCGTTGGATCAACCAGCGCACCTGCTGGGCGCGGCTGAACGACGGCGGGCGCATCGGCCTGTGGGTCGCCGGGGCGGTGACGGTGGAGGTCGACGGCTGCCCCGTCGGTCACACCCCCGGCCAGGACGGCCTGGTGGCCATCGACCTGGCCGCCGGTCACCACGATCTGCTCATCCGCTGCTGAAGGATCCCATGAAGCGCATCGCCATCGCCCTGCTCGCCACCGGCTCCCTTGCCGCCGCCGATCCCGCCACCGCCGCGGCGGCGGCGCCGGGTCCGCTCGCGCCCCATCCCTACGAGGCCTTCCTGGGCGCGCGCATCCAGCGCACCATGACCCTGCTGGCGACCAGCACCCAGATCCAGCGCAACCCGGTGCGGGTGCTGTTCTATGGCCAGTCGATCGTCGCCGGCGGGCATGTTGCGCGCGCCTTCACCGCCTGGGCGGCCAAGGAGTTCCCGCACGCCAAGGTCGAGATCGAGAACCGCGCCATCGGCGGCTACACCGCCCCCACCCTGGTGCGCACCGCGCGCCAGGACGTGGTGCCCTTCTACCCCGACCTGGTGTGCTTCCACGTCTACGACGGCCACGACAGCGGCGAACTGGAGCGCATCGTCAGCGACATCCGCCGCTTCACCACCGCCGAGATCCTGATGTGGACCCACCACCAGGACCACTACGGCCCCGACGGCACCGAGCGCGACAGGAGCCGCGACGATGCCTCCGCCTTCCGCCGCATGCTGGCGCAGAAGTACAACGCCGAGCTGGTCGAGGTGCGCGAGGAGTGGAAGCAGTGGCTGGCGCAGAACCCCCAGTTCCCGCGCAAGGACCTGCTGGTCGACAACATCCACCTCAACAGCCGGGGCGGCGCCCTGATGGCCGAGATGGTGCTGCGCCACTGCCGCTTCAACCCGCTGTTCCCCTCGTGGTGGGCCTCAACGGTGCGCACCTATGAGGCGCGCCGCCCGCTCGAGGAGCGCAACGACGAGATCCGCCTGGAGGGGGCCTGGAAGCGCCAGGGCGTCGGCGCCGGCACCAGCGCCCCCGGCAGCATGACCCTGCGCTTCCACGGCAACCGCGTGGTCGCCGACCTGCTCGCGGTGGGCGGCAAGCAGGGCACGCTCGAGGTGCTGGTGGATGGCAAGCCGCCCTCGGCCTATCCCGACTGCTACACCGTCACCCGTCCCACCGGCAACCCGCTCAACGCCAGCCGGCCGATGGTCAACCGCATCCTCAGCGCCGGCGCGCCGGTGGCCGAGGATTGGAATCTGGTCCTGAGCGAGGTCAGCGAGGACGGCAAGACCTACAAGTTCAGCGTCACCGGCACGGTCAGCGGCGCCGACGGCGAGGGCAGCGACAAGGACGAGGTGTTCACTTCCAAGTCCGGCCGCCTGACCTTCCGCCCCGCCGAGATCACCGCCGCGGCCATGGCGGCGCAGATGAAGAAGCCCTTCCCGCGCGAGTTCACCGCCAAGTTCAGCACCGTGCTGCTGGGCGCCGACAGCGTGCGCTGCCCCGACAAGCTGGGCGAAGGCGAACTGCACCGGGTGGTGCTGGTGCAGGGCATCGCCAACGGCGAGCACACCATCGAGCTGCGCGCCAAGGGCGACGGCCCGGTGGCGCTGCGCGAACTGATCGTGCACCGCCCGCCGCTGGAGTGAGCCTGCGAGGACCAGATGGATCACCGCCACGACGCGACGACGCCACGGCAGGAAATGGATTTACTCTGACGTTCCTTCATGCCCAAAGGGTGAAGGAGTGGATCTCCAGAATCCTATTCCTCGTGGCGTCGTGGCGTCGTGGCGGTGAGTCATCTGCTCTATCCAGGGAAGAAACGCCCGCCTGGGTGGAGCCCTACGCCGCCTTGGCGGGCACCAGCGCCCGGCGCAGCGCCTCCAGGCGGGGATCGGCCTCCGCCAGTCCCGCCACCGCCGCCACCTGGGCCAGGGGGCCGCGCGCCTGCAGGGCGAGGAACTCGGCCGCGCGCGGCTCGTCCGCGGCCGGGCGGTAGCGGCAGGCGTCGAGCACCGCGGCGGTGATCGCCGGCGCCGCCACCCCCTGGGCCAGGCACAGGCCCAGCGCTCCGAGCAGGCGGTCGTCGCCCGCCAGCTTGCGCCAGGGGTCGCGCGCCACCCGCGCCACCGGGTCCTGCAGCAGCGGGTTGCGGTAGCGCTGCAGCAGGCGGTTGAGGTAGGCGATCTCCTCCACCAGCCCGCCGCGGCGCGCGCGCGCCAGGGCGGTGGCGGCCTCCAGCCCGGCGGCGCAGGCGTGGTCGGCCAGCTGCGCGTCGCCCATGCAGGCGGCGATGGTGGGCTGGCCGCGCAGATGGCCGGCGTAGGCCAGGCAGGCGTGGGTGAGGTTGTGCAGCCACAGCTTGCGGCGGATCACCGCGTCGAAGTCGTCCTCGGGGTGGAGGTCGGCGACCACCGGGACCGGCCCGGTGAAGGCGGCGCGCTCCACCGGCAGGTGGCAATAGGGCTCGACCACCAGGTCGAGGGGGTCGGCGCCGGCGGCCGGGGGCGGGATCATGCGCCCGATCGAGGTGCGCACCGCGCCGATGCGCGCACCCTGGGCCGCCACCGCCGCGGCGAGGATGGCGGCGGCGTCGAGCCCGTTCTCGCACACCAGCACGTCGAGCGGACGGCCGTCGCGCCGCTGCACCCCGGCGGCCAGGGGCGCGGCCAGGCGCGGCAGCACCGCCAGCCCGACCGCGGTGGCGGCGAGGTCGGCGGCCTGCACCGCCGCCGCCACCGCCGCGCTGTCGCGTCCATCGACCACCCGCACCCCGCCGACCACGGTGGTGGCGGTGCCGTGCTCGTCGCTGGCGTGCACGCGGTAGCCGCCGCGTGCGGCGAGCGCCGCCACCAGCGCCGGGGCGACCTCGACGAACACCACCTCCCAGCCGGCGGCGGTGAAGAGGGGGGCGATGAAGCCGCGGCCGATGTTGCCGGCGCCGAACTGGACCAGGGTGGGCATGGCGTTCTTCCGAATCAGGGCGAAGACCAGCAACAGGATGGGGAGGATGGGGAGGATGACCGGAGCACGCCCGGGTACTGGCCGCTGGCGGCCATCCTTCCCATCCTCCCTATCCTGTTCCTGTCTGCGTGGGTGGGCAGGAGCGGCTCAGGCGGCGCTGCGGGTGGTGAAGTCGCGCACCAGCGGGTAGAGCTGGCGCAGGCGGTCGAGGCGGTCGCGGTAGAGCGCGCTGCGCGCCGGGTCGGGCTGGTAGACCCGCCCCAGGCGCACCCAGCCGTCGGCCACCGCCGCCGCCGGCGAGCCGGTGGCGGCGGCGCAGCCGAGGGCGGCGGCGCCGCGGCAGCCGGCCTCGTGGTCGTCGAGCGCGACCAGCGGCCGGCCGAGCACATCGGCCTTGAGCTGGTTCCAGCCGTGGTGGCGGGCGCCGCCGCCGGTCAGGCGCAGTTCGTCGACCGGGATGCCGGCGGCGGCGAGCAGTTCGAGGTTGCCGCGCATCTCCAGCAGCACGCCTTCCAGCAGCCCGCGCAGCAGTTCGCCGCGGGTGGTGGTCAGGCGCAGGCCGAGGATCGCGCCTGGTGTGCCGGCATCGAAGTGCGGGGTGCCGCTGGGCGACAGGTAGGGCAGCGCGAGCAGGCTGGTGGGTTCGCCGGCGAGGCCGTCGAGCAGCTGCTCGAACGAGGCGCCGCCGCCGCACTGGTCGCGGAACCAGCCCAACAGGTTCCCGCCGGTGGTGCAGAAGGCCACCGTGGCCCAGCCGCCGGGCAGGGCGGCGGGATAGGTGCAGAGGTTGGCGGCCGCCAGCGCCGGGCTGAACACCGCGCGCCCGGCCAGCGGGGCGATGCATTCCACCGTGCCGGTGGCGTACATCGCCATCCCTGGCCGGGTCACCCCGGCGCCCAGGGCGGCGATCTGCTGGTCGTGGCCGCCGGCCGCCACCAGCACCCCGGTGGGCAGGCCCCAGGCCGCGGCCGCCGCCGCCCCCACCGTCCCCACCGGCGCGCCGGAGGGCAGGGGCCGCGCCAGTCTGCCGGCATCCAGGCCCAGTTCCGCCAGCAGCCCGGCGTCCCAGCAGCCGGTGCGCACATCGAACAGCATGGTGCGCGCCGCCAGCGGCCAGCCGATGGCGGGGGCGAGCCCGAGATCGCGGTGGACCAGGTCCTCGAAGCAGTGGAAGCCTGCCGCCTGCTGCCACAGCCGGGGCTCATGGCGGCGCCACCAGGCGAGCTTGAACAGGGTGAAGAGCGGGTGGGCGGTGTGGCCGGTGATGGCGTAGAGCTGGTCGCGGCGCGGTGCCCAGGCCGCCACCTGGTCGAGGGCGCGGGCGTCGGACGACACCTGGGCGTTGGCGAGGATGCGGTCGGCGGCGTCCACCGGGGTCACCGCCTCGCCCTGGGAGGACACCGCCAGGGCGCGCACCGGCGCCCCGGCCGCCGCCGCCGCGCCCGCGGCCTCGGCGGTGGCGGCGCGGCAGGCCGCCAGCACCGCGGCGCTGTCCAGCTCGGCCCAGCCCGGGCGCGGGTGGATCAGGGCGTAGGGGCGGTAGGCGTAGCCCAGGCGCCGGCCGTCATCGGCGAACGCCGCCGCCTTGCAGCCCGAGGTGCCGACATCGAGGCCGAGGAACGACATCAGCGGTACCACAGGCGGAAGAATCCCATCGCGGTGGCCACCATCGACGCGTGGACCACCTCCTGGCGGTGGGCGGTGGTGAAATGGCTGAGGGCGGCGCGGCGGTCGGTGGGCGCCTGCGACCCGAGCAGGCCGCGCGCCTGCAGCTGGCCGGTGGTGGCGGTGCCGGCGGCGAGGTCGGCGTTTTCAACCAGGTCGGCGAGCAGCGCCGGGCTGGCGTCACGCTCGAGCATGGTCCAGATGTTGACCTTGCGGATGCCGTCGGCGAACAGCCCGCCCAGGCCGGCGGGCGGCACCGAGGAGCAGCCGTGCAGCACCAGCCGGCCGCCCACCGCCGCGGCGCAGGCGCGCGCGAGGTCGTCGCGGTAGCGCAGGTCGGCGCCGCTGGCGCGGTGCTCGGTGCCGAGGTTGGCCACCATCAGGTCGACCCCGGTGCCGGCGAGGAAGTCCTGGGCACGCTGGGGGGTGGTGAGATCTCCACCTCCATCACCGCTGTCGACGATCTCGTCGCAGGCGCCCTCGATCACCGTTGCGCGTCCGCGGCGCTCGACGAAGCGGCGGGTGGCGGCGATGTTGTCAGCGAAGGGCACGGTCGAGGCGTCGTACATCACCGACGACCACGGCCCGAGGTCGCCGTGCTCCAGCAGCTCGCGGTCGCGGTCGTGCTGGGCGTGGTCGAGGTGGCTGAGCACGCGCAGCCGGGCATAGGGCGAGCCGGGCGCGGTCAGGGCCTGGAGGTCGGCCAGGAACAGGCGCAGGCCCAAGGCTACGTCGCGGGTGTGGGTGTAGAACGCCGCCTGGCTGCGGTGCGGGTAGGCGGCGGTGATCGCCACCGTCACCGGCAGGTCGGGGATGCCCAGGGCCGCGGCATGGCGCGCCGCCGCCTCCAGCACCGCCTCGCTGGTGGTGAGGTTCTCGGAGCCGAAGCAGGGCACCACCCAGCCGCGGCGGGCGGCATCGGCGTAGACGCCAAGCACCTCGTCGCGGGCGGTGATCAGCGGCATGACGCCGCCCCCAGGTGGGCGCAGAAGCGCGGGTAGTCGGGGGTGAGCAGGTGCAGCGGCGCGACGTCCTCGTCGATCGCCGGGAAGCGTCCGGCGGGGGCGTGGAAGCGGTTGTCGATGCGGTCATCGTTGACCGAGCTGACCTCGCCCACCAGCACCCGGCCGGCTCCGGCCAGGCCCCAGAAGGTGTGGTAGACCCCGGGTTCGAGGGTGATCGACTCGCCCACCTCCAGACGCAGCTCGCCGCCCGCCGGCACCGTGCGCTGGACGCCGTCGCAGGTCACCGTCACCGGGGTGTCGGCCAATCCCTCGTCGGCGGTGCGGTTCCACAACCGGCACACCAGCACCCCGCCGCCGCGGTTGATGATGTCTTCCATCTTGCGCCAGTGGAAGTGGATGGGGGTGACCTGGCCCTCGCCGACGATGAGCAGCTTTTCGGCGTAGGTCTTGCCCCCGGCCCCGCCCATCTCGCCGTTGCGGATGGTGAACAGGAACAGCCCGGTGCGGTCGTAGTCGCCGGAGCCGAAGTCGGTGATGTCCCAGCCCAGCTGCTGCGCCACCAGGGCGCGCGACTCGGCGCCGGCGGCGCTCCAGCGCTGCGGGCTCCAGGTCGCGAAGGGGGGCAGGTGGAAGCGGTGTTCACCGCAGAAATCCAGGGCGTCCTGCATGATGGAGTTGAGCTGGGATCGCAGCATCGGGGGCCTCGCTCCCCCCATCCTGCGCCGGCAGCCCAGGTCCTCCATGGACAGCGGGGCCGGTTCGATGGAGAATCAGGCACATGAGCCAGGACGATGCCGTCGACCTCGCCGCCAGCATCGACCGCGCCGAGCTCGACCGCATGCTCGGCCTGCTGCGGCGCATCTTCGACATCCGCATCACCTTCTATGACGGCGGCCACGCCGAGCATGAGGACTTCGACATCAAGGGGCGCACCGACTACTGCTCGGCGCGGCGCCAGGACCCGGCCTTCCGCGCGCGCTGCGACGCCTGCGACCGCACCCACCTCAAGCAGGCGCGCGAGCGCCGCGCCCCGCTGGCCTACCGCTGCCATGACGGCTTGTTCGAGGCGGTGGTGCCGATCCACGACCGCGCCGGGCACTACCTCGGCTCGTTCATGCTTGGCCAGCTGCGCCCGGCCGACGAGCGCGGCTGGCAGGGGCCCGAGGCGGCCCTGCGCCAGGCCATGCCGGCGGTGACCCGGCGGCGGGTCGACGACGTGGCCGAACTGCTCCACCGCATGGCCGACCACCTGCTCGCCCACCAGGTGCTGGCGCGCCAGAACCGCCCCTGGGCCGAGGCCGCCCACGCCCACATCGAGGCCCACCTCGGCCAACGGGTGCTGATCGCCGGGCTGGCGCGCGCGATCGGGCGCTCACCGTCCTTCGTCTCGCACGCCTTCCGCAGGGAATTCGGCATGCCGCTGCACCGCTACCTGGTCGAACGCCGGCTGACGGTGGCGCGCGAGCGCCTGCTGCGCGGCGAGGCCATCCCGGCGGTGGCGGCGGCGCTGGGCTTCTGCGACGAGTTCCACCTCTCGCGCGCCTTCACCCGCCGCTGGGGGGTGCCGCCGTCGCGGCTGCGCTGAGTCCCTTGGCTGGCACCGTGGTCCTGCCAAAGTGGCGGTGTGAGCCCCGTCACCACCGGCCTGCGCAATGTCACCCGCGCCCTGCGCCTGTCGCTCGCCCTGGGCGTGCTCGGCGCCGTGATGGGCGTGGCCTTCGGTGTGCTGAGCGGGTCGGGCGCGATCCTGCTCGACGGCCTGTTCTCGTCCCTCAGCCTGGGCACCACCTGGCTCGGCCTGGCCGCCACCCGCCTGGTGCGAGAACCCGAGAACGAGCGCTTCCAGTTCGGCTACCGCCACCTCGAGCCGATGGCGGTTGCCCTGCGCGCCTTCGCCCTGCTTGCCGTCTGCCTGTACGCGGTGGCCGAGGCGGTGATGTCGATCGTGCGCGGCGGCCAGGCGATCGACAACGGCTGGGTGCTGGCCTACGCGGTGTTCAGCCTGGTCGAGGGCCTGGCGGTGTGGGCCTGGGAACGCCGGCTGCTGCGTTCGACCCCGTCGGCGGCCCTGCGCCTCGACGCCCAGGAATGGCTGTTCAGCACCCTGCTGTCCTGCGCCATCCTGGTGGGCTGGGGGGTGGCCACCTGGTGCTCGGCCAACGGTCAGGAGCGGCTCGGCCAGTTCATCGACCCGCTGCTGGTGATGGTCATCGCCGTGGTGGTGGCGCCGGTGCCTCTGCGCATGCTGCCGCGCGCCCTGCGCGACGTCCTGCTCATCGCGCCGGAGCCCGAGGTGCAGGCGCGCTTCGCCGCCGCGGTGACGCGCCTGGCCCACGCCCACGGCTACCAGCGCTGGAAGATGCACCTGGCGCGCATGGGCGACGGCTTCGACCTCGAGGTCAACCTGCTGGTCGAGCCCGGCCACATCACCCCCACCGCCGAGCTCGACCGCCTGCGCGCCGAGCTGGCGGCGGAGCTGGAGCTGCCGCGCCACCGGCTGTGGATGTCGGTGACCGCCACCGCCGACGAGCGCTGGGCGTAGGCCTGAGTCCGTTGAAGAAAGGTTCACCGCGGCGACGCGGCGACGCGGCG
>JAKLKR010000122.1 GCA_023150565.1 Planctomycetota bacterium
CTGGCCCTGCTGCGCGGCCGGCCCGGGCAGGTGCTCGACCTCGCCTGCGGCACCTTCGACCTCTCGCTCGCCGCCCTCGCCCAGGGCAAGGCGGTCCAGGTCCACGGTTGCGACTTCTGCGCCCCGATGCTCACCGCCGGGGCGGCCAAGCGCAGCGGGCGGGCGGTGACCGCGGCGGTGGGCGACGCCCTCCACCTGCCCTACGCCGACGCCAGCTTCGATGCCGCGCTGGTGGCCTACGGCTGGCGCAACTTCGGCGATCCCGGCGCCGCCCTCGCCGAGCTGCGGCGGGTGCTGCGCCCGGGCGGCCAGCTGCTGGTGCTGGAGTTCTTCCGCCCGGGGGGCGGGGCGTGGTGGCCGCGCACCTTCTACGCCACCTTCGGCAAGGCGGTGTTCCCCACCGCCGGCGCCCTGCTGGCGGGCGACGCCGCCGCCTACCGCTACCTCAACGACAGCATCGCGCGTTTCCTGACCCTGCCCGAGGCGCGCTCCCTGCTCACCCGACACGGCTTCCCCGGCCAGCGCTGGCTGCCCCTGGCTGGCGGCATCAGCCACGCCGTCGCCGCCGACCGCCCCTGACCCCCCGAGACCACCGTGCTCATCCTCCTCATCCGCATCGGCTTCGTGCTGCTCGCCACCCTCGCCGGCAACAGCGCCGGCCGGGTGTTCTATGGCCAGCTCTTCGACGGCCAGATGACCTGGTGGTTCGGCGCCGCCATGGGCTTCGGCCTGGGGGTGACGCTGATCGCCGCCGAACAGGCCTTCCGCCGGCACTTCACCCGCAGCCTGGTGGGCTTCCTGCTCGGCCTGGGTGGCGGCCTGCTGCTGGCGTTCCTGCTCCTGCTGGTGCTGCGCCTGGTGGTGCAGGACGACATCTACCGCGCCCTCGACATCCCGGTGGCGCTGGTGGTGGTCTACCTGGTGCTGATCACGGTGGTGCGCAACACCGACCGCTGGCGCGTGATCCTGCCCTTCGTCGAGCTGCATTCCGAGCAGTTCGACGGTGGCGCGGTGGTGATCGATCCCGCCACCCTCGCCGACGGCCGCCTGCCCGCCCTGCTGCGCACCGGCTTCTTCGCCCAGCACGTGCTGGTGCACAAGTCGGTGGTGGTGTTCTGGGAGAGCGAACTGACCAGCGGCGAACCGGCGCGGGTGGCGCGCGCCCAGCGCGCGCTCGACAACCTGCGCGACCTGCGCCAGCTCACCGCCCCGCGGGTCGAGGTCGACGACACCGAAATCCCCAACGTGCGCGACATCACCGACCTGCTCATCCGCCTGGCCCGCCTGGAGACCGCCCGCCTGATCACCGCTGAACGCGAGACCGCGCGCCGCGCCCTCGCCGAAGGGGTGGCGGTGGTGGACCTGGCCGCCCTCGCCCAGGTGCTGGTGCCGCAGGTGCGCCCGGGCGAGACCCTCGAGGTGCTGGTCGAGCGCGCCGGCGAGGGCAAGGGCCAGGGCGTGGGCTTCCTCGAGGACGGCGGCATGGTGGTGGTGGCCGAGGCCGCCGGCCTGGTCGGCCAGCGCCTGGCGGTCACCGTGCTGCGCATCCACACCACCTCGAACGGGCGCATGGTGTTCGCCGAGCGGGTGAAGTAATAGCGTCTGGGCGTCCGGGCGTCCGGGCGTCGGAGACGTCCACATCGATACATCCTGGCACAGCGCAGGGTCCATCGATGAAGATGGATGCGAGGACGCCCGGACGCCCGGACATCCGGACGTCCGGACGTCTTCAGAGCTCTACCGACACCGGGCAGTGGTCGCTGCCCAGGATCTGCTGATGAATGGCCGCGTCCCGCACGCGCCCGGCGAGTCCCGGGGTGGTGGTGCCGTAGTCGATGCGCCAGCCCACGTTGCGGGCGCGGGCGCCGCCCCAGTTGGTCCACCAGGAATAGGCCCCGACCAGGTCGGGGTTGCGTTCACGGAAGACGTCGCGGTTGCCCAGTTCCAGCCAGCGGGCGAACCAGGCGCGCTCGTCCGGCAGGTAGCCGGGGTTCTTTTCGTTCTCCTTGGGGCGTGCCAGGTCGATGGGGCGGTGGGCGATGTTGTAGTCGCCCATCAGCAGCACCTCGCAGCCCTTGGCCCGCCAGGCCGCCAGCCACTGCTCGACACGGGCGCAGAAGCCGAGCTTGTAGGCCAGGCGCTTGCCCTCCTCCTGGCTGTTGGGGAAGTAGGCCGAGGCCACCACCAGGGTGCCGAAACGCATCGCCACCAGGCGGCCCTCGCAGTCGTATTCCGCGTCGCCCAGCCCTTCGACCACCTCGTCGGGCCGCTGACGCGCCAGCATCGCCACGCTGGAATATCCCGGCCGCACCGCCGAATGCCAGGCCGTGTGCCAGCCCTCGGGGGTGGCCAGTTCGGGGATCTGCTGCGGCTTGGCCTTGGTCTCCTGCAGGCAGATGACCTCGGCCCCGGGCAGCACCTGCCACGGCAGCAGGTCCTTCTTGGCCACCGAGCGGATGCCGTTGACGTTCCAGGAATAGCAGCGCATGGGCGGGAGCATCCACGTCCCACCGCCGGCGCCAATGACATGGCCCCGGGGGATCGCCCCGGGGCCATGCGTTTCGCGTCAGTGCAGGTTACGCGGTCAGAACAGCAGCTGGTGCTGGAGGATGAACATCTGCGCCTTGCCCACGCCCTCTTCCGCCTGCCAGTTCAGGTAGGACAGCTGGAGCTTGTTGCTGACCGGGTTGGTCTTGCTCAGGTACATGGTGACGCCGAGTTCGAACTGATCGCCGGAGCCGTTGGTGTCGTTGCGGTTGCTGGCCCAGGGCGAGGGGGTGAAGCCGCTGGCGATGGCGCCATAGTCGAGTCCACGCCCGTAGTTGCTGAACTCGTCGCGGTTGCGATCGAGGTTCACATGGGTGTAGCGGAAGGCCGGCTCGACCAGCATGTCGCTGACCGGGATGGCATAGGCGGTGGTCCAGGTGAAGGCATCGCTATGCAGGTCGTTCGGATCGATCGGCGCACCCATGGCGTCGGTGTTGGTGCTCCACTGCGTCAGGCGGTACTTGTACGCCAGCTGGGTGGTCAGGCCCTTGTGGTGGAACACCAGGTCGGGGCCATGGTTCAGCACATCCTGGTCGTACCAGGGGCCATAGTAGAGGGCCGCAGGGTTGTAGGGCGTCAGGGTGCCCCAACCGGTGCCCGGCACCACGTAGTTCTGCGGGGTGGTGTAGGCCACCTGCTTGCCCCATTCACGTTGGACGTCGTAACCCAGCATGAGGTGGGTGCCGTCAGCGTTGGCGTAGGACTCGCGCAGCGCTGCCGGCTTCATCGCCTTGCTGGGCGACAACTCGAAGCGGAAGGTGAAGACGTTGCCCTTGTCGCCCTCGCTGAGGATGCCGTTGGACGAAGCGCCAGGAGGAGCCGAGGTGTTGGTGTTGTTCAGGAAGGCGGCACCGACGTTGAACATCGACCCGGTCATCTTGTAGAAGATACCTGCCCCGCGGTAGTCATCCATGAAGTCATTGGTCACCGCGCGGGTCGGCAGGACGTAGGCAGCCGAGCTCTGGTAATCGATGTTGAACGGCGCGTCGTAGCCGGCCTGGATCTCTTGCGAGAAGTTCTCCGACTTGATCTCCTTGCCGGCGGTGGCGCGGTAGAGCTTGATGGTGCGGTCGGAGTTGAAGCCGTTGGCCTCAGGATTGTCGAAGATGAACCAGATCGAACCCTTCCAACCATCGCCATAGGTGGCATCGAAGAACAGACGGGCGCGACGCACGTCGAAGCGGAACTTCTCGGGCTCGCCGGCCATTCCACGATTGGTATCGTAGGACTCCCCGTTCTTGATGAAGGGTGCCGCAGCCAGAGCGGCTGAGTTGACCACCGGGGGCCAGGAGGTGCCGGTATTGGTCACATAGGGCACGGCGGTGGTGCCAGCTGCACCGGTGGTGCTGGTGGCGGCGACGGCATAGCGGTTGGGATCACCGCCCTGGTACCAGAACGGCTGGCCGGCGGTGGTGGAACCAGGGTAGCCGCCAGGGGTCACATCGCTGGTCCGGCCTTCCGGGAACATGGTCAGGCGGGTCTGCAATTGCCCCTTCACCGACAAGGAGAGGCCCGCGGCTTCATCCTTGATGGAAGCAGCAGACAGGGGGATGGAAGCCATGCCGACGAGAGCGACGGCGGCGAGGGTGGGGACCACTGTCTTCATGGATGAAGGCTCCTTGAGGGAACGGTGAAGAGATGGTTAACCTCGGGATCGCAAACTCCAACGCAAGATATTAGCGTTGTTTCATCTGTTACAGCAACCACCTGTGACGACGCGAAAGATAATAGGTGATTTTACCAATGAATGGATCGCAGAGCCAACCTTTGAACGGTGCGGTACAGTCCCGGAGCAAAGACCCCGACCTGCACGCTTCCGACCTGGAAGCAGCGCTCACCTGACTGCATAGCCATGAATCGGTGGACAAAACGCAACACCCTCGGCTTTCACCGAGGGTGCAGAGTGGCGACCTGGATGGGACTCGAACCCACGACCTCCGCCGTGACAGGGCGGCGCTCTAACCAACTGAGCTACCAGGCCAATTGTGACACCAGCAAAGAGCGCCCGATGGTGGGCGATGCAGGATTCGAACCTGCGACATCCTCCTTGTAAGGGAGGCGCTCTGGCCCCTGAGCTAATCGCCCGCGGGCGTCGAGAGGGCGGGAGGTTATGACGGCTCCCCAGACGTCAAGAAGGAAATCCCCAGGCAGCGAATCAACGATGCAGGCATGCTGCCTTGACCCATCTGGCACCCACCCCTACACCCCCATACCGCAGGGTCCGGAGCTCCGGGCCACAGGAGGCATGGTGGCCGACGATCCCATCCGCATCACCGATGGCGAGTCCCACTGCCGCATCCCCGATGGCAAGGGCGGTTCGTCCTCGGTACCCATCGTCGAGATATCTCCAGCCGGGGCGCTGCTGCGTTCCAGCGCCACCTTCGAGCTCAACGCCTACCTCGACCTCTCGGTGGCGCTGAAGGGCCAACCCCAGCGCAATTTTTTCGCCCATGTCCGCGAGTGCGGCGAGAACGGCCTGCGCATCCAATGGATGCACATCGATCCCGGCGAGCAGCGGCGTCTCCGTGAACTGCTCGACGCCTACCGTGCCGCCACCCGTGCCGGCGCCGCCGCCGGCGGCGAGGGCGACAAGCCGCGCACCCGCCGGGTGGTCAAGCCGGGAGCCTTCTCCGCCGGCGAGATCACCCCGTTCTCCGACTCCACCCCCTCGGGCGGGCAGTCGGCGCTCGAACCTGCCGGCAGCGATCGCGTCGGCACCCGCCGCGTGCTGCGCCCATCCGGCCGCCACGAGCCGCGGCCCGAAACGCCACCGGCCAAGGACCCTCTCGACGACAGCCGCGCCCATCAGGTGGTGGTCGCAACCACCGACCGCTTCAACCGCCTCGCCGACGAGGAGCAGCCGCAGGTCGTGGTCCCGGCCAAGGCAGCCGCTCTTGCCCACGCTGACAAGCCTGCTGCCACCCCATCCGAGGAGGCGGGAACCCCTGAACCCGCCGCCACGCCAGACCAGGCCGCCGCTCCGAACAAGCCCATGGTGGTGGGCGCCGACGGGCGCATGGACATCGGCGCCTCGATCCGCAGCAAGGCCAAGACCGTGCGCGCCTCCGAGTTGGCGGCCCGGCACGAGCGCGTGCGCGTGCTCAACCTGGCGACCATCAAGGCGCTGATCCAGCAGGCGGTCGAGGAGGCCGCCAGCCACCTCTCGCGCGCCCTGGGCGAGGCCGAGCGCAAGCGCCTGCTCGAAGAGGCCGAGGAGAGCTTCCAGGAGAAGCTGAAGGAGTTCCAGGCCCAGAAGATCGATGCCGAGGTCCGCTCGCGCCAGCTGCAGGAGCAGCTCGATTCCGCCAAGCGCCTGCTCGAGGACGAGCGCAAGCGCCAGATCGCCGCCGAGCAGTTCACCGTCTCGGCCAAGGGCCTGGAGGACATCGAAGGGGTCTTCCGCCGGCTCATCGACCGCTCCGCCACCGAAGGCAAGCTGGAGCCCGGGCTCGAGGAGCAGCTGCGCAAGGTCGCCACCCACGTGCTCGACGACGAGCGCCAGCGCATCCGCGAGAAGGAGATGCAGGCGCAGAACGAGAAGATCGAGCTGCTCGAGAAGAAGATCCGCCGCCTGGCCACCAACCTGGAGGAGACCGAGCGCCAGCGCGACGAGGCGCGCGACATCGCCCAGCACCTCGAGAAGTTCGCCGGCCAAGGGCTCTCGGTCGAGCAGATCAAGAACAAGTACCAGGCCGGGCTGCGCGGCGACGACCCCAACCGCGAGCGCAAGCTGGCGATCATGAAGGAGCTGATCGAGGAGAACCGCGAACTGCGGCGCGCCCTCGGCCTGCCGATGAACGCACCGGCCGAGATCGGCGCCCAGGCGGCCGCTCCGGCCGCAGCTCCCGCCCAGCCCGTCGAGCAGGAGCCGGAACCCCTGTCCGCCGGCGATGCCGCGGGCGAGGATGCATCCGCGGCTGCGACGGACGAAGACGTGGTCGCCGAGGTCAACCCCGACGACCTGCCCTGGGAGGCCCCCGCCGCGGTGCCGGTCAGCGACAGCCCGAGCGCGATCAAGCGCATCGCGGTGAAGGCCGGCCAGCCGCCGCCTGCCGCGCCAGAGGAACCGGTCGCCGAAGAGGTCAACCCGGACGATCTCCCGTGGGAGCCGCCGACGACTGGCCCTGCCGGCGCGGACGATTCGCCCAGCGGGGTCAAGCGCATGGCGGTGGTACGCAAGGAGCCCCCGCCGCTGTCCCGCTGATCCGGGGTGACGCACGCCAGCGCACCCTCCCCCTCTTTCCATTGCCTCGACCCGCCGCCACCCACAGAGGGGCGGCACCCACCTGACGAACCCCGCTCCAAGGAGCCCCCAGCACATGTCCGACATCGTCTATCTCGGCATCGACCTCGGTACCAGCCGCACCTCCATCGTGGCCTCGACCGGCCACCGCGAGACGGTGTGGTCGTACGTCGGCTACCCCAAGGACCACGTCGCCAAGAAGAAGTTCGGCGGCCGTGAGATCATCTACGGCAAGGAGGCCCTCGAAGGCCGCCTGGCCCTCGACCTGTACCGCCCGATGGCCGGCTCTTCGGTCAAGGCCAAGGGCGCCACCGACGACACCAAGCGCAAGCAGGCCATCAAAGACCTGCTCGAGCACATCGTCGCGCTGTGCAAGATCCCCAAGGGCGCCACCATCTACGCCATGATCGGCGCCCCGGCCGAGGCCAGCGTCGAAGGCAAGGCCACCATCCTGGAGGCCGCCAAGGACTGCATCGACTCGGTGATCATCTGCTCCGAGCCGTACGCCGTGGCCTATGGCCTCGACTTCATCGACAACACCCTGGTGATCGACATCGGTGCCGGCACCACCGACCTGTGCCGCCTGCACAACACCATGCCGAAGCCCGAGGACCAGCGCACCCACGAGGTCGCCGGCGACTACATCGACAACGAACTGGCCCGCCTGATCAAAGAGAAGTACCCCGAGGCGCAGTTCTCGATCAACATGATCCGCACCTTCAAGGAGAAGCACTCCTCGGTGTCGACCAACATGGACCGCGCCATGGTCGAGATGCCGGTGGCCGGCAAGCCGCAGAAGTTCGACATCACCGAACTGGTCTACAAGTCCTGCTACACCCTGGTCCCCCCCACGGTGGCCGCCCTGCAGGACCTGATCGCCAGCTACGATCCTGAATTCCAGGCGCAGATGCGCAGCAACATCCTGCTCGGCGGTGGCGGCAGCATGATTCGCGGCCTCGGCCTGGCGATCGAGAAGGGCCTCGAGGAATACGGCGGCGGCAAGGTCATCACCGTCGAGGAACCGCAGTACGCCGGTGCCAACGGTGCCCTCAAGTTCGCCCTCGACATGCCCGAGGAGTACTGGAAGGAGTTCAAGTCGGGGCGCCAGGCCGCCGCCGGCTGATACCAGCCATCTGTTCGCACCAGCGCCACCCGTCCGGTCTCCGGTCGGGTGGTGTCGTTTCCAGCCATCCGCCGACGGCGCAGGCCATGCGCAGATACGGATTCACGTCCAACCTGCCTCCGGATCATCCCGCTATGGTCACCCTCTCGTGCCTCACCACCCGCACCGGCGACAGCGGAACCACCGGCCTGGCCGATGGCTCCCGCCTGGACAAGTGCCATCCCCTGATCGCCGCCATCGGCTCGGTGGACGAGGCCAACTCCCTGCTCGGACTCGCCCTGGCGGCCGGAGCCGAGGCCGCGGCCGGCGCCAGCCTGCGCCGGGTGCAGAACGACCTGTTCGACCTCGGATCCGACCTGGCCTCACCGCCCGGCGGCCCGCACGAGGACCGCATCCCGCGCGTAACCGCCAGCCAGGTGGCCGCCCTGGACGAGGCGGTCGGGGCGGCGACGGCGCGGCTTGAGCCCATGCGCAGCTTCATTCTGCCGGGGGGGTCGCCGTCGGCAGCCTGGCTCCATCTGGCCAGGACGGTCGTACGCCGGGCGGAACGCGACCTGGTGGCGGCACAGCGCGCCGAACCAGGTCGCGGCTGGAACCCGGAATGCCTGCGCTACCTCAACCGCCTCTCCGACGCCTGCTTCGCCTGGGCCAGGCTGGCCAACGACGGCGGCCGTGCGGATGTGGCCTGGAAGCCCGGAGCAGGGCGATAGCGAACCTGTTCAGGGAGCCGGCCAATCGCGGCTGCGCCAGCGCAGAGCCAGCCGCCAATCGCCATCCGATGGCCGCACCGTCTGCGTGATGGCATGGCCATCGACCGCTAGGCTGATGGCCATGCCACGATGACGGCGGTCATCCACCCCCGAATGGACCGCCCGTCCCCACTGCCCCATGCCGGTCTCGCCGGCGACGGCATCCACCATCAGCAGCAGTTCATCCTGGTCCGAGACCGAACCCATGCGGAAATGCCGGGGACGTCCGTCATCATCTAGATAGCTGTTCATCTTCAGGCTGCGCGGCTGGCTGGTGGCGAAGCGCCGAACCGGCATGCGCCACGCCGGACACTGGAACACCGAACCATCCCTGGTCCTGCTCTCGTCGAGATACTCAGGCAGACGGTCGAACCAGGCCGGGCTGGAGGACCTGGGCTGACCGAAATCGCTATCGGCGGGAAATGCCCGCCGATGGTCGATGCCGTAGGCCTGGAATGCGGCGCCGATGCAGGCGAGATTGGACCGGCACCCCGTCCTGCGGGAAGCGGTCTGAAGCCGCGTCACCGCTGCCCCGATGAGGACTGCCAGGATCCCGACCACCAGCACCATCACCACCACTTCGGCCAGGGTGACTCCCCGGCTGCCGATCATGGCCTGGATCCCTCGTCCCCCGCCACCTCCGCGGCCACACCGAGGCCCGACGAACGGCTGCGCTCGGCCAGTAGGATCACCGACGACTGCAGCAGCGCTGTCTCCTCTGAGGCAGACAACGCCTCGGTGCTGGGTTTGCCGGCCAGGGCGGCATCGATGGTGGCCTGGGCCGCCTCGAACGGCCGCCAGAGATGACGGGTGAGATACCAGCCGAGGACGGCGGCAAGGATCAGGCAAACGGACCAGAACCATGGCAACCAGGCGAGTTCCGGCTCCAATACCGGGCATTCTGCGTAGACGAAGCCCTGTACCAGGCCATCGGCATCACGGATGACGCACGAAGCAGCCAGGCGTGGTCCGGCAACCTCGTAGCAGCCAGGGCCAGCGACGCTCTGGGAAAGGCCCGGGGGCGGCCCATCTGCCCGCAAGGCAAGTTCGCCGGCGGAGGCCAGGACGACGGCCCGATCATCGCTCATGCGCAAAACAGCCGCGCCGGACCACCGGCGGTCCGCTCGCAACCAGGTCTCGGGCGGCACCTCGGTGCCTTTGCCCCTCAGGATGGCCCATGAACCGATGGCGAATGCCAGGTGCTGGCGATGAGCGGCCTGACGCCCCTCCTCACCGGCAAGCGCCATCCAGGTCACCGTCCCACCTGCCAGGGCAGCGAAGACTGCCGGAAGCAGCATGCAGTTGAGGCGAAGGTTGTGCAGTGGGTTCATGGCTGCGGGATCAAATGCCAAGACCCCGCCGGATCGGCGAGGTCTTGGCTGGTGAGGATGCCGTGACGGGTTCAGGCGAAGTGGCTGAACGCCTTGTTGGCCTCGGCCATGCGATGCGTGTTCTCACGCTTCTGGATGGTGGTGCCGGTCTTGTTGTAGCAGTCGATCAGTTCCTGGGCGAGCTTCTCGCCGGTTGGGCGGCCCTTGCGTGAGCGCACCGCCTCCAGGATCCAGCGCACCGCAAGCGTCTGCTGACGCTTCTTGGTGACTTCGACCGGGACCTGGTAGTTGGCGCCGCCGATGCGCTTGGAGCGGACCTCGACCAGCGGCTTGGCGTTCTCGATCGCCTGCTGGAAAACCGGCAGCGGGTCGGTCTTGAGCTTGTCGGCGATGACGTCCATGGCGGTGTAGAACACCCCTTCGGCGGTGCTCTTCTTGCCATCGTACATCAGGCAGTTGATGAACTTGGCGGCAACCAGGTCGCCAAAGCGGGGGTCCGGCTTGAGGCCGCCGCCGGTCCAGCGCAGGGGCGCGGGGCCCTTGACGGCCAAGCCGGTCTGGGCGAGCGTGATCGAGCCGTCTTCGTTGACCTGGACGGCGGCCGGATCGGCGTTGGGGTCCTGATCGTCGGGGAGCTGGTCGGTGGGCTTGGAGGTCATGGGCATTTTCCCTTGGTCCGGACAGGAGGTCCGGAGGTACTAGGACTGCGGGGCGCAGTCCGGTTGGAGTCCGGCCCCGGGGACCGGGGTCGGACGGTGGATCACTTCTTCTTGGGCTTCTTGGCGCCGTAGAGCGAGCGGCTCTGGCCGCGGCCCTGAACACCCTGGCAGTCGAGCTTGCCGCGGATGATGTGGTAGCGCACACCGGGCAGGTCGTGCACGCGGCCGCCGCGCACCAGGACCAGCGAGTGCTCCTGCAGGTTGTGCTTCTCACCGCCGATGTACGCGGTGATCTCCTTGCCGTTGCTCAGGCGCACGCGCGCGATCTTGCGCAGGGCCGAGTTCGGCTTCTTGGGGGTCATGGTCTTGACCTGGAGGCAGACCCCGCGCTTGAAGGGGTTGCTCTCCAACTGGGGGCTCTTGGTCTTGCGGCGGGACTGCTCGCGGCCCTTGCGGATCAGCTGGTTAATCGTGGGCATGGCTGGCTTCCTTGTCAGTGCGGGCCGGCTGGGGGGCGCGGATGCTAGCGGGGACTTCCGGAATGGCAACCGGCGTGCCCAGCTTCTCGGTCTTGATCTGCTTGTAGACGCCGAACCCGGTCCCGCACGGGATGAGATGCCCGAGGATGACGTTCTCCTTCAGGCCCGAGAGGTTGTCGCGGCGTCCGGCGAGGGCGGCGTCGGCCAGCACCTTGGTGGTCTCCTGGAAGGAGGCCGCCGAGATGAAGGATTCCGACTGCAGGGCAGCGCGGGTGATGCCCATGAGCTTCGGCTCGTAGGTGGCCGGGCGCTTGCCCTCGGCGATGGCGCGCTGGTTCTCGTCGCGGATGCGGATCTTGTCGACCAGCTGGCCCTGGAGGTAGGGCAGGTCGCCGGCGTCGGCCACCTCGATCTTGCGCAGCATCTGGCGGATGATCGCCTCGATGTGCTTGTCGTCGATGCGCACGTTCTGGGCGCGGTACACCGCCTGGATCTCACCCAGGAGGTAGTCCTGCAAGGCCTCTTCGCCGCAGATGCGCAGCAGGTCCTTGGGGTTGAGCACGCCGTCGACCAGCGGATCGCCGGCCTTGACGCGGTCGCCCTTGTGCACGCGGTAGTGCTTGCCCTGCGGGATCGGATGCTCGACCTCGACGCCGGAATCGCCGCGCACGATGATGATGCGCTTGCCGCGCTTGCGCTCGCCGAAGTCGACCAGGCCGTCGATCTCGGCCATCACCGCCGGATCCTTGGGCGGGCGGGCCTCGAACAGCTCGGTCACGCGCGGCAGACCGCCGGTGATGTCGTGCACGCCGGCGATCTCGCGCGGGGTCGACGCCAGCAGGGTGCCGCCGGGGATCTTCTGCCCCTCGACCACGCGCAGGGTGGCCTTCTCGGGGATGGGGTAGTGGGCGATGGGCTTGCCGTGGTCGTCGTCGAGCACCACCTGGGGGTGCAGGTCGCCCTTACCCTCGAGGATGATGCGGTTGATGATCCCGGTCGCCGGATCGCGCTCCTCGCGCATGGTCACTTCGGGGATGATGTGCTCGAAGCGCACCGTGCCGCCGAGTTCGGACAGGATGGGGATGTTGGAGGCTTCCCACTCCACCACCAGGTCGCCCTTCTTGACCAGGGCGCCGTCCTTGACCAGCAGCTTGGAACCCACCGGCACCTTGAAGCGCTCGATGTTGCGGCCCTTGGGATCGAGCAGCGCGATCTCGCCGTTGCGGTTCAGCACCACCACCTCGCCCGCCCCGTTGACCACGGTGCGGAGGTTCTCGTACACCAGCTTGCCTTCCTTGCGGATCTTGTAGCTGGTGTCCTCGGCCTTGGTGTTGGCGACGCCACCGATGTGGAACGTGCGCATGGTGAGCTGGGTGCCCGGCTCGCCGATCGACTGGGCGGCGATGATGCCGACCGCCACGCCCTGTTCGACCACCAGGCCGCGGCTCAGGTCCATGCCGTAGCACTTCTGGCAGATGCCGCTCTTGCTCTCGCAGGTGAGCGGCGAGCGCACGCGGATCTTCTCGTAGCCGAGCGCCTCGATCTTCTTGGCCACCTCGCGGCTGATGATCTCGTTCTCGCGCGCCACCACCTCGTCGGTGATGATGTCGACGATGGTGTCGCGGGCGGTGCGCCCGGTGATCGCCTCGGACAGCGACAGCTTGATCACGTCGCCGTCGTAGACGGTCGACTTGGTGATGCCGCCGACGGTGCCGCAATCGATCTCGGCGACGATGACGTCCTGCGACACGTCGACCAGCTTGCGGGTCAGGTAGCCCGAGTCGGCGGTCTTGAGCGCGGTGTCGGCCAGGCCCTTTCGCGCGCCGTGGGTCGAGGTGAAGTACTCGAGCACGCGCAGGCCTTCGCGGAAGTTCGCGCGGATCGGCACCTCGATGATCTCGCCGTTCGGCTTGGCCATCAGGCCGCGCAGGCCGCACAGCTGGCGGATCTGCGCCACCGAGCCGCGCGCACCGGACTTGGCCATGACGTACACCGGGTTGATGTAGTCGGCGCCATGGCGCTGGTCGTTCTTCAGCTTCTCCATCAGCTTGCTGGAGAGCTCCTCGACCGCGTGGGTCCAGGTCTCGATCACGTTGCGATGCTTCTCGCTCGCGGTGATCAGGCCGCGCTGGTAGGCCTTGTGGAACTTGAGCGCCTTCTTGTCGGCCTCGCCGATGATGGCCGCCTTCTCCTCGGGCACGTACAGGTCGGCGGCGCCGAACGACATGCCGGAGCGGGTCGAGTAGCGGAAGCCCAGCTCCTTGATGTTGTCCAGCACCTGGATGGTGCGCTTGCGGTCGAGGTACTCGAAGCAGTCGGCGATCACGCGGCGGAGGCCCGGCTTGTCCTGCTGCTTGTTGTAGTAGGGCATGCCCTGCGGCAGCGCCTCGTTGAAGATCAGGCGACCGGCGGTGGTCTCGATCAGCCCGCCGGCCCACGGCTTCTTGGCGGGACCGCCGTCATCCACCAGCCGGCCCTTGTCGAGCGCGGTGAGGATCAGGGTGTGCAGGGTGATGACCCCGGAATCGAGGGCCATCAGCACCTCGTTGACCGAGCTGAACTTCTTGTCCTCGCCCTTGAGCCCTTCCTTGACGAGGGTCAGGAAGTAGCAGCCGAGGACGATGTCCTGGTCGGCGGAGATGATCGGGTTGCCGTTCGAGGGCGAGAAGATGTTGTTGGTCGACAGCATCAGCACGCGCGCTTCGGTCTGCGCCTCGATCGAGAGCGGCAGATGCACGGCCATCTGGTCGCCGTCGAAGTCGGCGTTGAAGCCCTGGCAGACCAGCGGGTGCAACTGGATGGCGCTGCCATCGATCATCACCGGCTCGAAGGCCTGGATGCCCATGCGGTGCAGGGTGGGGGCGCGGTTGAGCATCACCACGCGGCCGCGGATGACCTCGTCGAGGACTTCCCACACCTCCTCGTCGCGGCGTTCGAGCTTGCGCTTGGCGGCCTTGACCGTCTCGGCGTAGCCGCGCTCCTTGAGCGCGCGGATGATGAACGGGCTGAACAGCTCGAGGATGATGGCCTTGGGCAGGCCGCACTGGTGCAGCTTGAGCTTGGGGCCGACCACGATGACCGAGCGGGCGGAGTAGTCGACGCGCTTGCCGAGCAGGTTCTCGCGGAAGCGGCCCTGCTTGCCCTTGATCATGTCGGTCAGGGACTTGAGCGGGCGGTTGCCGGAGCCGAACACCGCGCGCTGGCAGCGGCCGTTGTCGAACAGCGCATCGACCGCCTGCTGCAGCATCCGCTTCTCGTTGCGGATGATGATGCCGGGGGCGTTGAGCTCGATGAGCTTCTTGAGGCGGTTGTTGCGGTAGATGACCCGGCGGTACAGGTCGTTGAGGTCGGAGGTGGCGAAGTTGCCGTTCTCGAGCGGCACCAGCGGACGCAGGTCGGGCGGGATGACCGGGACCACGGTCATCACCATCCACTGCGGATCGTTGCCCGAGGACTTGAGCTCCTCGGAGATCTTCAGGCGCTTGATGATCTTCTCGATCTTCTGCTTGGCCTTGGTCGAGGCCAGCTCCTCGCGCAGGTCGCTGATCAGCTTGTCGAGGTCGAGGTGCTTGATCAGCTCCTGGGTGGCCTCGGCGCCCATCATCGCCTTGAAGTCGTCGCCGTACTTCTCCTGCGCCTTGCGGTACTGCTCCTCGGTCAGCACCTCCATGTACTCGAGCGGGGTAGTGCCGGGGTCGGTGACGATGTACTTCTGGAAGTAGACCACCTGCTGCAGGTTGCTCGACTTCATGCCGAGCAGGATGCCCAGGCGGCTGGGCATGGTCTTGAAGAACCAGATGTGCGCGACCGGCGAGACCAGGTTGATGTGGCCCATGCGCTCGCGGCGCACGCGGCTGTGCGTCACCAGCACGCCGCACTTCTCGCACACGATGCCCTTGTACTTCACCCCGGAGTACTTGCCGCAGAAGCACTCCCAGTCCTTGGTGGGCCCAAAGATCTTCTCGCAGAACAGGCCGTCGCGCTCGGCCTTGTAGTTGCGGTAGTTGATCGTCTCGGGGCGCTTCACCTCGCCCTGGGACCAGGACCGGATCACCTCCGGGCTGGCGAGCCGGATGGAGACGGCGTTGTAGTCGGGGCTCTGCAGGTTGGTCTCGGCGGCGAGGTCGATCATCGTCGTGGTTCTCTCAGAGCGTCGTTGTTTGC
>JAKLKR010000123.1 GCA_023150565.1 Planctomycetota bacterium
AGTGGTGGGGGGTCAACGCCTATGCCCGCCAGCGCGCGCGCGAACTGGCCGAGGCCGGCTTCGCCGCCTTCGCCTGCGACATGTACGGCGACGGGCGCAGCACCGGGGATCCCGCCCAGGCCAAGGCCTGGGCCACGCCCTTCTACCAGGACCGCGCCCTGCTGCTGGCGCGCGCCCGCGCCGGGTTGGCGGCCTTCGCCGCCCAGCCAGGGGTGGACAAGTCGCGCACCGCCGCCATCGGCTTCTGCTTCGGCGGCACCGTCTGCCTGGAACTGGCGCGCGCCGGCGAGCCGCTCAAGGCGGTGGTGGCGCTCCATCCCGGGCTCAAGACCGGCGCCCCGGCCGCTTCTGGCGCGGTGGCGGCGCGGGTGCTGGTGCTGACCGGCGGTGCCGACCCGCTGGTGCCCCCGGCCGACGTGGCCGCCTTCATGGGCGAGATGGAGTCCGCCAAGGCGGTCTGGCGCCTGGTGTCCTATGGCGGCGCCCTGCACGCCTTCACCAACCCGGCGGCGGCCAGGCTGCACGCCACCATGGCGGCGGTCGACCACCATCCCGAGGCCGAGCGCGCGGCGATGGAAGCCACCCGCGCCTGGCTGGCGGAATCGCTGCGCTGACCTGGTGATGTGGCACGGGCGGGACGCCCGTGCCACGTCGATCCGCGCTTACAGCGCGTCGAGATAGAGCTGGCGCAGCTCGGCGATCAGCGGCTGGCGCGGGTTGGCGCCGGTGCACTGGTCGTCGAAGGCGCGTTCCGCCAGGCGGTCGGCCTGGGCCAGGAAGGCATCCCGGTTCACCCCCGCGGCGGTGATGGTGGCGGGCAGGCCGACCTCGGCGCGCAGGCGCTCCAGGGCCTGGGCCAGGGCCTCGACCTTCTCGGCGGTGGTGGTCCCGCCCAGGCCGAGCGCCGTCGCCAGGTCGGCGTAGCGTTCGGCGGCGACATGGTCGCGGTACTGGGCGAAGGCCGCCACCCGGGTCGGCACCGGGGCGGCGTTGAAGCGCACCACATGCGGGATCATCAGCGCGTTGGCCACCCCGTGCGGCAGGTGGCAGGCGGCGCCGAGCTGGTGCGCCAGGCTGTGGCAGATGCCGAGGAAGGCGTTGGCGAAGGCCATGCCCGCCAGGGTCGCGCCCTCGTGCACGCGCTCGCGGGCGAGCGGGTCCTTGGCGCCGTTGCGCACCGCCGATGGCAGGTGGCGGAAGAGCAGGCGCAGGGCGGTGGTGGCCTGGCCGTCGGTGAACGGGGTGGCGACCACCGACACCAGCGCCTCGAGGGCGTGGGTGACCGCGTCATAGCCGCTGGCGGCGGTGAGCGCGGGCGGCATGCCGTCGGTGAGGTCGGCGTCGACGATCGCCATCCACGGGGTGAGGGCGTAGTCGGCCAGCGGGTGCTTCACCCCCTGATGGTCGGTGATCACCGCGAAGGGGGTGACCTCCGAGCCGGTGCCGGCGGTGGTGGGGATGCACACCAGCTTGCTGCTCCAGGCGCCCTCCTCGACCCCGTGGATGCGCTTGCGGATGTCCATGAAGCGCAGGCTGAGGTCGGCGAAGTCGGTGCCGGGCCGTTCATGCATCAGCCACATCACCTTGGCGGCGTCCATCGGGCTGCCGCCGCCCACCGCCACCACCAGGTCGGGGCGGAAGCGGGTCAGGCGCGCCACCCCGGCCTCGACGGTGGCGAGGTCGGGATCGGGGCGCACGTCGGCGAAGATCTCGACCTGGATGCCGCGCGCGCGCAGCAGCTCGGCCACCCGGGTGGCGGGGCCGACGTCGAGCATGGTGCGGTCGGTGACCACGAAGGCGCGCTTCATGCCCGCGAGGTCGGTGAAGGCCACCGGCAGGCAGCCGCGCTTGAAGTAGAGGCGCGGCGGTACGCGGTACCACAGCATGTTCTCGCGGCGCTCGGCCACGGTCTTGACGTTGAGCAGGTGCATGGGTCCCACGTTGGCGGTGACGCTGTTGCCGCCCCAGGTGCCGCAGCCCAGGGTCAGCGAGGGTTCGAGGTGGAAGTTGTAGAGGTCGCCGATCGCCCCGTGGCTGGCCGGGGTGTTGATCAGCACGCGGCCGGCGGCCATGGCGGCGGCGAAGGTGTTGATCTTGGCCTGGGCGGCGTTTTCGGCGTAGAGCACCGCGGTGTGGCCGAGGCCGCCGTGGGCGAGCAGGGCGCGGGCCTTGTCGACAGCGCCGGCGAAGTCGTCGGCGCGGTACAGGGCCAGCACCGGCGACAGCTTCTCCATGCTGAACGGCTCCTGGTGGCCGACCTCGCTCGCCTCGACCAGCAGCAGGCGGGTGGTGGCGGGCACGGCGATGCCGGCCATCTCGGCGATGCGCCGTGCGCTCTGGCCGACGATGGCGCCGTTGAGCGCCGGGGCGCAGGCGCCCTTGCGCGGGTCGGCGGGTGCGACCACCACCTGGGCCAGGCGCGCGCGGTCCTCGCCGGCGACCAGGAAGGCACCGCGCGCGATGAAGGCGGCGAGCAGGCGGTCGTAGGCCGCACCCACCGCCACCACCGCCTGTTCCGAGGCGCAGATCACCCCGTTGTCGAAGGTCTTGCTGGTGAGGATCGAGGTCGCGGCCATGGCGATGTCGGCGCCGTCGTCGACCACCGCCGGGGTGTTGCCGGCGCCCACCCCCAGGGCGGGCTTGCCGCTGGCGTAGGCCGACTTGACCATGCCCGGTCCGCCGGTGGCGAGGATGATGGCGGTGCGCGGGTGGCGCATGAGCTGCTGGGTCAGCTCGACCGCCGGCTCGTCGATCCAGCCCACGATCATCTCGGGCGCGCCGGCCTCGACCGCCGCCTCGCGGGCGATGCGCGCCGCCAGGGCGGTGCAGGCCTTGGCGCGCGGGTGCGGGCTGAGCACGATCCCGTTGCGGGTCTTGAGCGCGAGCAGGATCTTGAAGGCGGCGGTCGAGGTCGGGTTGGTGACCGGGATCACCGCCGCCACCACCCCCATGGGGTCGGCGATGCGGCGGATGCCCGCCACGGGGTCGTGGTGGATGGTGCCGACGGTCTTGAGGTCGCGGTACTTGTTGAGGATGAACTCGGCGGCGAAGTGGTTCTTGATCACCTTGTCCTCGACCACCCCCATGCCGGTCTCGGCCACCGCGGCCTTGGCCAGGTCGATGCGGTGGCGGCAGATGGCGGCCGCCACCCGGGTCACGATGCGGTCGACCTGCTCCTGGGTGAAGGTGGCGTAGGTGCGCTGGGCGGCGGCCACCGCCTCGATCAGGTGCTCCAGACGGGCGCTGGCGTGATCGGTACCGGTGGCGGGGGTGGTGACGGTCGCGGCGGCCATGGGATCTCCTGGGCGTCGGGTTAATCGGTAATTAATTCTCTATATAGGCACCCGGCGACGCCAGGAATGGTTCGAGAAAAATAGCTCGCATACGCATGGATATAAAAACAACGATGCATGATTCTTATAAAAGTCAGTATGGACCCTAACTAGAACGCACAAAACCGCGGGTATCAGCTAAGAATGATTCGCGTCATGCGCCGATCGCCGGGAATCCATGCGATACCCGCAGGCCGTGGAGGTCGGGACCACTGCGCGCGAGACAGGACGAATATAGAGATTAAGTTCTCGATATGCCCGAGGCGTGGGAATCCGATGCGCGCACCGCCACCGCCCGTCCTTGCGGTGCGGGGGGTTGCGACGAGAAGGCGGAGATGTCCACCCCGCCCCTTCCCGCCCCCACCCTGCGCCGCATGCCCGCCTATCTGCGCCTGCTGCGCGCCTGGGAGGCTGAAGGGCGCGACACGGTGTCGTGCACCCACTTGGCCGAGGCCCTCGGGCTCGACCCCACCCTGATCCGCAAGGACCTCCAGCTCGCCGGCGGCAGCGGGCGGCCCAAGACCGGCTACCGCCTGGCCGAGCTGGTGCCGGCGCTCGAGGCCTTCCTCGGCTGGTCGCACCCGAGCGAGGCCTTCGTCATCGGCGCCGGCAACCTCGGCCTGGCGCTGCTGCATTACCAGGGCTTCGCCGCCCACGGCCTGAGCATCGTCGCCGCCTTCGACGACGACGCGCGCAAGGTCGGCACCTCCAGCCTGGGCAAGCGCATCTTCCCGCTCGCCAAGCTCGCCGACCTCGGCCAGCGCATGGGCGTTCGCCTGGGCATCCTGTGCGTGCCCGAGGCCGCCGCCCAGGCGGTGGCCGAGACCTGCTGCGCCGCCGGCATGCGCGGCCTGTGGAACTTCACCGGCGCGCGCCTGCAGCTGCCCGAGGGCACGGTGGTCGAGGACATCGACCTGGCCCAGAGCCTGGCGCTGCTCTCCCACCGCCTCTCCCACCGCCAGGCCCCCCATCCGGCCGCCTCCCCCATCGGAACCGCACCATGAGCACCTGCGCCTGCCCCACCCAGCCCGCCACCGCCGCGCACCGCTTCCAGCGGGTGGGCGCCATCATCGAGCGCCACCAGCGCAAGCCCGAGCGCCTGATCCCCATCCTCCAGGAGGTGCAGGAGGAGTACCGCTACCTGCCGCGCGAGGTGCTGAGCTTCGTCGCCACCGCCCTCGACCTGTCGCCGGCCAAGGTGTTCGGGGTCGCCACCTTCTATGCCCACTTCGCGCTCGAGCCCAAGGGCCGCACGGTGGTGCGGGTGTGCGACGGCACCGCCTGCCACGTCAAGGACTCGATGCCCATCTTCGACGCCATCCGCGGCCACCTCAAGCTCGCCGCCGGCCAGCACACAAGCGCCGACATGGAATGGACGCTCGAGAAGGTCAGCTGCCTGGGTGCCTGCGGCCTGGCCCCGGTGGTGGTGATCGGCGAGCAGGTCCACGGCCAGCTGGCCCCGGGCATGGTGCCGGCGCTGCTCGACGCGGTCGCCCGTCCCGCCACCGGTTCCGCGGCCTGAACCGCCTCCTCCCCCTTTTTAACCCGTTATCGAGAAAAACTTCTCTATGACTATCGCCACCGCTCCCGCGTCCCTCGAAGCCCTCGCCGCCGGCTACGCCCAGGCGCGCGCCAGCATCACCCGCACGGTGGTGATCTGCGCCGGCACCGGCTGCCTGTCCGCCGGCGCCCTGGCGGTGCGCGACGCCCTGGTCAAGTCCATCGCCGCCCGCGGCCTGCCGGTGGTGGTCGAACTGAAGGAGGAGGCCCATGACCACGCACCCCGCGACAGCACCCTGGTGGGGGTGAGCGGCTGCCAGGGCTTCTGCCAGATGGGCCCGCTGGTCTCGATCGAGCCGGACGGGATCCTCTACCAGAAGGTGGTGGTGGGCGACGTCGAGGAGATCGTCGCCGAGACCCTGGTCGCCCAGCGCCCGGTGGCGCGCCTGCTCCACCGCGCCGGCGGCTCGACCTGCCACGGCCAGGCCGAGATCCCGTTCTACCGCCGGCAGAAGCGCCTGGTGCTGGAGCAGTGCGGCAGCCTCGACCCCGAGGACATCCGCGCCTACATCCACCACGACGGCTACCTGCAGGCGCGCCGGGCCTGGACCCAGATGAGCGACGAGGCGATCTGCAAGGAGATCACCGCCTCGGGCCTGCGCGGGCGCGGCGGCGGCGGGTTCCCCACCGGGCGCAAGTGGGAGGTGGCGCGGGTCCAGCCCGGAGCGCGCAAGTACATCGTCTGCAACGCCGACGAGGGCGACCCGGGCGCGTTCATGAACCGCTCGGTGATGGAGGGCAACCCGCACTCGGTGCTCGAAGGCATGATGATCGCCGGGCGCGCGATCGGCGCCGCGGAAGGCTACATCTACGTGCGCGCCGAGTACCCGCTGGCGGTCAAGCGCGTGCGCCGCGCGGTGGCTGACGCCGAGGCGCGCGGGATCCTCGGTGACGACGTGTTCGGCACCGGCAGGCCCTTCCACCTGCATGTGATGGAGGGCGCCGGCGCCTTCGTGTGCGGCGAGGAGACCGCCCTGCTGGCCTCGATCGAGGGCCACCGCGGCATGCCGCGGCCCAAGCCGCCCTTCCCCGCCATCTCCGGCCTGTGGGGCTGCCCGACGGTGATCAACAACGTCGAGACGCTGTCCTCGGCGGTGCTGATCCTGCGCATGGGCGCCGCCGCCTACCGCCGCAACGGCACCCCCGGCTCGCCCGGCACCAAGACCTTCGCCCTCACCGGCCACGTGGCCAACACCGGCCTGATCGAGGTGCCCTTCGGCGCCACCCTGCGCGAGATCGTGTTCGAGATCGGCGGCGGCATCGTCGAGCACGGCAAGGTGCTGGGCGAGGAGGGCTTCAAGGCGGTGCAGATCGGCGGGCCTTCGGGCGGCTGCCTGACCCGCGACCACCTCGACCTGCCGCTCGACTACGATTCGCTGCGCTCGGTCGGCGCCATGGTCGGCTCCGGCGGCATGGTGGTGATGAGCCGCGCCACCTGCATGGTCGACGTGGCGCGCTTCTTCATGTCCTTCACCCAGGTCGAGTCCTGCGGCAAGTGCGTGCCCTGCCGCGAGGGCACCCGCCAGATGCTGGCGCTGCTCGACGACATCTGCGAGGGCCGCGGCGACGAGGGCACCCTGGCCCTGCTCGAGGACCTCGCCTGGACGGTGCAGCAGGCCTCGCTGTGCGGCCTGGGCAAGACCGCGCCCAACCCGGTGCTGTCGACCCTGCGCCACTTCCGCGACGAGTACCTCGCCCACGTGCGCGACAAGCGCTGCCCGGCGCGCAAGTGCAAGGCCCTGTCGCCGCCCGAGATCGACGAGGTCCGCTGCAAGGGCTGCGGGCTGTGCATCAAGTCGTGCCCGGTCGGGGCGATCACCGGCGAGCGCAAGCAGGCGCACCACATCGATCCCGACAAGTGCATCAAGTGCGGCGCCTGCGTCACCGCCTGCAAGCTCAAGGCCGTGGCCTGAGCCGGACCCGGCGGACCAACCAACCCTTCGTACCGGACCAACCTGCCATGCCCACCACCGCCACCGCCGCTTCCACCATCACCGTCGACGGCCGCACCGTGCCCATCGGGCAGGCGCGCAACCTGCTCGAGGTGGTGCGCGCCTCCGGCGTCGACCTGCCCACCTTCTGCTACCACTCCGAGCTCAGCGTGCACGGCGCCTGCCGCCTGTGCGTGGTCGACGTCAAGGGGCGCGGGGTGATGGCCTCGTGCTCGACCCCGCCCGAGGCCGGGATGGAGGTCGTCACCCGCACCGAGCCGCTGCGGCGCATGCGCCGCACCAGCGTCGAGCTGCTGCTCGCCGCCCACAACCCCGAAGGCCCGTCGTGCGACCGCGCCGCCGCCTGCGAACTGCAGGACGTGGCGCGCAAGGTCGGGGTCGAGCGCGTGCGCTTCAAGCCCATGGGCCGCGACCTGCCCCTCGACCGCACCTCGGCGGCGGTGCACCGCGACCCCTCCAAGTGCATCCTGTGCGGCGACTGCGTGCGCATGTGCGCCGAGGTGCAGGGGGTGTCGGCGCTCGACTTCGCCCACCGCGGCGCCGCCACCACCGTGCAGCCGGCCTTCGGCCGCGGCCTGGGCGAGGTCGACTGCGTCGGCTGCGGCCAGTGCGCGCGCGTGTGCCCCACCGCCGCCCTCATCCCCGCCCCCGAGATCGAGCCGGCGTGGAAGCTGCTGACCGCGCCCAGCACCACCGCGGTGGCGCAGATCGCGCCCGCGGTGCGGGTGGCGATCGGCGAGCGCTTCGGCCTGCCGGCCGGGGCCGAGACCACCGGGCGCATGGTCGCGGCGCTGCGCCGCCTGGGCTTCGCCAAGGTCTACGACACCACCTTCACCGCCGACCTGACGGTGTGGGAGGAGGGGGCCGAGTTCGTGCGCCGCCTGCGCAGCAGCGACGAGGGCCCGCTGCCGCTGATGACCTCGTGCTGCCCGGCCTGGGTCAAGTGGGTCGAGCAGTTCCGCCCCGACGCCCTGCCCAACCTCTCGTCCTGCCGCTCGCCCCAGGGCATGTTCGGCGGCCTCGCCCGCCGCCTGCTGCCCAAGGCCCTGGGCATCGAGGCCAAGGACCTGGCGGTGGTGTCGATCATGCCCTGCACCGCCAAGAAGGCCGAGGCCGCGCGCGAGGAGCTGCGCAGCGAGGGCCGGCGCGAGATCGACCACGTGCTCACCACCGAGGAGCTGGCGCGCATGATCGACGGCGCCGGCATCCGCCTGGGCGACCTCGAGCCCGAGCCCTTCGACCAGCCCTTCGGCATGAAGACCGGCGCCGGCCTGCTCTTCGGCGCCTCGGGCGGGGTGGCCGAGGCGGTGCTGCGCTACGCCGACGCGGTGCTGGGCGACGGCTCCCGCCGCGACGCGGTGTGGGAGGAGGTGCGCGGCCCCGGCGCCCTGCGCGTGGCCACCGCCACCATCGGTGGGCGCACCATCCGCGTGGGCGTGGTCAGCGGCCTGCGCAACGCCGGCCAGGTGCTCGACGATGTCAAGGCCGGCCGCCTGGCGCTCGACATCATCGAGGTCATGGCCTGCCCCGGCGGCTGCGTCAACGGCGCCGGCCAGCCGCGTCCGGCCCGCGGCGCGGTCGACAGCCGCACCGCCGCCATCCACCGCGCCGACCGCTGCGAGCACCGCCAGAACAGCGCCGACAACGAGGAGGTGGGCAAGCTCTACAAGAACACCCTGGGCGAGCCCGGTTCGCACACCAGCCACGAGCTGCTGCACACCACCTACCGCCCGCGTCGTCGCATCGACGACCTCGACCTGCTGCTCACCGCCGGCGAGCCCGGCGGCAAGCTGCTGACCACGGTCTGCCTGGGCACCTCCTGCCACCTGCGCGGCTCGCAGGGGGTGCTGCGCGGCCTGCTCGACGCGGTGGATGCCAAAGGATGGGGTGCGCAGGTCGATGTGCGCGCCACCTTCTGCCTCGAGCAGTGCGCCTCGGGACCCAACTGCAAGATCGGAAAAGAGGTCCTGACAGCCACTACCGTCGACAAGGCGGTGGCCGAGATCGGCGCCCAGCTGGCCGCCCGGCCGCAGGGCTGAATCCCAATCCGGCGATTTGACCGCCACGACGCCACGACGCCACGGACGGAAATGGTCTGACGCCGACATCGCTTGTCACCCAATGGGTGAAGGAGCGGATCTCCATAAGTCCATTCCTTGTGGCGTCGTGGCGCCGTGGTGGTGATCCATCTGCTCTTTCTGAGCTGAATCCTCTTCCCAGGGAAGAGGGCTTCCGCGCATCCCCACGCATGCAACCCCTGCACCCGGCGCCGACATCGCCGGGAAGGGGTGCTGCACGTCCGCTCCACCGCTAGACTCCCCGGTGCCCCATGACCGACGTCGCCGCCCGCCACCGCATCGAGATCTGCCTGGGCAGCTCCTGCTTCGCCAAGGGGGCCGGCCGCCTGGCCGAGGTCGCCTCGGCGTGGGCCGAGCGCCACCAGGCCGCCATCGAGCTGGTCGGCCACCGCTGCCGCGAGCGCTGCGCCGACGGCCCGCGGGTGGTGCTCGACGGGGTCGAGCGCCGGGTGAAGGACGAACGCGAACTGGCCGGCCTGCTCGCCAGCCTCGGAGGCCCCTGAACCATGCTCGCCGCCGCCCCCGTCTTCACCGAGGCCACCTCCTGCCAGGACTGCTCGCGCTGCGTGCGCGAATGCCCGGTCAAGGCCATCCGGGTGAACGGCTCGGTGGCGCAGGTGGTGGCCGAGGAATGCCTGGCCTGCGGCCACTGCGTGCAGGTGTGCCCGGCGCGCGCCAAGCGCGTGCGCGACGACCTGCCGCGCCTCGACGCCCTGCTCGCCGCCGGGCGGCGGGTGGTGGTGTCGCTGGCCCCGGCCTGGGTGGCCGAGTTCCCCGCCGTCGACCGCGCCCGCCTGGTGGCGGCGCTGCGCCGCCTGGGGGTCGCGGCGGTGTCGGAGACCGCGCGCGGCGCCCAGCAGGTGAGCGCGGCGGTGGCCGGCCTGCTCGAGCGCGAGGGCGGCGTCCACCTCAGCTCGGCCTGCCCGGTGTCGGTCGACTACCTCAAGCGCCACCGCCCGGCCCTGGGCGGCCTGGTCACCCCGATGTGCTCGCCCATGCTGGTGCACGCGCGCATGCTGCGCGAGCACTTCGGCGCCGACATCGCGGTGGCCTTCATCGGCCCCTGCATCGCCAAGAAGCGCGAGGCCGACCTCCACCCGGAGCTGGTCGACGTGGCCCTGACCTTCGCCGACCTGCGCGGCGCCTTCGCCCGCGCCGGCATCGACCCGGCGGCGGTGGAACCCGGCCCCGACGACGTCTTCGGCCCCTTCGCCGCCCGCGAGGGCGCGCTCTACCCGGTCGAGGGCGGGATGATCGCCGGCATCCGCGCCGACTGCTCGGCCGCCGACCCGCGCCTGGCCTCGGTCAGCGGCCTCGAGGACTTCGACGGCGCCCTGGCCGGGGTCGAGGCCGGCGGCGAGCCGCTGTTCGTCGAGCTGCTCGCCTGCCGCGGCGGCTGCATCAACGGCCCGGGCATGGCGCGGCCCGACGGCACCCTGGCCAAGCGCGCGCGGGTGATCGCCGAGGCCTCGCGCCAGGGCCGCGAGCCGGCCGGGCCGCCGCGCATCGACACCGCCGGGGCGTGGCCGGCGCAGCCGGTGGCGGTGCCCGCCGACGATCCCCAGGTCGAGGCGGCGATGCTCGCGACCATGGGCAAGACCCGGCGCGAGGACGAGCTGAACTGCGGCGGCTGCGGCTACGACACCTGCCGCGCGATGGCGCGGGCGATGGCCGCCGGGCGCGCCGAGCCGGGCATGTGCGTGTCGTACATGCGCCGCCTGGCCCAGAGCAAGGCGCACGCCCTGCTGCACGGCATGCCGGCGGCCGCGGTGCTGGTCGACGAGCGCCTGCAGATCGTCGAGTGCAACGAGCGCTTCGCGCGCCAGTTCGCCGACGGCCGCCCGTCCGCCGACCTGGCCGGCGCCGACGTGCAGGCGCTGGTGCCGTTCGCGGCCCGCTTCCGCCACGTGCTCGCCACCGCCGAGGCGCTGCCCGCCGCCGACCTGCATGTCGGAGGGCGGGTGCTGTCGGTGTCGGCCTTCCCGATCGAGGCCGGGCGCCTGGCCGGGGCGATCATCCAGGACGTGACCGAGCCGGCGCTCGAGCGCGAGCGGGTGGTGGCGCGTGCGCGCGCGGTGATCGACAAGAACCTCGAGACGGTCAACCGCATCGCCTTCCTGCTCGGCGAGAACGCCGCCGACACCGAGGGCATGCTCTCGAGCCTGATCGACCAGGTGTCGCCCGGCGGCGCGCGCGATGGCTGACGGCACCGGCGCCATCAGCCTCGCCCCGGTGAGCGACCCCTTCATCGAGTGCGGCTGGCACAACCTGCCCAAGCACGGCCAGCGCCTGGCCGGCGACGTGGTGGCGATCCGCCGCCTGCCCGAGGATGGCCGGCTGGTGTGCGCGCTGTCGGACGGGCTGGGCAGCGGGGTGAAGGCCAACGTGCTGGCGGCGCTCACCGCCACCATGGCCGCGCGCTACGCCGCCGCCGGGCGCGACGTGCGCACCTGCGCGGCGGTGATCCGCCGCACCCTGCCGGTGTGCTCGGTGCGCGGCATCTCCTACGCCACCTTCACCATCCTCGACATCGACCCCGACGGCAGCGCGCGGGTGGTCGAATACGGCAATCCCGCCACCGCCTGGCTGCACCACGGCCGCCTGGTGCAGCCCCGGCGCGAACTGCTCGAGCCGGGCGAGGGCCCCGGCCGCGAGCTGCGCGCATGGAGCTGCCGGCTGGAGCGCGGCGACCGCCTGGTGGCGGTGTCGGACGGGGTCACCCAGGCGGGCATGGGCGGGGCGCGCGCGCCCTTCGGCTGGGGCGAGGCCGGGCTGGGCGCCTGGCTGGACGCCGAGGGCGGCGATCCCGGCACCCCCACCGCGCTGGCCAAGGCGGTGGTCGAGCAGGCCTGCATGCGCGACGGCGGCGCGGCGCGCGACGACATCACCTGTGCGGTGGTGGGGCTGCGCGCGCCGCGCCGCCTGCTGGTGGTGACCGGGGCGCCCTATGACGACGGCCGCGACGGCGAGGTGGCCTTCGCCGCCAGCGAGTTCCCCGGCCGCCGGGCGGTGTGCGGCGGCACCACCGCGGCGATCATCGGGCGCAACCTGCGCCGCCGGGTCGAGCCCGAGGACGGCCCGCTCGACCCCGAGGTGCCGCCGACCGCGCGCCTGGGCGGCTTCGACCTGGTGACCGAGGGCATGATCACCCTCTCGCGCACCCTCGAGATGCTGCGCGGCGGCCCGCCGCCGGCGCGGCGCAACGGCGCGGTGCGCCTGGCCGAGCTGCTGCTGGAGGCGGACGCGATCTCCTTCCTGGTCGGCACGCGCATCAACGACGCCCACCAGGACCCCACCCTGCCGGTCGAGCTGGGCATCCGCCGCACCCTGGTGCGCCAGCTCGCCGAGGTGCTGCGCGAACGCCACGCCAAGGCGGTGGAGATGGCCTTCGTGTGAACGTGGAAATGGAGCGATTGCACCGCCACGACGCCACGACGCCACGAGAGAGGAACAGAGGGAGATTCTGGCCTTCGCCCTTTTTTCGCGGGGGATGTCGGCGTAAGCCCCTTTCCGGCCGTGGCGTCGTGGTGTCGTGGCGGTCGAGGCTCGTCCTTTTGCTCCCGCCGGCAAAACGAGCACCCCGGCCTTGCGGCCGGGGTGTCGGTGACGGAGGTCGTCGATAAGCCGGGTTCTGTCGTGGACGGCCATTTCTCTCGGGACCGGCATTGCTGCCGGTCCTCCAGCACCCGATTCGCATCTCGGACGGCGCGGGTCGCGCCTCGATGCATTCTGGGCTTGCTCCCGGTGGGGTTTACCCTGCGGTCCGCCTCTCGGCGTCCCCGGTGGGCTCTTACCCCACCATTTCACCCTTACCGCCGGCCTTGCGGCCGGAGGCGGTATCATTTCTGTGGTACTTTCCCTATCCTCCCGTCACGGAAGACGGCTGGATTTGCCAGCCACCGCACCCTGTGGAGCCCGGACTTTCCTCGGCCGCCCTTGCGGGCGGACGCGGCCGTCTGGCGGCGCGGCGGCAGACTAGGGGGCGGGCGGGACGGCGCCAGTCGCGGACGTATTCCCCCGGGAGCGCGGCCCTCCGGGCCGCTCTTCGGCTTGCCTCAGACGCAGAGCTCCGCCAGGCGCGACTGGCAGCGGCGGTACTTCTTGGCGAAGGCGCCCTGGCAGTGCTCGGGCGGGAACAGGTCGGCGATCGCGCACCGCGCCTGCACCCGCAGCGGCACCTGCCAGTCGTAGAGGCGGTCGACCAGGTGGACGAAGCGCAGGGCGGCGAGCTGGTCGGCGAACGGGCGCACCCCGGTGATGGTCAGGCCGTCGAGCAGCGCCGCCAGCCGGCGCAGGCTGGCCACCGGGATGGCGGCCAGGGCGCGGTCGAGGGCCTGGGCGTCGACGCAGTGCACGCCGTCGGCGGCCGCCAGGGGCGCCACCGCCGCGCCCCAGCCGGGCGGGTCGCCGCCGGCCAGGCCGCGCCGGCGGTGGTCGGCGCCGGGCAGGTGCACGTCGGCGAAGGCGGCCTCGATGCGCGCCAGCTCGTTGCGGAAGAGGTCGACCGCCATGCGCCCGGCGCCGAGTTCGCCGGGCACGGTGTTGGAGGTGGTGACGATGCGGCAGCGCCGCTCCACCAGCGAGCGCACCAGCAGGTCGGCGAGGCGGGTGTTGGCGGGGTCGTCGAGCTCGAACTCGTCGATGCATACCAGGTCGGCGCGCACCAGCTCGACCGCCCTGGCCGCCCCCAGCACGGTCATCAGGCTCATCGCCTCGCTGAAGGACAGGTAGCGGCGCGAGCCGTGGGCGGCATGGAAGCAGGCCGCCAGCAGGTGGGTCTTGCCGGCGCCGAAGCCGCCGTCGAGGTAGAGCCCGGGCCGGCCGCGCGCCAGCAGCCGCCCGAGCAGTCCGGGGCGGTGGGCGGCGAAGCGGCGCACCGCCAGCACCGCCTCGCGCTGCCCGGCCAGCGCGGGATCGAGCTGGAAGGTGTCGAAGCGCTTGGCCGCGAAGCGCGGCGGCGGCACCAGCTCCGACCCCGCCGGCGGGGCGGTGATCGCCGCCGCCAGGCGGGTCAGCGGCATCAGAGGCGTTCCCGCGCCCAGCCGAGGCGGTCGCGCTCGAGCGCGGCGTCGCCGGTGATGGCGGCGATGGTGCCGCCGTCGGCCGGCAGCCAGGCCGCCGCCACCCGGCGGATGCCGGCGGCGTCGGCGGCCAGGGCGCGCGCGCGCCAGGGGTCGATCAGCTCGGGGCCGGCGCGCTTGCGGTCGGCGATGAAGCGGCTGCGGCATTCGCCCGCCGGGCTGCCCGGGCTGTCGAGGCCGGCGATCACCCCCAGCACCGCCTCCTTGAGCATGCGCGCGTCGTCGGGGCATTCCGCCAGCCAGCGCAGGGCGAAGCGCATGTCCTCGAGGGTGGCGGCCAGGCGCGGGTCGCGGTAGCTGGTGCAGGCGAAGGCGCAGGCCGCGCCCAGGTAGCTGGCGCTGCCGCCGTAGGCGCCGCCCTTCTCGCGCAGGCGCGGGTGCAGCACCTGGTTGCTGGCCAGGCGCGCCGCCACCGCCAGCAGCGGCGAGTCGGGATGGCCCATGGGCGGGGCGCGGAAGGCGAGGGCGGCGTAACTCACCTGGGTGGCGGTGGTGAAGGCGGTGGGGCCGATGGCGCAGGGCGCTGGCGCGGCCAGCCCCGGGCGGGCGTCGCCGGCGGCGGCCTTCCACGCCGTGCCGGCCAGCGCGGCGAGGGCGTCGAGGCGCTGGTCCTCGCCGATCACCGCGGTCGCCGGTGCCTGGCCGGCGATGCGCGCGAGCAGGCGCTGCAGGCGGTCGGCGAGGGCGGCGCAGGCCGCGCCGTCGCCGATGGCGGCGGCGGTGCGCTTGAGCCAGGCCAGCCGGCCGAGCCCGTGCACGCGGTGGGCGATGGCGCCGGCGCCGCCCAGGCCGCGCACGGCGGCGCGCGCCGCCAGCTGGTGGCCGCCGCGGGTGACGCGCTCCTGCGCCGACTGCAGCGCCTGGTCGACCAGCTCGCGCAGGCGGTCGTGCTCGTCGAAGCGGGCGGCGCGCAGCGCCTCGGGCAGCAGCGGCACGAACTCGCCGGCGCGCGCGCCCAGGCCCTTGACCTCGGCGAACAGCCAGGATTCCAGCCCCTCGCCCGCCGGGGCGGCGCCGATGTCGATCCACGCCGACAGCCCGCCGCAGCAGGCGTTGAGGCGCGCCGCCTGGGCGGTGTAGCCGAGCGCCCCGGCGCCGAGCTGGCCGACCACCTGGGCGGCGAGCGGCAGCAGGTCGAGCTCGTCGTCGTCCAGCGCCGGCAGCGGGAAGGCGGCGAGGTGGTGGACGATGCCGTTGGTGCCGGCGGCGAAGCGCCAGGGCGCGCCGGGGCGGCCCTCGGCCCCGCGCCGGCGCGCGGGCACGTCGGCCAGCTCGAGGTCGGG
>JAKLKR010000124.1 GCA_023150565.1 Planctomycetota bacterium
CAAGGTCGCCTCGCTGGTCACCCTGTCGCTCATCACCGGCACGGTGGGCAGGCCGGGCTGCGGCCCGTTCAGCCTCACCGGCCAGCCCAACGCCATGGGCGGACGCGAGGCCGGCGGCCTGGCCAACCTGCTGCCGGCGCACCGCAGCCTGGCCTCGGCCGCCGACCGCGCCTGGGTCGAGGACTTCTGGCGGGTGCCGCGCGGCACCATCGCCGCGCAGCCGGGCCTGACCGCGGTCGAGCTGGTGGCGGCGCTGCGCAGCGGCCGCTGCAAGGCGGTGTGGATCATCGCCACCAACCCGGTGGCCAGCCTGCCCGCCGGGCTGGGGGTCGACCAGGCCCTGCGCGCCGCCGAGCTGGTGATCGTGCAGGACGCCTTCCGCAACGACACCCTGCCCTTCGCCGACGTGGTGCTGCCCGCCGCCACCTGGCCGGAGAAGACCGGGGCGATGACCACCAGCGAACGGCGCATCCATCTGGTCGAGGCGCTGCGCCCGCCCCCGGGCGAGGCGCGGCCGGACTGGGCGATCATCCGCGATGTGGCGGCGGCCTGCGGCTTCGGCGCCGGCTTCGCCTTCCCCGACGAGGCGGCGGTGTTCGCCGAGCACGCCGCCTCGACCCGCGGCAGCGACTGCGACATCGCCGGGGTCAGCCACGCCCTGCTGCGCGCACGCCGCAGCGTGCAGTGGCCATGCCCGGCGCCGGCCCATCCCGGCACCGCGCGGCTGTTCGCCGACGGGGTCTTCCCCACCCCCGATGGCCGCTGCCGGCTGTGGGCGGGCGAGCCGCAGGCGCGCGAGGAGGCCCTCGACCGCGACTTCCCGCTGGTGCTCACCACCGGGCGCATCCGCGACCAGTGGCACACCCAGACCCGCAGCGGGCTGGTCAGCAAGCTCACCCGCGCCGAGCCGCGCGCCTTCCTCGAGCTGCACCCCGGCGACGCCGGTGCGCGCGGCATCGCCGACGGCAGCCTGGTCGCGGTCAGCAGCCGGCGCGGCGCGTGCCGGGTGCGCGCGCGGGTGACCGACGCCATCCGCGCCGGAACGGTGTTCCTGCCCATGCACTGGGGTCCGCTGCTGGGAGGGGCCGAGGGGCGCATCAACGCCGTCACCAGCGACCGCTGCGACCCGGTGTCACGCGAGCCCGACCTCAAGTACGCCGCGGTCGAGGTGCGCCGCTGGCATCCCCCCTCCCGCCGCATCGTGGTGGTGGGGGCGGGGGCGGCGGCGCTGGCGTTCTGCCAGGCCCACGCCGCCGCCTGCCCGGACGACCGCCTGACCGTGCTCGGGGCCGAGCCCGAGGCCTTCTATGACCGCGTGCAGCTGCCCCACCTGGTGGCCGGCACCCGGCGCTGGGACGAGCTGCGCCGGCCGCTGCCCGAGCACGTGACGGTGCGCGGGGGATGCACCGTGCGGGGCATCGACCGCGAGCAGCGGCTGGTGCGGCTCGATGACGACACCGCCCTGGCCTACGACCACCTGGTGCTGGCCACCGGCTCGCGCCCGGCCATGGCCCTGCCCGGCCCCCTGCCCGCCAGCGGGGTGCTGGGGCTGCGCCGGCGCGCCGACGCCGAGGCCATCATCGCCGCCGCCGGCCCCGGCGCGGCGGTGGTGGTGGTGGGCGCCGGCCTGCTCGGGCTCGAGCTGGCCGACGCCCTGCGCCAGCGCGGCGCGCAGGTCACCGTGCTGCAGCGCAGCGAGCGGGTGATGGGCAGGCAGCTCGACGCCACCGCCGCCGCCCATCTCGCCGCCCTGCTGCGCGCGCGCGGCCTCGACCTCCGCCTGCAGTCAGTGGTGCGCCGGGTGCTGGGCGGGGACGCGGTCAGCGCGGTCGAGCTGGCGGACGGCAGCGTGCTGCCCTGCACCCTGCTGGTCGCCGCCACCGGCACCGAGGCCGAGGACGGGCTCGCCCGCGCCGCCGGCCTGCCCTGCGACCGCGGCGTGCTGGTCGACGACCGCTTGACCACCGGCGACCCCGCGATCAGCGCGATCGGCGAATGCGCCGCGGTGCGCGACGCCCGGACGCCCGGACGCCCGGACGCCCGGACGTGGCGGGTCGGCACCACCCCCGGCGCCGCGGCCCAGGCCCAGGCCCTGTCGGCGCACCTGGCCGGCGATCCGGCTGCGCGCTGGCGGCCGCAGCCGCTGCCCAACCTGCTCAAGGTCGACGGCCTTCGCCTGGCCGCGGTGGGCGAGGTCGAGGAACTGCCCGGCGACGAGGTGGTGGCCCTGCACGACCCGGCCCGCCGGCGCTACCTCAAGGCGGTGGTGCGCGACGACCGGGTGGTGGGCGCGCTGTGCCTGGGCGACCTCGGGCCGTGGCCGCGGCTGCTCGACCTCTGCCAGTCCGGCTGCGAGCTGGACGAGCTGCGCGACGGGCTGCTCGCCCCCGGCGGCGGCGGCGCCGCTCCCGCCGGCCGCCTGGTATGCTCGTGCCTGCAGGTGGGCGAGGACACCATCGCGGCCGCCGCCCGCGTCCACGGCGGCGACCCGGCGCGGGTGGGCGCCGCCACCCGCGCCGGCACCGGCTGCGGCTCCTGCCGCATCGAGGTGGCGCGCATCTGCGCCCGCGCCGCGCTGGCAGAGCGACGCTCCACCACCTAGCCTGCGCCATGCCCGCCAGCGACCACCTCGACCGCGCCGCCGCCCGCGGCCTGACCCGGCGCTATGCCCTGGCCCTGGGCCTGGTGGCGCTGCTGACCCTGCTCGCCCAGGCGGTGATCCAGTTCGCCCTGCACCGCGCCCGCGCCGATGCCGAGGTGGTCAACCTCGCCGGCCGCCAACGCATGCTGTCGCAGCGTCTGTGCAAGGCGGTGCTGGCCTGGCGCGCGGGCGGCGACCCCGCCCGCCTGGTCGAGGCCCGCCAGGTGCTCGACGAATGGACCCGCGCCCACCTGCGCCTCAGCCGCGGCGACGACCTGCCCAACGCCGGGGCCGGCAACAGCCCGGCGGTGGCGCGGGAGTTCGTCGCGGTCGAGGCCCAGTTCCAGGCCATGGCCGCCGCCGCCCGCAGCCTCACCGCCCTTCCGGCATCGGTCGACCGCCTGCTCGACGAGGAGGCCGCCTTCCTCGCCGGCATGGAGCGGGTGGTGGCGCTCTACCAGGGCGAGGCCCAGGCGCGGGTGGCGCGCCTGGTGCGGCTCGAGCTGGGCCTGTGCGGCCTGCTGCTGCTGGTGCTGGTGCTGGAGGCGGCGCTGGTGTTCGGTCCGGCGGTGCGGCGGCTGCGCCAGGCGATCGCCGACCGCGAACGCCTGCGCCAGCAGGAGCTGGAGAGCCTCGGCCACCAGGTCGCCGCCGACACCGCGCGCGGCATCGGCCAGGACCTGCACGATGGCCTCGGCCAGACCCTCACCGCGCTCTCCTTCCAGGCCCGCACCCTGGCCCAGGCCAGCGCCGGCGGCCCCATCGCCGGCGAGGCCGACGCCCTCGCCACCGGCATCGCCGAGGCGATCGGCCAGTGCCGCGCCCATTCCCGCCGCCTGTCGCCGGTCGACATCCAGGCCGCCGGGCTGGAGGCGGCGCTGCGCGAACTGGCCGACGCCATCACCCGCGCCGCCGGGGTCGCCTGCACCCTCGGCTGGGATGCCGGCGCTCCCCCTCCTGCCTCGGCCGGCGAGGACCTCTACCGCATCACCCAGGAAGCGGTGACCAACGCCCTGCGCCACGGCCGCGCCCGCCGCATCACCATCGCGGTATCATCACAGGGATTGACCGTGCAGGACGACGGCCAGGGCGGCACCGGCGGCGGCGAAGGGGTCGGCACCCGCTCGATGCGCGCCCGCTGCGCCCGCCTGGGCGCCGAGCTGGAGAGCGGACCGGCCGCCGCCGGCGGCTGGCTGGTGCGGGTGCGTCTGCCGGCAGCACACCTGCGGCCTTGATGGACCCGGGCGAGGGCAGACCATCACAACCATCTATGGCCCTCGACTCCCGCCCCCGCGTGCTGCTCGCCGACGACCACGAACTGGTGCGCATGGGTCTGCGTCAGCTGCTGGAGCGCGACGGCGGCTTCGTGGTGGTGGCCGAGGCCGACACCGGCCTGCAGCTCGACGGCCTGCTGCGCCAGCATGATCCCGATGTGCTGGTGCTCGACCTGCAGCTGCGCGACGGCTCCGCCCTCGAACGGCTGCCGCAGCTGGTGGCGGCATTCCCGCACCTGGCGGTGCTGGTGCTGTCGATGCACGACCAGCGCGTCTACGCAGAACGCTGCCTGCGCCTGGGCGCCAAGGGCTACCTGATGAAGGAGGAGGCCGCCACCCAGGTCGCACAGGCGATCCGCACCGTGGCCGCCGGCAGCACCTTCCTCAGCCCGACCCTGGGCGACGGGGTGCGCAGCGGCCCGCCGATCGAACGGTTGTCGGACCGCGAACTCCAGGTCTTCGAACTGACCGGCGACGGCCTGCCCACCCGCGCGGTGGCGGCGCGCCTGGAGCTGTCGGAAAAGACCGTCGAGGCGCACAAGGCCAACATCAAGAAGAAGCTCGCGCTCGAGCACGGCACCGAACTGGTGCGCCTGGCCATGGCCTGGCGCGAGACCGGCGGCCAGGCCAAGCGCTGATGGTGGGTTGGTGGTTGATGGTTGATGGTTGATCAACCGCACACCATCAACCGATTCACTTCCAGGCGAACTGAACGCCTTCCAGGAAGGCCCGGGCGATGGCCATGTGGCCGAGATGGTTGGGATGGATGCGGTCCCAGGCGATGGCGGCGGAGTGCTGATGCGCGAGCAGGCGGTCGAAGGCCGCCTGGGTGTCGACGAAGATGGCGCGGTGGCGGTGGGCGACATCCTTGACCGCGGCGCCGTATTCGTCCATGCGCGCGCGCATGGCGTCGTCGCGGTTGGTCTCGATGAAATACGGGGTCATCAGCACCAGGCCGGTGAGGATGGTGCGGGTGCGCCCGACCAGTTCATCGAGGGTGGCGCGGTATTCGTCGAGCGGCACCGCCTTTTCACCCTGGCGCGGCAGGTCGAACTGGCGCCACACATCGTTGATGCCGATCATCACCGCCAGCCAGTCGGGCTTGTGCGCGATCACGTCGGCATCCCAGCGCGCCGCCAGGTCGCGCACGGTGTTGCCCGAGCAGCCCATGTTCACCACCCGGATCTGGGCCTCGGGGTGGGCGGCCATGAGCAGGCCGTCGACCATGCGCACGTAGCCCTTGCCGATGGCGTCGAACAGGCCCTCGCCGACCGGACGGGCGCGCTCGCAGTCGGTGACCGAGTCGCCGATGAACAGCAGCTTCTGGCGGGACTTGAGCAGCATGACGGGATCCTCAGCGGCGCTTGGCGTCGACGGTGGGGTTGAGCTGGCTGGAGCTGCCGCGCTGGATGCCGCGGAACAGCATCTCCATCTCCTCCGGGTTGTCGGAGTTGGCGAGGGCGTCCTCGCGGGTGATGGCGGCCTTCTCGAACAGGCGGTAGAGGCTCTGGTTGAAGGTCATGCAGCCGTAGTGCTCGCTGTCGCGGATGGCGCTGTAGAGCTCCGGGGTGCGCCCCTCCTCGATCATCTGCTTGATGGTCGGGGTGGCGACCATGATCTCGAGCCCGGGCACCCGCCCGGGATTGTCGCGGCGCGGGATCAGGCGCTGGCTGATCACCGCCTGGAACACCAGCGACAGCTGCATGCGGATGAGGTTGTGCTGGAAGGGCGGGAAGAAGTTGATGATGCGTTCCATCGTCTGCTGGGCATTGATGGTATGCAGGGTGGACAGCACCAGGTGGCCGGTCTCGGCGGCGTCGATGGCGGCGCCCACCGTCTCGGCGTCGCGCATCTCGCCGATCAGGATGACGTCGGGGGCCTCGCGCATGGCGTTGCGCAGGGCGCTCTTGAAGTCCTTGGTGTCGATGCCGACCTCGCGCTGGTTGATCAGGCAGCGGTCGTCCTTGTAGCTGTACTCGATCGGGTCCTCGACGGTGATGATGTGGCGGTTCACCGACTGGTTCATGTACGAGATCATCGACGCCAGGGTGGTGCTCTTGCCCGAGCCGGTGATACCGGTCACCAGCACCAGCCCGCGCTTGAGCAGGGCCAGGCGCTCGAAGGTCTCGATCGGCAGGCCGAGGTCCTTGAAGCCGGGGATGTCGCCGCGCACATGGCGCATGACCACCGCGATCTGGCCCTTCTGCATGAAGGCGTTGACGCGGAAGCGGCCGATCTCCGGGTCCTCGAAGGCGGTGTCGACCTCGTGCGCCTTCTTGAAGGTCTCGCGCGCGAACTCGTCGACCACCAGCATGAAGGCCTCGCGCATGTCCTCCTTGGAGAGCTGGATGGTGCCGAGCTGGCGCACCGCACCGTCGACCCGCACCCGCGGCGGGCTGCCGGCCTTGAGGAAGAGGTCCGAGGAGCGCAGCTGGACCATGGCCTTGAGCACGTCTTTGATGTTCATGGCGTCACCTGGAAGGGAGTAGGAATGGGAGCCGATCAGTGCTTGGTGCCATGGGGCGGGATCATCTGCAACAGGTGGTCGGCGACCTCCTGCATGCCCTGGCCACTCACCCCGGATATCGCCAGCACCGGCACCTTGAGCTTCTTGGCCAGGCGCTTGGCCACCGCCGGCAGGTCGGGACGGGTGTCGAGCTTGTTGAGCACCACCACCTGGGGCTTGGCCGCCAGGTCGGCGCTGAAGCGCTCCAGTTCGCGGTTGAGCACCGCGATGCGCTTGGACAGCTCGGGCACCCCGCCCTCGCTGCCGTCGACCAGGTGGACCAGCACGGTGCAGCGTTCGACATGGCGCAGGAAGCGCAGGCCGAGCCCCTTGCCCTCGGCGGCGCCCTCGATCAGCCCGGGGATGTCGGCGATCACCAGGGTGCGGTCATCGCGCTCGATCACCCCCAGCTGGGGTTCGAGGGTGGTGAAGGGGTAGGGCGCGATCTTGGGCCGGGCCTTGGACAGGCGCGACAGCAGGGTGCTCTTGCCGGCATTGGGGAAGCCGAGCAGGCCGACGTCGGCGATAAGCTTGAGTTCGAGCGCCAGGGGCAGTTCGACCCCGGGCTGGCCGGGGGTGGTCTGACGCGGGGTCTGGTTGACCGAGCTCTTGAAGCGGGCGTTGCCCTTGCCGCCCTTGCCGCCGGCGGCGACCGTGACCTGCTGGCCGGCGGTGGTGAGGTCGGCGAGGATCTCCTGGGTCTCGGCGTGGCGGATCACCGTGCCGCAGGGCACCTGGATGATCAGGTCCTCGCCCGACTTGCCCGAGCACAAGTCGCCGCCGCCAGGATCGCCATGGGGGGCCTTCCAGTGCCGGCGGCGGTTGAACACCAGCAGGGTGTTCATGTGCGGCGAGGCCTCGAACACCACCGCCCCGCCCTTGCCCCCGTCGCCACCGTCGGGGCCGCCTTCCGGGCGGTATTTCTCGCGGCAGAACGACAATGCGCCATTGCCTCCATCGCCAGAGCGGATCGTGATCAGCGCCTCGTCCTTGAGCATGGGCAAGGTGTAGAGGAAAGTCAGAAGGAGGAAGGAGGAAGGAGGAAATGCATCCCTTCCTCCTTCCTCCTTCCTCCTTCTGCCTTTCGACTTACTGATCCCCCATGCCCGTGATCCCGATCTCGCCCGACCGCCAGCGCCTGCCCGCCTGGTTCAAGCGCAGCCTGCCCACCAACGCGGTGTCCTCCGAAACCGACGCGGTGGTGCGCAAGCACGGCCTGACCACCGTCTGCGAGGAAGCCACCTGCCCCAACCGCCAGGAGTGCTGGTCGAAGAAGGCCGCCACATTCATGCTCATGGGGCATGCATGCACCCGCACCTGCACCTTCTGCGACATCGAATACGTGCGCCACGCCCCCCCGCTCGACCCCGCCGAGCCGGCCCGCACCGCCGCCGCGGTGGCGGAACTGGGCCTGCGCTTCGCGGTCATCACCAGCGTCAACCGCGACGATCTGCCCGATGGCGGCGCGGCCCACTTCGCCGCCACCATCGCCGCGGTGCGCGCACGCTCGCCCGGCACGCTGATCGAGGTGCTGACCCCCGACTTCTGCGGCAACGAGGCGGCCATCGACGCGGTGATCGCCGCCCATCCCGATGTCTACAACCACAACCTGGAAACCATCCCGCGGCTCTATCCGGTGGTGCGCCCGCAGGCGCGCTACCGCCGCTCGCTCGACCTGCTCAAGCGGGTGTCGGAGCGCGACCCCTCGATCAGGCGCAAATCCGGCATCATGGTCGGCCTGGGCGAGACCGATGACGAGGTGCGCCGGCTGATGGACGACCTGCGCGCGGCCGGGACCGAGATCATGACCATCGGCCAGTACCTGCGCCCCAGCCTGCAGCACCACGACATCATCCGCTTCGTCACCCCCGAGCAGTTCGAGCAGTACAAGGTCTGGGGCCGCGAGGCCGGCTTCGCCTATGTCGCGTCGGGGCCGTACGTGCGCTCCAGCTATGTCGCCGAGGAGGTGCTCAAGGGCGCCCTCGACCTCGCGAGCCTCAAGGCCTGAGCGCTTCGCTCCTTGGCGTGGGGGCTGGCGCCATACGGTGCCGCCCATGTCCGATCAGCGCCACGACGACCGCTACCAGCAGCGCGGGGTATCCGCCGGCAAGGCCGAGGTCCACGCCGCCATCGCCCACCAGGACCAGGGCCTGTTCCCGGGCGCCTTCTGCAAGATCGTGCCCGACCACCTGGGCGGCGACCCGGCGCAGTGCCTGCTGATGCACGCCGATGGCGCCGGCACCAAGTCGAGCCTGGCCTACCTGGTGTGGCGCGAGACCGGCGACGCCTCGGTGTGGGCCGGCATCGCGCAGGACAGCCTGGTGATGAACCTCGACGACTGCGCCTGCGTCGGCGCCCTCGGCCCCTACCTGATCTCGAACACCATCGGGCGCAACGCCAAGCGCATCCCGGGCGAGGTCATCGCCGGCATCGTGGCCGGCTACCAGCGCCTGTGCGACCGCCTCACCGCGCTCGGCCTGCCCTGCATCATGACCGGTGGCGAGACCGCCGACGTCGGCGACCTGGTGCGCACCCTGATCGTCGACAGCACCATCACCGCGCGCCTGCCGCGCGCCCAGGTGATCGACGCCGCGCGCATGGCCCCCGGCGACGCCATCGTCGGCTTCAGCGCCACCGGCCAGGCGGCGTGGGAGGACGCCCCCAACCACGGCATGGGCTCGAACGGCCTGACCAGCGCCCGCCACGAGCTGCTGGGCGCCGACTACCGCGCCCGCTACGCCGAGACCTATGCCCCCGAGGTGAAGCCGGAGCTGGTCTATTGCGGCCGCTTCCGCGTGTCCGACCCCCTGCCGGGCGACCCCGCGGTGACGGTGGGCAAGGCCATCCTCAGCCCCACCCGCACCTACCTGCCGCTGATCCGCGACCTGGTCCAGGCCATCGGCCCGGCCGACCTGCACGGCCTGATCCACTGCTCCGGCGGCGGCCAGTCCAAGATCGTCAAGTTCGGCCGTCCCGGCAACCGCTACGTCAAGGACGCCCCCTTCCCGGTGCCGCCGCTGTTCGCCGCGCTCAAGGAAGGTACCGGCCAGACCTGGGCCGAGATGTATGCGGTCTACAACATGGGTTGGCGGCTGGAGGCGGTGGTGCCGCCGGCGCGCATCGAGGCCTGCCTGGCGGCGGCGCGCGCCGCACGCATCGAGGCGCGGGTGGTGGGCCGGGTCGAATCCACCGGCGGCGCCGGGCGCGAGGTGGTGGTGGCCACGCCGGACGGGCCGGCGGTGTATCGCTGAGCGCGGCGTGCCCCGACCCCTCATCGTCCTGTCCTGCGTCGGGCTGACCGCGCGCCACCTCGGGCCCGAGACCCCGCACCTGGCGGCGCTGGCGGCCGAGGGCTTCGCCGCCCCCCTGGGCGGGGTGGTGCCGGCGGTGACCACCACCGCCCAGACCACCATGCTCACCGGCGCGCTGCCGCGCGAGCACGGCATCGTGGGCAACGGCTGGTACTTCCGCGAACTCGGCGAGGTGTGGCTGTGGCGCCAGAGCCAGGCCCTGGTGCAGGCGCCGCACCTGTGGGACAACTCCGACCTGCGCGTGCTCAAGCATTTCTGGTGGTACGCCATGAACGGCGGCCTGCACGCCACCGTCACCCCGCGGCCGGCCTACCACCAGGACGGGCGCAAGTCGCCCGACATCCACGCCCACCCCCAGCACCTCAAGCAGGCGCTGGCCGCCGCCCACGGCGGGTTCCCGCTGTTCCAGTTCTGGGGTCCCGGGGCCGGTATCGCCTCGACGCGCTGGATCGCCGAGAGCTTCTGCACCGCCTGGGACCTGATGAAGCCCGACCTCGGGCTGTGCTACCTGCCGCATCTCGACTACGACCTGCAGCGCCATGGGCCGCACGGGCCGCACCTGGCCGCCAACCTGCGCGCGCTCGACGCCGAGGCGGGCAAGGTCATCGCCCACGCGCGCGCGCGCGGGGCGGCGGTGGCGGTGGTGAGCGAGTACGGCATCGAGGCGGTCGACCGTGCCGCCTTCCCCAACCGCGTGCTGCGCGAGGCCGGGCTGCTGGCGGTGACCCGCAACGCCACCGGCGAACTGCTCGACCCCGCCTGCAGCCGCGCCTTCGCGGTGTGCGACCACCAGCTGGCGCACATCTACGTGCGCGATCCCGCCGACCTGCCCGCCGCGCGCGAGGCGCTCACCCGCGCCTTCGGGGTCGAGCGGGTGCTCGAGCTGGGCGGGCGCGCCGAGCTGGCGCTCGACCATCCCCGTTCCGGCGAGCTGGTGGCGCTGGCGGCGCCGGGCTGCTGGTTCGCCGCCGACTGGTGGCTCGACCCCGCCGCCGCCCCGGATTTCGCCCGCTGCGTCGAGATCCACAAGAAGCCCGGCTACGATCCGCGCGAGCTGTTCCTCGACCCCCACGGCGGCCGCCTGCGCGCGGCCCTGGCGCTGGCGCGCAAGAAGCTGGGGATGCGCTATGTGATGGACGTGGTGCCGCTCGACACCGGGCTGGTGCGCGGCAGCCACGGCCGCCCCCCTGCCCATCCCGAGGACGGTCCGGTGCTGATCGCCAGCGAACGCGCCTGGGCGCGCGACGCCTGGGACATGACCGACCTGGCGCCGCTGTGGCGCCGCCACCTGCTTGGAGCCTGACCATGGATCCGACCGCTGCCGCCCGCGCCGACATCGCCGCCGCCCACGCCAACGATCCTGAGCACGAGGACGGGCGCCCGGCCGAGCAGGTCTATGCCGAGCGCATGGAGCAGTGGGTGGAGCGCGTGCGTCCCGACCCCTCGCCGGCGCTGCGCCTGGCGGCGCTGTGCCAGCACCTCGAACGCTGGACCCTGGCGCGCAGCGAGTTCCCCCAGGATCGCGCGGGCTACCTGCGCTGGCGCACCACCCTCTACCGCCGCCAGGCCGACCGCGCCCGCGAACTGCTGCTGGGGGCCGGCATCGATCCCGCCACCGCCGACCGCGTGGCCGCGCTGGTGGCCAAGCAGGACCTCAAGGCCGACCCCGAATCCCAGGCCCTGGAGGACGCCGCCTGCCTGGTGTTCCTCGCCCACGAGGTCGGCGCCTTCGCCGCCAGCAAGGCCGACTACCCGCGTGAGAAGTGGCTCGACATCCTGCGCAAGACCTGGCGCAAAATGAGCCCCCGCGGCCATGAGCTGGCCCTCGCCCTGCCGCTCGACCCCGCCCTGCGCGCCCTGCTCGACGAGGCGCTGGCGTAGGGAGGGGCAGTCGATGGTTGGCGGTTGATGGATGACCCGCGCAACACCAATGGCGCACTCGGTGTCCAACTTCTTTCCCTGCGGGTGCATGAGGACGATGCCGCAACCCGGTGTGCGCCATCCATCAACCATGCACCATCAACCGCAAATCGTCAGACCGGCGGCACCCGCACCCGGAACACGGTGCCGCCCGCTGCCGAACTGGTGAACGAGACCTCGCCGCCGAGCAGGCGCTCGCCCAGGTCCTTCATCGCCCAGGTGCCCTGGCCGCGGCCGGATCCGCCCTTGGTGCTGAAATGGCGCTGGAAGATGCGCGGCTGCACCGTGGCTGGGATGGCCTCGCGATTCCATACCGACAGCTCGATGTGGCCGCCGTGGCGGGCCGCGCAGATGCGCACGGTGGCACCAGGAACGGTGGCCTCGCAGGCATTGATGCCCATGTTGACCAGGATGCGCCCCAGCAGCACGCGGCCGGCGACCTGCACGCAACCATCGGCGTGGGGATCGCAGGCGATGGTGATGATGCGCTCGGCGGCGGCAGGATGGGCCGAGACCATCGCCTGGACCTCGGCCAGGAGATCGGCGACCGCCACCGGGGTGGCGCGCAGGGCGGCGGCACCGGCGCTGCCCTGGGCCTGGTGGAGGGCGATCTCGGCCGCCATGCGCCCGGCCACCAGCAGGCCGCTGGCGGCGAGGTCGCGCTCGCGGCCGCTCAGCCTGATCGCCAGCAGTTCGCAGGTGGCGATCAGGCTGCCGAGGTGGTTGTTGAGGTCGTGGAACAGGCTGCGCTCGACCGCCTCGGCCTGGTGTTCGCGCGTGCGGTCCTGCAGCAGCAGCAGGAGCACCTGCTGCCCTTCGATCTCGAGCGGCGACACTCGCACGCGCAGGACCAGGTCCTCGGCCCGCCCGTCGCCCTGCCGACGCAGGGCGCAGGTGCGCTCCACCACCTGGCCGCTGTGCTCGCACAGTGCCAGGGCGATGGCGGCTCCGCAGCTCGGGCAGGCGCAGCCGGTACCGCAGCCGTCGGGACCGTGGCCGACGTGCACGCAGTGCGCCACCTCGCCCGGGCGCAGGCCCAGCACCTGGGCGGGATCGCTGATGCCGAAACGGCGCATCAGGGCGTCGTTGAGCAGCAGCACCTGGCGCGAGCAGTTGAGCACCGCGAGCAGGCCGTCGACCCCGGTCAGCAGGCCGCTCAGCACCGGGTTGCCATCGATGCGCTCCAGCGACTGCTGCAGTTCCGCAGCGCCGGCACGCACCTGTGGCTGGCGATAGGCGTCGATCGCAGTAATGGCTATGGGCCTAGCAGAAGGGATGTTCAACGCCACCCCTGGTCGGATCCGGACAAAGCGCTGTAGTCAGTCATACTAAATTGCTTTTATACGCAGTTGAAACGATACACTTCGAGAATGGACACCGCCCGTCAGCTCATCCCCCTCCCCCGCTCCATCGCCCCTGCGCCCGGTCGCTGGCGCGCCCCGGCGACCTGGCTGGTCGCCGCCGGCGAGGCCGATGGCCGGGTGCGCCGGGCGGCGACTCGCTGGCTGGGGCGCTGCCGCCTGGTCTCCGGCGATGCCCCCGCGCACCTGCGCCTGCGGCGCACACCGGTGGCGGGGCTGCCGACCGGCATGGAAGCGGAGCTCGCCGCCGAGGCCTATCAGCTGCGCATCGCCGCCGACGGGGTGGAGATCACCGCCGCCGCCGACGTCGGGCTGTTCCGCGGCCTGACCACCCTCGCCCAGCTGCTGACCCTGGAGCCGCGCAGCCTGGCCTGCGCCACCATCACCGATTGGCCCGGCTTGGCGGTGCGCAACTCCCACCTCACCCTCGGCAACGGCTTCCAGCCGCCCTTCGCCCGGCTCAAGGAGTTCGTCGCCCAGCTGGCCTGGTTCAAGGTCTCGTCGTTCACCATCGAGTACGACGACGCCTTCAGCTGGGAGAAGTACCCCTTCCTGGCCCGGCCCTCGGCCCTGACCAAGCCGCAAGCGCGCGAACTGGCGCAGTGGGCCGAGGAGCACTTCATCGAGGTGGTGCCGCTGCTCGACTCGCTCGGGCACCAGGACCACGTGCTGCACCATCCCCAGCTCGCCCACCTGCGCGAGCTGCCCGACAACCCCGCGGAGCTGTGCCCCTCGAACCCGGCCGGGCTGGCCTTCATCCAGGACCTGTGGAGCGAGGTGCTGGAGATCCACCCGCGTGCGCGCTGGGTCAACATCACCGGCGACGAATGCTTCCGCCTGGGCAGGTTCTGTCCGCGCTGCGGCGCGCGCGCCGCCAAGGGCGAACTGGCGGCGTTGTACTGCGAGCACTACCTGCCGCTGGTGCGCTGGATGCTCGAGCGCGGCCACCGCCCGATGCTGTGGCACGACATGCTCGCCAAGCATCCCGACTCGCTGCAGGATTTCCCCCGCGAGGCGGCGCTGATCTACTGGAACTACTGGGGCGTCGACAGCGATGCCCACCAGGTCGCCCTGGGCAGCCATGGCTACGTCTGGCCGGGCGAGATCGCCCGCGAACCGCAGCGCTACCGCGACCTGATGGAGCGCTGGTGGGTCCACCCCACCCAGGCGGGCGCCTTCCGCCCCTGGGCCGAGCTGTATGCGCTCAAGGAGCGTGGATTCACCATGCTCGCCGCCTCGGGCGGCTCATGCATGGAGCGCACCTTCCCCTTCCCCGGCTTCCGCGGCCGCATCGACAACCCGCGCTCGCTGGCGCGCACCCTGGCCGACATGGGCGGCACCGGCCTGGTGCACACCTTCTGGAGCGACAACAGCGGCGCGCTCTCGGCCTGGCACAGCCTGGCCGCCGCCGGCGACTACACCTGGCACCCGCGCGCCGAGGACACCACCGGCTTCCTGGCGCGCTTCGGACGCCTGTTCCACGGCGCCGACGGCAACGCCTTCGCCGCCGCCGCCAATGCCTTCGACGCCGCCTGCTATCCCCCCGAGGCGCCTGGCTTCCCCGCCCTGCGCCCGCCCCGACGCACCGCCGCCGCCGCCCGCGCCCTCACCCGCCTGCGCCGTGGCGCCCGGCGCAACCGCGAAGCCCTCGACCTGGCCGCGCCCGCGGTCGACTTCCTGCGCATGGAGGAGACCGTACGCGACGCCTGCCAGGCGCAGGTGCGCGCACTGCTGGGCCCGGGCGAAGACCGCCCGGTGCCCCTCGACAGCGCCTTCAACGGCGAACTGCTGCACCTCAACCCGCTCGACGGCGGCTCGCGCCTCGACATCCCTGCGGGCAGCCACCGTTCGCATGGGGTACGCCTGGTGGTGGCGCCGGGGCCGCGCAACGTGGTCGCCACCCTCGGCGAGCGCAATCCCGGCGGACACCGCCAGGTACGCATCGCGGTCGAGGCCGCCTGCGACCAGCTGTGCTTCTTCCACACCGCCGGCTACGTGCGCCGCGGCCAGGAGCTGCCTACCCGGTCGCCTGGGCGGACGGCGCCAGCGAACGCATCGCGGTGCTGGGCCAGGTGCAGGTCGGTGACTGGTACAAGGGCGCCGAGGCCCTGCCGGCCGCGCTGCCGGCCTGGGAGGGCTACCTCCACCCCTACAACCAGGTGCCGCTGCGCCTGTACCTGATGCCCTGGGCCAACCCGCGGCCCCAGGTGCCGGTGGCGGCGGTGACCCTGCAAAGTGCCGGGG
>JAKLKR010000125.1:0-10293 GCA_023150565.1 Planctomycetota bacterium
CTTCTCCTGCAACACCTGCATTTTCCAGCCGTCGATGATGTGCTGGCGCTCGCGGTGCAAGCTCTCGACGAAATCCCACGGATCGCTGCCACGGCTGCGGCTGAGACCGCGCAGCAGGGCGCGAGCGAGATCGCTGTCCGACCCGCTGGCCGGCAATTCCAGCAGGTCGCTGCCATCGGGCAGGCGCAGGTCGGCCGGCGCCCCGGCCTTCCAGTCGGCCTCGGGCAGGGCCCGACGCAGGAAATCCGCCGGACCGAGGCGGATGAAGCGGCGCAGCCGGGCCCCTTCCGTCTCGACCGCCAGCACCGCAGGGCCATCTGGAACCTGGGCGGCCATGGTCACTCCCAACGGACTGCCTGACCAGGCAAGATTGCAAATCTGCGCCAACCATCTCAGCGCATCGCCGCTTCTCATCTTGTTCACCCGCAGAGTGACTGGCGTATCCCCTACGGACTCCAGGGACACCACCATTGCCAGCCCCGTCTGCCGGCTGATGGCATCCAGGCATTGTCGCAGCGGCAGATCCTGGGCGTCCAGATCCACCCGTTTTTCCAGCGCCTGCTCCACCGCCGCCGGCAGCGGCGCCAATCCCACCACCATCCGGCCGGCGGGACCCTGCTCGATGGTCAGTCCCGCCTGCTCGGCCATCCGCGCCAGCACCGCCCGCGCACCCAGGCCGGCCCCGGCGTCGATATCCACCAGACGAGGCCTGCCTTCGTCCAGCCAGGTGCGGTCGCGCACGTCCATGCCGCCTTCGCGGCGCAGACGCGCCAGCACCAGCGACACCGGGCCGCTGATACGGCCGCGCAACATCGCCCCCGCCTCGCCTTGGGCGGCAACCGGGGCCGGAACCGGCGCCACCGCGGCTGCGGTGGCGGCCCCGGCGGCCGGTGCGATCGGCTGGACCGCCGGCGCCTGCAGGGCCAGCCACAGCGCGGCCGGTATGGACACCGCACCGATGGCGGCGGCGCTGGTCAGGATGACGGTGAGCATGGCGGTTCCTCCGCTGATGGCTGGGGTCGCAGGATGGACGGGGGCGGTGAGCAGGGACTTCCACGCCGCCGGGGCCTCGGCCGCCGGCAGGCGGTCGGCCAGGCCGAGGGCGGCCAGGCCGGCGGCGACGCCGACCCGTTCCAGCCGCCGGCGCAGATCGGCGCCGCCGCGATGCAGGCGGCTCTTCACCGTGCCCACCGGCACCCCCAGGGTGGTGGCCACCTCGGGCAGGCTGAGGCCTTCGAGGTGGTGCAGCACCAGCACCGCGCGGGTCGGCTCCGGCAGTTCGGCCAGCGCCGAGCGCACCGCCGACGCCTCCTCGGCACGCTGCAGGGCCTCGTCCGGCGCCGCGCCCCCGCCCGGTTCGACCAGATCGGGCCCTTCGCGCCGGCGCTGGCGCTGGCGGCTGCGCCGCAGCATGAGGGCGGCGTTGGCGCCCACCCGCAGGGCCCAGCGGCGCGCGCCCTCGTCGTCGCCGGGATGGGCGGGACGGAAGCGGGCGGCGCCGTCGCGCAGATGCAGCAGGGCCTCCTGCACCGCGTCCGCGGCCAGGGCGTGGTCGCCGGTCAGGCGCAGGGCGGTGCGGTGCAGGTCGCTGCCGAGCAGGTCGACCACCAGCGCCCAGTCGGACGGGTCGCGTTCCCGGCCCAGGCGGGCGAAGGCGTCGGCAAGACCGGGGGCGGTGGCGACCATGGACATCCTCCAGATGCCGCCACCTCACCAACGGTTCCCGGAAATCCAGACGGGGCCCGCCGCTGGCCTCGGACCGCTCGATGGATAGGGATGACCGACGGAGAGCATGCGCATGACCACCATCCACCGCGAAGCCACCGAATGGTGCGACATCTGGCTGCGCTCGGCCGACCGCAATGGCCTGCCGCGGCTGCTGTGCATCGGCGACTCGATCACCCGCGGCTACTACCCGGCGGTCGAGAAGGGGCTGGAGGGGCGCTTCGCCTGCGCCCGCCTGGCGACCTCGCGCTTCGCCAGCGATCCGGTCTACCACCAGGAGCTGGCGCTGGTCCTGGGGCAGTACCGCTTCGCCGTGATCCACTTCAACAACGGCCTGCACGGCTGGGACTTCAGCGAGGACGACTACCGCGAGGGCATGCTCGGCCTGGTCGAGCTGCTGCGCCGGCACCAGCCCGGCGCCCGGCTGGTGTGCGCCACCAGCACCCCCATCCGCCTGCCCGGCGACAGCGAGCGCTTCGACCCCCGCAACCAGCGGGTGGTGGTGCGCAACCGCATCGCCAGCGGCATCATGGCGGTCGAGCGCATCCCGCTCGACGACCTCTTTCCGCTCGCCCTGGCGCGGCCCGACTGGTTCGCCGGCGACGGCATCCACTACAACGAGACCGGCTGCGCCGGCCTGGCGGCGGCGGTGTGCGCGAGCGTGAGCGCCGTGGGCTAGCGCCAATGGCGGACTCTTCCCTGGGAGCGCCGGGCTCCAGCCCGGCAGTTTTCCACTCGAATTGCCGGGCTGGAGCCCGGCGGTCCCAGGGGCGCGTCTGCCTGTTCGTGCGCTTCGCGCGATTGCCATACGCCATTGGGGCTGGCGCTCGACCCTCCCGGCCTGGCCTCTACGTCCCCGGACCTTCCTGATCGGCCCGCTCAGCCCTTCTTGAGCTGGTCCAGGTGCTCCAGCACCTGGGCCGAGAGCTGGTGCACCGGCCCGGATTCGAGCTGGCGCGCCATCTCGTCCTTGCGCCCCGCTTCGGCCAGCTCGACCAGGGCGCCGACAGCACGGTGGAACTCGGCATGGCGGGCGACCAGGGTGCCGAAAACCGGTAGGGAACCGCAATCCGCCTTGCCCGGTCCATGCAGCCAGCATCCCAGCTCGCAGCGGTCGTCGCACTTCACCACCGCCGACGGCGGCAGCACGCCCTTGCCCTGGGCGGCGCGGCGGATGCGCGCCCGCCAGGCCACATGCGCAGTCTTGGCGCGATCGCACACCGTCTCGCGGTCGTCGGCCGCCCCGGCAGCGATCCCGGCCAGGCGACGCAGGTTGGTGGTGGCCACGCCCATGGTGGACGACGCCAGAGCCACCTCGTCGGCGAGGTCGCGCAGGGCCTTGCCCTCGTCCGCCAGGGCGGTGGCGTCGTGCTCCAGCGCCTTGGTGGCGGTGGCGGCGCTGGCGGCGTTGCCCGACACCTCCTGGGCACCCTTGCTGAGGTCGAGCAGCGCCCCTTTGAGCTGCCCGGCGCCGTCGCGCGCCTGCTGCACGCTGCTGGTGACCTCGTTGGCGGCGGCGGCCTGCTGCGAGCTGGTGGAGCTGATGGTTTCGACCGCCTGGGCGATGGCCCCGACCACTTCTCCTACCTCCTTGACCGAGGTCACCGCCTGGCCGGTGCGCTCCTGCACCTGGGCGATGCGGTGGGCGATGTCCTCAGCGGCAGCGGCGGACTGGCTGGCGAGCTGCTTGACCTCGTTGGCCACCACCGCGAAACCGCGCCCGGCATCGCCGGCGCTGGCGGCCTCGATCGCCGCGTTCAGCGCCAGCAGGTTGGTCTGCTCGGCGATGCCCTTGATGGTGAGGGTGACCTCGCCGATGGCGCGCGCCGCCTGGTCGAGTTCGCCCATGATGGCGGCCGCCCCGGTGGTGCGTTCGCGCGCCTTGCCCGCCTCGGCGGCGCCATGCCCGGCCTGGCCGGCGATCTCCTGCGCCGAGGCCGCCATCTGCTCCATCGCCGCCGCCACCGACGACATGTTGTCGGCCATCGCCTCGGCGGTGGTCTCGATGGTGGCGACCCCGGCCGACATCTGCTCCGCCGCCGCGGCCATGGCCGCGACGTTGGCGTTGAGTTGGACGCTGGCGCTCGACACCGAGGCGGCTTCGGTGCCGAGGGCGTGGCTGCGGGTGACCAGGCTGCCGGTGGCGCCCGCCAGGATGCGCCCGGCATCGTCGGTCTGGCGGGCGTTGCGGCCCAGTGCGCGGCGCGCCCACCAGGTCATGGCCAGGGCGAGTGCGGCGGCGGCGCCGCCGCCGCCGATCAGGGCCAGCAGGTTCCAGAAGCGCAGGTCGGCCATGGCCGCGGCCGCCTCCTGGGCGGAGGCCTTGTCCTCGGCCTGCAGCGATTCGGCGATGCGGCCGAAGGAACCGTTGATCTGGTCGCGCAAGGTGTCGATCTCGCCATCCAGGGTGCGCATCTCGGCCGTTATCGCCCCATCCTTGGCCGCCTCGACCAGCGGCAGCAGGCGCTTCTCGACCAGGGTCCGCCAGTCGCCGCCGGCCTTGGCGGCGGCAGCGGCCCACTGGCGCTCCTGCTCGGTGTCGACCCGCGCCTGGACCTCCTTTTCCGCCGCCGCGAGGCCCTGGGACACCACCGCCCACTCCTTGCGGAAGGCGGGCAGGTCACGGTTGATGAGCAGGTCGGCGACGCTGGCATAGACCTCGCCCGGCAGTTCGCAGGCAGCCTGCACCGCCTTGAAATCCTCGGCCCGGCGCTGGGAATCCGCCACCGCATGGTCGACCCGACCGGCGGCCGACCCGGCCTGGTACAGTGATGAAATGAGGACAGCGAGCACCGCGAGGTTGCCGAGCAGCAGGATGCGACCGATGGACATGGAAGGCTCCGCGCGGGTGAAACTCGCGGGAACATACCCCATCCCACCTACGATGGCAACCACCGCCGGCCATCCTGGCGGGCGAGCGGATCAGCGCGCGAGGTAGAACGCCAGCGCGCTGCGGTTGTGGTCGCGCACCAGCTGTTCCAGGCGGGCCACGTCGCGCGCCGCCAGGGCCTCGACCATGGCCAGGTGCTCGCGGTCGGCGCCGGTCCGGTCGGGGCCGCCAGCGTTGAGGAAGCGGTAGCGGCGCAGGCGTTCCCAGTCGTCGGCGGTGCGGTCGAGCGCCTCGAGCAGACGCGGCATCGCCGCGATCTCGGCGAAGGTGCGGTGGAAGCGCCGGTTGTGCTCGATCCAGCGTTCGCCGTCGCTGCCCGCCATGCGCTCGGCCAGGCGGCGCAGGTCGGCGACCGCGGCGGGATCGGCGCGCTCGACCGCAAGGCGGAAGGCGGCGGTCTCGAGCGCTTCGAGCAGGATGAAGATCTCGCGCGTTGCCTCGGGGGTGATCGGGGTCACCACCGCACCGATGTGCGCCTTGTGCTCGACCAGGCGCTCGGACATCAGCTGCTGCAGGGCCTCGCGCACCGGGATGGCGCTGACCTCGAGCTTCTTGGCGATGTCGTCGATCACCAGACGCTCGCCGGGGACCAGGCGGGCCTGCATGATCGCCTCGCGCAGGGTGTGGTAGACCAGCGCCTGCTTGGTCTGGAAATTCCGGCCGGTTGGTGGAACGAGCGCGTCGGTCATGGGATGCAGCATGCCACGAGGCGAGGAAAAGACCAGTTGCGTTGTATATCATATATGATATACGAGTGCCAGACCAAGGACCCCCGGCCATGACCATCCGCCCCATCGGCATCATCCTCAACGGCGTCACCGGACGCATGGGCACCAACCAGCATCTGGTGCGCTCGATCCTGGCGATCATGCGCCAGGGCGGGATCAAGGTGAACGACGAGCTGACCCTGATGCCCGACCCCATCCTGACCGGGCGCAGCGCCGCCAAGCTCAAGGCGCTCAGCGACAAGCATTCCTGCGACAAGACCGGCAAGCTGGCGTGGTCGACCGACCTCGACCAGGCCCTGGCCGACCCGCGCTACCAGGTGTTCTTCGACGCCTCGGGCACCCTCCAGCGCGCCGGCTTCATCGAGAAAGCGGTCAAGGCCAGGAAGGCCATCTACTGCGAGAAGCCCACCGCGGTGGTCACCGCCGAGGCCCTGCGCCTGGCCGACGTGGTGGAGAAGGCCGGGCTCAAGAACGGCGTGGTGCAGGACAAGCTGTGGCTGCCCGGCCTGCGCAAGTTCCAGATGCTCAAGGACCAGGGGTTCTTCGGGAAAATCCTGTCGGTGCGCGGCGAGTTCGGCTACTGGGTGTTCGAGGGCACCGGCTACGACCTGCCCGCCCAGCGCCCGTCGTGGAACTACCGCGCCCAGGACGGCGGCGGCATGATCATCGACATGCACTGCCACTGGCGCTACGTGATCGACAACCTGTTCGGCAACGTCACCGCGGTGAGTTGCCTGGGCGCCACCCACATCGACGAGCGCGTGGACGAGGCGGGCAAGCGCTACGCCTGCACCGCCGACGACTCGGCCTATGCCACCTTCGCCCTCGACAACGGCATCATCTGCCAGTTCAACAGCTCGTGGTGCGTGCGCGTGCGCCGCGACGACCTCTTCACCATGCAGGTCGACGGCACCAAGGGCTCGGCCATCGTCGGCCTGCGCAAATGCTGGGTCCAGCACGCCGGCAGCACCCCCAAGCCGGTGTGGAACCCGGACATCGACCAGCCCATCGACTTCAACAAGGGCTGGCAGGAGGTGCCGGACAACGTCGCCTACGACAACGCCTTCAAGATCCAGTGGGAGATGTTCCTGCGCCACGTCGCGCTCGACGAGCCCTTCCGCTGGAGCCTGCGCGAGGGCGCCAAGGGCGTGCAGCTGGCCGAGCTGTCGCTGCAGTCGTCGAAGGAGCGGCGCTGGGTGGACGTGCCGCGCCTGTAGGCGCGGCACCAAGGGAAAAAGGAGGAAGGCAGAAGGAGGAAGGATCGCCTTCCCCGCATCCAACGCCCGGGATGCCTCCCCACCCCCGGATACGGTATCTCAACCCTTCCTCCTTCCTCCTTCCTCCTTCCTCCTTCCTCCTTTCTTCAGGACCCCCCATGCCCCTGCCCCTCGCGCGCTGCGCCATCCACACCATGACCACCAAGCCGTGGTCGCTGGCCCAGGCGGCGGAGGCCTATGCCCACGCCGGGGTGGGCGGCATCACGGTGTGGCGCCAGCACCTGCCCGCGGGCGGCGCGGCCGAGGCCGGGCGCATCGTGCGCGCCGCCGGGCTGGGGGTGGCGGCCTACTGCCGCGGGGGCTTCTTCCCCGCCGCCGACGCCGGCAAGCGCCAGGCCGCGCTCGACGATAACCGCCGCTGCATCGACGAGGCGGCGGCAGTGGGCGCGCCCCAGGTGGTGCTGGTGTGCGGGGCGGTGCCGGGCATGCCCCTGGCCGAGGCGCGGGCGCAGATCCGCGATGGGCTGGCAGCGGTGCTCGACCACGCCTGCTCAGCCGGCATCCGCCTGGCGATCGAACCCCTGCACCCGCTCTACGCCGCCGACCGCAGCGCGGTCAGCACCATGGCCCAGGCGCGGCGCATCGCCGAATCGTTCACCCGCGAACTGCCCGACCCCCTCGGCCGCTTCGGCGCCGCCGGCCGGCGCGCGGTGGGCATCGCCTGCGACGTCTATCATGTGTGGTGGGACGACACCCTGGCCGAGGAGATCACGCTCGCCGGCCGCCTCGGCCTGCTGCACGGCTTCCACGTCTGCGACTGGAAGGCCGAGCAGGCGAGCATGCTCAACGACCGCGGCCTGATGGGCGAGGGCTGCATCGACGTGGCCGGCATCCGCCGCCAGGTCGAGGCCGCCGGCTTCACCGGCTACGCCGAGGTCGAGGTGTTCTCGGACCGCCACTGGGCGCGCGACCAGCAGCAGTGGCTGGGGGATATCGTGCGCGCCTGGGAACGGGTCTGAGCGGAGAAGAAAGGAGGAAGGCAGAAGGAGGAAGGAGGAAGGAATGACTGCCCGCATCCACAGCCTGGGAGGCCTCCCAGACGCAGGATGCGCGGTATCAACCCTTCCTCCTTCCTACTTCCTCCTTCCTCCTTTCTTCACTTCCCCGTCCACAGGTACGCCAGCCCCGGCTGGAACAGCCGGGACAGGTCGCCGGCCTCGATGTTGACGCCGTTGACCACCTGGGGGCGCACCGCCTCCTGCTCGGCGATCAGGCCGAACACCACCCGGTTGCGCTCGTAGCGGAACACCGTCGCCTCGCTGACCTTGGCCAGGCGGCGGGCCTCGGCCAGAGCCTCGGGCAGATGGCCGAAGCCGTCCACCAGGCCGAGCGTCAGCGCCTGCTCGCCGGTGTACACCCGCCCGTCGGCGAGCGGGCGCAGCTGGGCCTCGGCGGCGGCATCGGCGGCGGGCACCGGCCCGTGGCCCTTGCGGCCCTGCACCACCACCGCCAGGAACTGGGCGTAGGTCTGGTCGATCATGCCCTGGAGCAGCGCGCGCTCGTCCTCCTTCATCGGGCGGAACATGCTGGCGATGTCCTTGCGCGGACCGCTGGTGATGACGTTCATCGACACCCCCAGCTTGGCCGCCAGGCCGGTGACCTCCGGGCTCATGAAGATCACCCCGATCGAACCGGTGATGGTGCCCTTGCCGCACAGCACGGTGTCGGCCGCGCACGAGATGTAGTAGCCGCCGCTGGCGCACAGGCTGCGCTGCAGCGCCACCACCGGCTTGCCCTTGGCGCGCAGGGCGAGCAGGCGGGCGTGCACCGCGTCGCTCGCCACCACGTCGCCGCCGGGGGTGTCGAGCACCACCACCACCGCCTTCACCGCGGCATCGCCCTCGGCCATGCGCAGCTGGCGGCAGACCTCGTCCATGCCGCCGCCATCGCCGCCGAGCAGCCCGCCGCCGCCGAAGCGGATCGGGCCGTTGATGTCGACCACCGCGATGCGGGCGGAGCCGGAGCCTTCCTCCTCGATGGCGTACTGGTGCCAGTTGCGGTCATGGGTGACGCAACCGGCGCACAGGACGAGGGCGAACAGGAGCAGGAAGGGGCGCATGGGGGGTCTCCAGGGTTGGATGCAATGACGTTCAGGAATCGCGCGAACCGCAAGCAAAGGCAGCGGCGCCCCTGGGACCGCCGGGCTCCAGCCCGACAATTCGAGCCGTCTTGATCCTACCTCGCCTGGCAAGGCAGAATCAACTGCCGGGCTGGAGCCCGGCGGTCCCAGGGAAGAAGGGCTGGACGCCATCGGGGCTCAGACCGCGGTGAGGTCGGCGATGCGGGCGGCCTCGGGCCCGCACAGGGCCTCGGCGTAGGGCGCGCCGGCCTGATGGCCCCAGGTGCGGCCGCGGGCCTCGATCCAGGCCAGGAAGGCGGGGTCGCTGATCGAGGTCGCCGGGCCGCCGCCGCCCGCCAGCTGGCTGCCATAGCAGCGCACCGCCGCCAGCTTGCGCCGCCAGTCGTCCTCGCTGGCGGGCGCCAGCAGGGTGGGCGCGGCGGGCAGCGGCAGCTCGGCCTCGACCCACCACAGGCGCACCCCGGCCCAGGCCGGGCTGGCGCTGCGCAGGCCGTGGATGGCGGCGGCCTTGACCGCGCCGCCGACCAGGCGCGCCAGGTTCTGGTGGTCGGGATGGCGGGCGTGGGCGTGCAGGCACACCAGCGCGCGCGGGCGGTGGCGGCGGATGGCCTCGACCACCAGCAGGCGGGCGGCGGGATCGTCGCCGGGGATGCCACCGTCGGGCAGGCCGAGCTGGTCGCGCGCGCACAGGCCCAGCACCTCGGCGGCGGCGGCGGCCTCGCGTGCGCGCTGCTCGGGGGTGCCGCGGCTGGCCTGCTCGCCGCGGGTGGCGTCGACCACCGCCACCGAGCGGCCCTGGCGCACGTGGGCGGCGATCAGCGCGCCGGCGTGGATCTCGGCGTCGTCGGGATGGGGGGCGATCACCAGCAGGTCGGCCATGGACGGCAGGATAACAGCCCTCGGGAAAACCCCAGCATGGCGGGCAAAAGCTTCCAGGGGTATAGTGCGGCATGCCTACCTTCACCGTACCGCTCCGGCTGCTGCTGCTGGCCGCCGTGCCGATCCTCGCGCTCAGCTGGCTGGCCTGGCAGGACTGGCGCGACGCCGCCGCCGAGGTCGAGCTGTGCACCAGCCTGATCCATCACGCCGACGAGGTCGCCGCCCACGCCGAGGTGGTGCAGGCGCTGCAACGCGAACGCGGCATGTCGGCGGTGACCCTCAACGGCGGCAACGTCGACCTCGCCGGCCAGCGCAGCAAGGGCGACGGCGTCATGGCGGCGCTGCAGGATGCCAAGGCCCGCGCCGGCTTCGCCGCCGCCCTCGCCACCCTGCGCACCCAGGTCGACAACAAGGGGCCGGTGGGCGAGGTGATCGCGGGCTACACCCGCCTGATCGACGAGGTGCTGACCGCCGAGGCGGCCAGCGCCAAGGAGCATGACGAGTTCGGCATCGGCCGGCTCTATGGCAGCGTGCTCATCCTGGAGCAGGCCAAGGAGCAGGCCGGACGCCTGCGCGCCCGCCTGGCGGCGGCGGCGGCGGCCGACAAGCCGGTCACCCTGGCCGAGGTCAAGCTGATCGCCGGGGCTATGTCCGGAGTGGTGAGCGGGATGTCGGCCAAGGCCATCGACCTGCCCGCCGCGGCGGCCGGCAAGG
>JAKLKR010000125.1:10303-15229 GCA_023150565.1 Planctomycetota bacterium
CCGCCCTGCGTCAGGGCGGACCCTGGCGCGAGCTGGAGGCCGCCGCCGACACCGTCATCCAGCGCTCGGCCCAGGGCGGCTTCGGGCTCCACCATCAGCGCGTCTACGATGCCGCGACCAGTGTGATCGACGACATCCACGCCATCGTCCAGGCCGCCAACCAGGTGGCGGTCGACCGCGCCCGCAGCGTCGAACAGGCGGCGCGCACGCGCCAGGCCACCCGCCTGACGGTGATGGGATCGCTGGTCGGCACCATCCTCGTGCTCACCCTGGTGCTCGGGCTGGGCATCACCCGGCCGCTGCGCCGGGCGGTGCATGCGGTCGAAGGCGGGGCCGGCGAACTGGGCACCGCCGCACGCAGCCTGCTCGCCAACGCCGGCACCTCGGCCGAGCAGGCGCGCACCACCGCCGCCGCGGCCGAGCAGATGGCCACCGGAGTGGCGACCATGGCCGCCGCGGCCGAGCAGATGGCCGCCAACGTCACCAGCATCGGCGCCGCCGCCGAGCAGATCACCACCACGGTGAGCGGGCTGGCGAGCGCCGCCGAGCAGATGGCGTCCACCAGCGGCGACATCGCCGGACGCGCGCGCAGGGGCAGTGAACTCGCCACCCAGGCGCGCGGCGGCGCCGATGCCGCCGCCGCCGCGATGACCGCCCTGGGCGAGGCCGCCAGCGCCATCGGCGCCACCAACGCCGCCATCCGCAAGGTCGCCGAGCAGACCAACCTGCTCGCGCTCAACGCCGCCATCGAGGCGGCCAAGGCCGGCGAGGCCGGGCGCTCGTTCGCGGTGGTGGCGGGCAACGTCAAGGAGCTGGCCGCGAGCGCGATGGCCTCGGCCGACGAGGTGGCGCGCTCGGTGGCCGGCATCCAGCACAAGGCGCACGAGGCCTCGGCCACGGTGGCGGCGGTGCAGCAGCAGGTGCATGGCATCGGCGACGCCATCCATGACATCGCCAGCGCGATCGAGCAGCAGTCGACCACCACCCGCGCGGTGGCCGAGGGCGTGCACCAGTCGGACGCCGGGCTCAAGGACATCGCACGTTCGCTGGGCGAGATCCGCAGCGGGGCCAAGGAGGTGGCGCACCATGCCGGCGAATCCTCGCAGGCGGTGGCCGAGGTGGCGCGCGCGGCGGGAACGATGAGCAGCTTGTCGGACGAGGGCCGCCAGGCCGCCGAGTCGGTGGCTGGCAAGGCTACCGCCATGAGCACGGTGGCCGCCGGCCTGCGCCGCCTGGCAGGCTGAACCATTCCCCTCCCAGGAGTGCTCGCAGGAGCGGAAGACATGATGGCAGTCAAATGGGGTAGGTGTTATTACCTAGTCCATGACCCTCACTGTGGCCCATCGCCTCATCCTGCTTGCCGCCATCCCCCTGATCACCTTCACCGTGCTGGGTTTCGCCGACTGGCGCCAGACCCGCGCCACGCTCCTGGTGTGCGACGAGATGGCCGCCCACGCCACCGGCATCGCCCACCGCTCGGAGGTGATCCACGAACTCCAGCGCGAGCGCGGCAAGTCGGCGGTACGGCTGGCCGGCGGGACCACCGACCTCGAAGCCCAGCGCACCACCAGCGACGGGCACATCGGCGAACTGGCGGCGGACGAACGCACCGCCGTCACCGAGGCGGTGCGCCGCCTGCGCGCCCAGGTCGAGGAGCGCGCCGCCCCGGTGGCGGTGATCGATGGCTACACCGCGCTCATCACCACCTGCATCGGCATGGAGGCCAAGGCGGCCAAGGCGCGCACCGATTTCGGGGTGGGCAAGCTGTTCACCAGCCTGCTGGTGCTGGAGGAGGCCAAGGAATACGCCGGCCGCCTGCGCGCCCGCCTGTCCTCGGCGGCGGCGGCGGACAAGCCGCTGCCGCCGGCCGCGCTCAAGGGCCTGGTCGCCGCCCATGCCGGGGTGGTGGGCGGGCTCGGCTCGCAGGCCTATGCCCTGCCCGAGGACATCACCCAGGCGCTGCAGGCGCTGCGCAAGGATCCCGACTGGAGGCTGCTCGAAGCGGGGCTCGACGCGGTGCTGGCGCGCTCCGCCCAGGGCGGCTACGGCCTCGACGACAGGCAGGTGTTCGCCGCCGCCACCACCTTCATCGACCGCATCCATGCCCTGGTCGGCCGCACCAACCAGGCCGCCGCCGCACGCCTGGCCAGAGCCCGCACCGAGGCCGAGGCCACCCTCGCCTGGCATCTGCAGCTGATGGGCGGGATGATGGCGGGGATCCTGCTGCTGACCGTGCTGCTCGCGCTCAGCATCACCCGGCCGCTGCGCCGGGCGGTGACCGCCGCGGTCGACGGCTCGAGCACGCTCGGGGCCACCGCCCAGGCGCTGCAGGCCAACGCCGGCACCACCGCCCACGAGGCCCAGGGCATGGCGGCCGCCGCCGGGCAGCTGTCGACCGGGGTCTCGACCATGGCCGCCGCCGCCGGGCAGATGGCCGCCAGCGTCGCCAGCATCGGCGCCGCCGCCGAGCAGATCACCGCCACCGTGGGCGGGCTGGCCGCCGCCGCCGAGCAGATGGCCGCCACCAGCGGCGACATCGCCGCGCGCGCGCAGAGGGGCAGCGACCTGGCCGGACAGGCGCGCAGCGGGGTCGACGCCGCCGCCAGCGCCATGGCCGCCCTGGGCGAGGCCGCAGCCGCCATCGGCGCCACCAACGCCGCCATCCGCAAGGTCGCCGAGCAGACCAACCTGCTCGCGCTCAATGCCGCCATCGAGGCGGCCAAGGCCGGCGAGGCGGGCAGGTCGTTCGCGGTGGTGGCCGGCAGCGTCAAGGAGCTGGCCGCGAGCGCGATGGGATCGGCCGACCAGGTCGCCCGGTCGGTGGCCGCCATCCAGGGCAAGGTGCACGAGGCCGCCAGCACCGTCGCCGGGGTGCAGCAGCAGGTGCACGGCATCGGCGACGCCATCCACGACATCGCCGCCGCCATCGGCCAGCAGGCCGGCACCACCCGCTCGGTTGCGGAAGGCGTGCACCAGGCCGACAGCGGGCTCAAGGACATCGCGCGCTCGCTGGGCGAGATCCGCACCGGCTCGCAGGAGGTCGCACGCAATGCCGGCGACGCCGCCCAGGCGGTGCGCCAGGTGGCCGAGGCCTCGCGCTCGGTCAGCAGCCTGTCGTCGGAGGCGGCCGGCGCCGCGCGCGCGGTGGCGGACGGCGCCCAGGGCCTGGGCGCCACAGCCGCGGGCCTGCGCCGCCTGGCGGGGTGATCAGCCGGTGGCGCGCGTCTGCACCGCCCAGCGCCGCGGCGACACCCCGTGCGCCAGGCGGAAGCGGCGGGTGAGGTCGGCGCGGTTGCGGAAGCCGCATTCCGCCCACACCTCGCCCGGGGGCAGGCCGGCGGCGAGCAGCCGGCGCGCGAGTTCGAGCCGGCAGTTGAGCAGGTACTGCTTGGGGCTGAAGCCGAGCCAGTGCGAGAACAGGCGGTTGGCGGCGGTGTAGCCCAGGCCGCTGCTCGCCAGCAGGGTGGCGGCGGTGATCGGCCGGGTGCGGTGGATCCAGGCGTAGACCGCCATGGTGCGCATCGCGGTCGGCATCTGGCAGGGGCGCGGCGGCAGCGCCGCCACCGCCGCCAGCAGCTGGCGGGCGAGCGCGCAGTGGCGCTCGGCCGGCGCCGCCACCATCTCCGCGAGCGAACGCTCGACCAGCGGGCGCGGCAGCGAGCCCTCCCAGTCGCCGCCCGGCCAGAACACGGTGGTGTCGCCCTGGCGGTGGGTCCAGCCGAAGTTGAGCGCCGCGCCGCTGTGCAGCACCGGGTGCGAATGCCACACCCAGGAATGGAGCAGCACCGCCTCGCCCTGCACCAGGTCGACGCGCCGGCGCTCGCCCACCTCGATGCGCGCCGCCCCGCTCACCGCCACCAGCAGGGTGGGGATGCGGTGGCGGTGGATGCCCATGCCATCCCACCAGGGGCCGAGGTCGTCGACCACCACCACCCGCTTCACCTCGAGCGCGGCCAGGCCGGGCCACAGGCGTTCCACTTCGACCGGGACCATGGGCGGGCAGGCTATGGCCCCCCCGCGTGACGGAAATGCTCCTTTGCTGCCGGCCGCACCTGCCAGACCACCCGCCGCCAGGGTAGACTGGGGGCATGTTCCTGCGCACCCTCGTCCCGCTCCTGTTCGCCGCCGCCGCCCTGGCTGCCGAACCATTCCCCTGGGTGATGCCGCTCGACGGCGGCAACGGGGTGGTGGACCTGTCGCCGGGGGCGCCGGCCGGACCGGTGGAGGTGCGCGACGGGCGCTTCGTGCGCAGCGGCGACGGCGGGCGGGTGCGCTTCCTGGGCGTGGCCCTGACCTTCGCCGCCGCCTTCCCCGAACCCGAGGTGGCGGTGGCGCTGGCGCGCCGCCTCGCCCGCCTGGGCATCAACGCGGTGCGCATCCACTACATCGACGGCGGCACCGCCGGGCGCTTCGGCCGGCACAGCATCTGGGACCCGGCCTTCCCGCGCGAGCCGCGCCTCGACCCGGCCCAGCTCGCGCGCCTCGACCGCCTGATCCACGAGCTCGGCAAGCAGGGCGTGCACATCAACCTCAACCTCAAGGTCGCGCGCGCCTTCGGCGAGGCCGACGGCCTGCCCGCCGGCTGGTGCGGCGAGGGCGCCGACAAGCGCATCACCAAGGGCATGGACCTGGTGGACCCGCGCCTGATCGCCCTGCAGGAGGACTTCGCCCGCGCCCTGCTCGGCCACGTCAGCCCGCACAGCGGCAGGCCGCTCGGCCAGGACCCGGCGCTGATGGCGGTGGAGCTGAACAACGAGAACAGCCTGGTGATGCCCAACCGCCCGGTCGACGAGGCGGCCGGCTGGCCCGCAGGCCCGGCCGCCGCCCTGCGCACGGCCTGGAACCGCTGGCTGGCGGCGCGCTACCGCGACCAGGACGCGCTGGCCGCGGCCTGGAGCGCGGGCGGCGACCTCGGCGCCGAGCTGC
>JAKLKR010000126.1 GCA_023150565.1 Planctomycetota bacterium
AAGGCGCCGTCGACCTGGGGATCGCTGCTCGCCTGCTGGTGCTGGAGCAGCCGCGCCAGGGCGCGGTCGGCCACCTGGCGGGCCTGGACCGCCTCGGCCGGCTCGGCCAGGGTGGCGAATTGGTGCAGGAAGATCGGCGCGGTGGCGCTGCCCACCTCGGCCTCGGGGATGAGGAAGCCGCCGTTGGGCAGCTGCGCGCGCGCGACCCAGCGGGCATAGGCCTGCACGCGCTGGCGGTAGACCGGCTTCCTGAAGGTGTGGAAGCTGTCGACCAGGGCGATGCCGCCGAAGTCGTCGTTGATACGGTGCATCTCGCGCCAGGCCTGCGGCCACTTCTCGAAGCTGCTGGCGCCGGGGTTGTTGCCCAGGGGGTCGATGATCACCTGCACCTCGCCCTCCTCGGTGAGCAGGTGCCGCACGTGGTAGTCGCTCATGCGCAGCGCCGCCTCGTAGTAGCGCACGTCGCGGGTGGCCTGCCAGAGGTCGAGCAGGAACAGGATCGCGCCCCCCTGCACGCTCGAGAGCAGGTCGTCGGTGTCGCGCCCGCCCGGGCCGAGGTTGACGGTGGCGATCGGCCAGCCGTCGCACATGGCGTAGGTCAGCATCCAGTCGGCGAAGAAAACCGCGCGTTCGAGCGCGTCCCGCTCGCCGGTGGCGCGGTGCCAGGCGAGCATGCCCCAGGCCGCCGAGAGCGCGTCGCGCGGGTGCAGCCACTCGCTCTGCGGGGTCTCTTCGCGGATGGCGCCGAACAGCCGGCGGTTGCGCCCGTCGAGGATCTGCAGCGAGCGGAGGTAGGACAGCGCCAGGGCGGCGCTGTCGAGGTACTTCTGCTCGCCGGTGAGGCGGTGCAGCGACAGGCAGGCCATCAGCCCGAAGCCGGTCTGCCAGCCGGTGCTGCGCTCGGTGTAGCCGCTGTCGAGGTTGCGGGCGTAGATGAAGCGCCCGCGGTTGGCGTCGAGCACGTCGCTGATCTGGGTGCGCACCAGCCACTCGCCGGCGCGGACGGCGGCGTGCTGGAAGGGAGTGCGGTCAGGCATGGTGATCCTCGTCTGGCCGCATTTTGCTAATGTATTTTAGATATGCAATTATGACCACAGCCGAGGACCCGGCGGAATGTCCGGCGGGCGCGGCCTACGGAGCCAGCCTGCCGTAGCGCTCCGGCTCCTTGCCCTCGCCGATGCCGCCGCCCCATTCCAGCCAGCCCAGGCGCCCGCCGCCGTCGCTGTCGTTGACCAGCAGGCTGAAGCGCAGCGGAACGGCCGGGTCGTAGGCCCAGGGATACAGCTCGCTGCGCTCGACATGCACGGCGTAGCGCAGGCCGCCGGGACGCGGCTCGACCAGGGCGCGGGCGTGCTCGACCTGCTTCCAGGCCGGCGACCAGCGCTGGGGCAGGTCGCCGTCGAAGCCCGGCACCTGGGTCTTCACCAGCCAGGTGTCGCCCGGGCGCCTGGCGAACAGGAATTCGACCTGGTTGCGCCAGGCCGCGCTGCCGTCGCAGTCGAGGGCGAACTGCAGGCTGTCGCCGTTCCACAGCGCCGGCAGCTCGCCGCGCTGATGGAACACCGGGTCGTCCACCTCGACCACCAGGTCGAGGCCGTGGTCCCCGGCCGCCAGCGCGAAGCGGGCGGCGAAGCCGGCCGGGCGCTCCTTGGCCTCGGCCGGGACCCAGCGCCAGCCCTCGGCGTTCCAGCGCGGGGTGGCGCCGGGCAGCAGGCGCGCCCCGGCGTCGAGCAGCGGCGCCTCGCCGCGCACCCCCGCCACCACCGGGCCGGTGGCGCGCGCCGCGCGCTGGTCGGGGCGGATAGGCTGGGTGCTGGCGGGCAGCGCCGCCAGCGCGGCCGCCGGCAGGTCGCGCACGAACAGCAGGTCGTCGGCCTCCAGCGGCGCGCCCGACGGCCACGGGCTGCCGTCGATGGCGGTGCGCGCGCTGCCGCCGGCGAGCAGGACCGGCAGCGTCGCCGGTTCGCGGTTCACCCCCCACACCACCGCCAGGGTGCCGTCGCCGTCGGCGAACCAGGCCAGCCGCACGCCCTGATCGAGGTCGGCCAGGCCGCGGAACTCCAGGCGGGTGCGGATCTGGCCGGTGAGGGTGGCGAGGGCCGCCGCCGCCAGCCGCGGCTCGCTGCGCGGCCGGGTGCGGAACAGCCCGCTCGACTGGCCGAAGCGGCCCTCGGCGGCCACCCGTGGCAGCATCTCCTTCTCGAACTCCTCGCCCTCCTCCATGCAGAAGGTGGCCAGGCGCCCGGCCCCCTGCTGCAGGTGGTGGCAGGCATCGAGCACCAGCCGCCGCGCCAGCGACTGCTCGCTCGGCACCTCGCGCTGGGCATCCAGCAGGATGGCGTGCCATTCCGAGGACAGCCACGGCTTCGACGGTGCGCCGAACTGCTGTTCAAGGGCGCGGAAGCCCGCCAGCTCGGGCCACGAGCCATGGATGGCCAGACGGTCGAAGGGCACCGCACCGAGCTTGAGGATGGCCTTGTAGAACGGCAGGTAGCGCTTCCCGCCCATGCCGCCGATCCACACCTCGCAGCCCGGCTGCTCCTGCTTCAGGGTGTGGTAGCCGGCGCGCAGCAGGTTGACGAAGGCCTCGGGGGAGTCCTTCCAGAACACGCTGCCGCCGGGCAGGTGGGGCTCGTTCCACAGCTCCCAGGTGCGCACGCGGTCGCCATAGCGCTTCACCGCGGCGCGCAGGAAGTCGGTGTAGTGCTCCACCCGGGTCGGCGCCCACACATGGCGGCCGATCACGCAGATGTCGATCTTGTCGTCCTCCGGGTGGGGCGAGGCCCAGCGCGGGGTGTAGATCGGCAGCAGCGCCAGGTCGTCGATGCCAGCGGCCTTGAGCGCGGCGAGGTGGGGATCGAATTTCTCCCAGCGGTAGACCCCCTGTTGCAGCTCGATGCCGCCGGACTCGTCGACCCCCTTCGCCCCCCACGGCAGCCACAACCGGGCGAAGCCCAGGCCGAGGCGGGCGGCGCGCGGGGCGTCGCGCTCGTCCTCATAGCTGAGGCCGAACTGGGCGCAGCCCTTGCCGGTGCGCACCGGCACCACCGTCAGGGCCCGGCGCTCGCGGCTGAAGGGCACCGCCCCGCCCTTGCCCTGCTGGAAGTTGTAGGTGTCGGCCAGCGGCTGGCGGCGCCCATCCACGGTGATGGCGAAGGCCACCTCGTAGAAGCCGGGCCCAGGCGGGGTCCACGCCCAGCCGCGCGCCACCAGTTCGTCGCGGGCGACCGTGACCGTGGCCAGCTCGCGGCCCAGGCGGTCGTAGACCGAGCCGGCGAGCGCGCTCAGCCCGGCCGGCACCGCCGCCCCGGCCTCGACCGTGAACACCACCGGGGAGCCGGCGGTGAACCAGTGGTCCGCGGCGGCGGCGCGCAGACGCAGCGCGGGCGCAGGGGCGGGACGGGCGGCGGCGCGGGCGGGGTCCTCGGCAGGGTTGGCGGTGGTGGTGGCGAGGGCGGCCACCGCCGCCGGGTCGAGGGCGACGGCGTAAGCCCGCACCTCGTCTAGTTCGCCCTCGCAGGTTCGGCGGCGGATGCCGGCGGTGGCCTGACCGAGGCTGGCGCGCACGGCCTGGGCGAAGGGCGCCGCACCCGCCACCTGCCCGCTGCCGGCATCCCGGCCGTCGATGAAGAAGCCGTAGCTGCCGTCGGCCCGCCACGCCACCGCCACATGGGTCCAGACGCCGGCGGCCACCGTGCCCTTGGACGAGGCGAGCAGGCGCACGTCCTGCAGGCCGAGCACCAGCCGCCCATCTGGATTGACGCGCAGGTAGTGGCAGCCCTTCACGTCGCCGCCGTAGATGGTGTGCTGCTGCTCGCCCAGATGCGCGCTGCGGAACCACGCCGCGAGGGTGAACTGCTGGCCGAGCGCGGGCGCGCCCTGGCATTGCACCACCCCGACCCGCCCGCCGATCTGCACCCCCTGGCCCACCTTCCCGGGCACCAGCCGGGAACCCTCGCCAAGCACGGCATGGGCGCTGCCGGCGCGGTCATGGACGGTGTCGCCGGCCACATCACCGGCATCGAAGCTCCACCAGCCGGCCGGAGCGGGGACCTCGACCGCCCAGGCGCAGGCGGCGACCAGGGGCACAAGCAGGCGGAGGTGGGTCATGGCAGGACTCCATCGTTCCGATTATCGAAACTACATATTATTATACGAAACAACTGGACGGTTGTTGATGTGGAGTGGGAGGTGGCTCCTCCCACCACATCTCACGCCATCACCGCCCGCACCGTCTCCGCCAACCGATGGGCCGAGAACGGCTTGCCCAGCACCGCCGTGCCCGCGCCCAGCTCGGCCGCCGCCCGGGTCAGGCGGTCCTCGGCATAGCCCGACACCACCAGCACGCGCAGCCCGGGCAGGCGCGCGCGCGCCGCCCGCGCCAGGCTGGCGCCGTCCATGCCCGGCATCACCAGGTCGGTGACCAGCAGGTCGGGGACCAGACCGGCCTCGATGCGCGCCAGCGCCTCGGTGGCGTCGGTGGCGGTCGCCACCCGGCAGCCCAGCTCGCCCAGCGCCGCCGCCACCACCGCCAGCACCGCGGGGTCGTCGTCCACCGCCAGCACGGTACCGGGCAGTGGCCGGGGCGAGCGGTGGCGCGGACGGTCGCCGTTGCCGGCGAGCGGCAGGGCGACGGTGAAGGTCGAACCTGCGCCAGGAGCGCTGCGCACCGCGATGGTGCCGCCCAGCTCCTGCACGATGCCGTTGACGGTCGCCAGGCCGAGCCCGGTGCCCTTGCCCGGCGGCTTGGTGGTGAAGAAGGGCTCGAACAGCCGCGCCTGCACCGCCGCATCCATGCCCATGCCGTTGTCGCTCACCGCCAGTTCGACGCGGCCGCCGTTCACCGCCACCGACACCCCGATCTCGCCGCCCTGGGGCAGGGCGTCGCGGGCGTTGATCGCCAGGTTCATCAGCACCTGGTCGATCTGCACCGGATCGGCCACCACCGGACAGGGCCCCTCGCGGTGCGCGCTCAGCGTCACGCGGTCGCCCACCACCGCGGTGAGCAGGCGCATGGAGTCGTCGAGGTGCAGCGCGAGGTCGATCTGGCGCGGCTTGGCGCCCTGGCGGCGGGCGAAGCCGAGCAGGCGGCCGGTGAGGGCGGCGGCGCGCTGGGCGGCGCCCTGGATCTGCTCCACCTGCTGGCGGTGCGCGGGGTCCTGCACGCGCTTGAGCAGCAGGTCGCTGTGGCCCGAGATCACCGCCAGCAGGTTGTTGAAGTCGTGCGCCACCCCGCCCACCAGGCGGCCGACCACCTCGATCTTCTGCGACTGCTGCAGCTGCTCCTGCAGCAGTCGCTGGGCGGTGACGTCGGCGAGCATGGTGATGGTGCCGGCGGTGCGCCCGTCGGGCCCCGCCACCGGGGCGGCATAGAGCGCCACGCGCAGGCGGCGGCCGTCCTTGCGCATGCGCTCGACCTCGATCCCCGCCAGCACCTCGCCGGAAGTGACCCGGCGGTAATGCTCGACGAATTCGGCCCGGTGCTCCTCGGGCACATGCGGCGGCGGGCTGCCCAGCACCTCGACCTCGCGCCAACCCAGCATGGCCTCGGCGCCACGGCTCCACAGCGAGGTCACCCGCCCCTGCAGGTCGAGCAGGAACACCGCCAGCGGGGTGGCGTCGACCAGGGTGCGCAGCAGGGTGTGGGCGCGGCGGATCTCCTCGGCATCGGCGCGGCTGCCGGCCTCGCGCAGGGCCAGGGCCGCGGCCAGGGTGTCGATCGCGCGCGCCAGGGTGGCGAACTCGTCGGCCCCGCCCAGGCCCCGGGTGCGCGCCGCGAGATCGCCGGAGGCCAGCCGCCCGGTCACCGCCACCAGCTCCTGCACCGGCCGTTCGATCAGCCGGCGCGCCATCAGGCGCGCCGCCAGCACCGCCACCACCGCCACCACCACCACCAGGGCGAGGTCGAACAGCAGACCGCGCTGGGCGCGGGCGTAGGCCTGCTCCACCGGCACCCCGACGATGACCGAACCGATCATCTGGCCATCGGGGTCGCGCAGGGCGGAATGGCCGTAGATGCGGTCGACGGCGTCCGGACCGACCAGGCGGAAGATGCCCTCGGGTCCCAGGGCGAGCTGGCGGATGGCCTCGTCCGGGGCCTTGGTGCCGACCAGGCGCTCGGACAGCACGGTGCGCGCCAGGATCACGCTCTGGCGGTCGAGCACGGTCACCACCGAGCCCGGCGGCAGCTCGGCGGTGGAGGCGACCTGCCCCACCCAGCCGAGGTCGATCGCCGCCACCGCCACCGCGCCGAGGGTGCCGGCGGCATCCAGCACCGGCACCGCGCAATGCAGCGAAGGCTTGCCGCTGATGCGGCCGACGGCGTATTCGCCCACCGAGAAGCCGCCACCGGCAGCCACGCGGGCGAAGTAGGGGCGGTCGGAGACGTCGATCACGGCTCCCGGCTGCGAACAGGCGAAGCTGCGCCCATCGGCGTCGACCAGCAGGAGCAGGGCATAGGAGGGGAAGCGAGAGGAGAGCGAGACGAGCAGATCGCGGCAGGCGGGAGCGTCGCGCGCGCGCACCTCGGGCACCAGCGCCACCGTCTCGAGCAGGTGGCGGGTGCTCTCGATCAGCTGGCGGTGGGTGATCGCGCTCAGGCGGGCGATGCGCAGCGACTCGTTGCCGGCGCGCTCGGCCTCGACCGCGCGCGCGCGCAGGCCCGCCGCCAGCGCCAGCAGCAGGGCCGGCACCGCCGCCAGCATCACCAGCAGGACGATGCGCCAGCGCAGATCGAGACGGAAGGGGACCGGCACGCAGGAAGTGTGGCCCAGATTGCGCAGCGGCGCAATCGCCAGCGATGGCATGGGTTGCCGGTTGCTGGCGCAGCCGGCCCGGCGACAAGCAGGCATGGCCGATGCAGGTGGGGAGCCCGACGAGGCCGAGCGGGTGCGCAACGAGATCCGGGTCGAGCGCGAACTGACCGCCACCCACCGGGTGGTGCGCTTCGCGGTGGGCGCCAACCACGGGCGCAACTGGCGCCTGGACAAGTACCTCACCGCGGTGTGGCCGACCATCAGCCGCAGCCTGATCGTGCGCTGGCTGGAGCGCGGCGCCGCCACCATCGACGGCGCCCCCGCCGGAGCGCGCATGAAGCTGCGCCCCGGCATGCTGGTGGTGGTGCACGCCCCCCTGCCGGAACGCGATGCCGGCGACGGCGACCCGCCGCCGCTCGAGATCCTGCTGCACGACGGCGGCCTGCTGGTGTGCAACAAGCCGGTCGGCCAGCTCGCCCACCAGGCCGGCAAGACCATGACCGGCACCCTCCTGGACCAGGTGCAGGAATGGTTCGCCGCCCGCGGCGGCCGCCGCGAGGAGGTGCGCCTGGTCAACCGCATCGACCGCGACACCAGCGGCATCGTGCTGATGTCGCTCGACGTGAAGACGCACGTGCGCCTGGCGGCGGCGATGGAGGCCGGCGACCTGCACAAGGAGTACCGCGCCATCTGCCACGGCCGGCCGCAGCCGCCGGCGGGCGCCTGGCACGACCCCATCGGCGAGGCCGGCGAGCACACCATCGCGCGCTGCGTGCGCGCCGACGGCCAGGAGGCGTGGACCGACTACGAACTGCTCGAGGAGGCCCCGGACGGCGCCTTCAGCCTGCTGCGCCTGCTGCTGCACACCGGCCGCCAGCACCAGATCCGTGTCCACGCCAGCCACCACGGCCTGCCGCTGGTGGGCGACTGGGTCTATGGCAGCGCCTGCGCCGAGCTGCCGGGGCAGGCCCTGCACGCCGCCGTGCTGGCGCTGCCGCACCCGCGCACCGGCCAGGAGCTGCGCATCGAGGCCCCGCTCACCGCCAGCCTGCGCAGCCTGTGGGCGCAGCTGCGCGCCGGCGGCCGGCCCACGGCGCTGGCGCTGAGCGCCGAGCAGCGCAGCAAGCTCGGACTCAAGGACGCCCCCCGCCTGCTGCGTCCGAGCTGGCTGAGCGAGGAGGAGTTCGCTGAACTGGAGAAGGAGGCATCCGGACGTGCGGATGTGGGGAGCGTCCGGAGGTCCGGAGGTCCGGACGTCCGGACGTCGGAGGACGGAGGATTCGACCCCCGGACGCCCGGACGCCCGGACGTCCGGACGTAAGATCTATCCCGCCAAAATCCCCACCGCCGCTCCCGGCAGCACCGCCGCCACCGCGTCGGCGACCGCGCTCGGGCCGGCTTCGGCATGGCGTAGCAGTTCGCTCCAGGCTGGCAGCGCCGGGGCGCCGGCACCCGCCGCCAGCAACAGCACCCGCCCGCTCGCCAGCTCGGCGGCGCCGGCCTCGCTGCCGACCAGGCGCAGCACCTCGGGTCCGCGCGGATCGGCGAGCAGCACGTGGGCGCCGGCGCTGGCGGCGCAGCGCACCTGGCGGCGGCCGACGTCCAGCACCACCGCGGCGGCGGCCAGCCCATCGGCATGCAGCGCGCGCACCAGCAGGTCGGGGTCGGGGTCGGTGCCGGTGAGCACGGTCACACGCAGGCGCAGGCGTTCCGCCGCACCGGCGCCGAGGGCGAGGGCGAACAGCACCGGTCCGTCCGGTCCGAGCGCGAGCGCGAGGGTGGCGCCCGGGCCGCCGCGCTCGGCCACCCCCACCCCGGCGCGCGCCCACAGCTCGCCCACCGGCGGCACCACCGCGCGATGGAGCTGGCGGGTGGTGTATACCCCCGAGGTGCGGTAGCCGAGGGCGCGCTCGGCGGCGCGCTGCAGCTCGGCCGGGGTCTGGAAGCGCTGGTCGCGGCCACGCGCCATGCAGCGGCGCACCAGCGCCACCACCGCCGTCGAGGCCTCGGGCATGATCTGGGCCAGGTCGGGGGCAGGCTCGGACGAGACCTTGCGGATCACCTGCCAGGCGTTGTCGGCGAGGTAGGGAGGACGGCCGCTGACCAGGGTGAACAGGCAGGCGCCCAGCGACCAGATGTCGCTGCGGATGTCGATCTCGCGCCCGCCCATGGCCTGTTCAGGCGACATGAACACCGGGGTGCCGACCGCATCGGTGGTCAGCTCGATGCCGCGGCGGTCGATCGCCTCGCGTACCAGGCCGAAGTCGCCGAGCTTGCCGCTGCCGTCGGCGGCGATGAAGATGTTGGCCGGCTTGATGTCGCGATGGATCAGCCCGGCGGCATGGATCGCGCCCAGGCCGCGGGCGGCGTCGCGGATGAGTTCGAGCGCACGGCGCTCGGGCAGGCGCCCGCCGTGGTGCTCGGCCAACTGGCCGGCGTCGCCGCCGGTCATCAGTTCGAGCGCCATGTAGACGCGGTCCTGGTCGACGCCGACATCGAAGCAGGTGACCACGTTGGGATGGCTGATGCGGCCGGCGGCGCGCGCCTCGCGCACGAAGCGCTCGATCACCGCCTGGTCGGGCGGACCGCTCTGCTCGAGCACCTTGAGCGCCACCTGGCGGTCGAGCGAGAGCTGGATGGCGCGGTAGACGGTGGCCATGCCGCCCTGGCCGAGCTCGCCCACCACCCGGTAGCCGGACACCACCCGCACCGCCGGCTGGGTGGGATCAGCACGTGAGGGCAGATGCGGGGTCGGACGTTGCACAGTCACGCCGTCAGCATGACACCGGAATCGTGGCAGCGCAAATCACCCCGCCCACCAACACGCAGCGGCGGATGGTCAAGCCATCCGCCGCTGCCGGCTCGCGTGGCCGTCGGCCACGTCACACTAACTCGCTGGTTCAGGCCGCGGTGGTGGCGCCCGGCTGGCCGAGCAGGCGGTTCAGACGGACCAAGTCGTTGTCGCAGTAGTCGCGGAAGACCTGCTTCACCACCGCCGCCTTGTAGTCGTCTTCGGCGATCGCGCACACGAACTGGTGGCGCTTGGTGGCGGTCTTGCGCTGGTCGAGCAGCTTGCGCTTGGCGAGGTTGCGCATCACGGTGAGGTAGGTGGTGTAGGCCAGCGGCTTGGCCGGGGAGAGCGCATTGAGCGCGTTCATCACTTCCTGCACGGTGGCGGAACCGACCTTCCACAGGTGGTTCATCACCCGCAGCTGGAGCGGGCCGATGGGGTCGAAGGGGGTGGTGGTGGTGCCGGTGTTCATGGGGTGACTCCGATGTCTCCCATCGTATGGCACAAGTCGTGCCACATCCTCAAAAAGACGTAACTCATTGTCCGTACTCACCAACCACATGAGCGATTGGGTTCGTCATTTGTAAATTACTATTTACATCGCCTCCATTCGGGCGCGTAACCTCTTAATTTCAAACCACTTACTACGTGCGTCAATAGTTATTGACATGTCAATAATTATTGACGCCCTCGATGGCCCGGCGACGGCCCTGGGATTTCAGCCGCTGGCCGAGAGCCTGGCGCGAGATGCCCAGCAGGCGGGCGGCTGCCGCCTGGTTCCCATCACTGCGCCGCAGGGCCTCCTGCACCAGCTGCTCGACCGCCTCCTCGATGGTGGGCAGGTGGCCCGGGAAGCCCAAAGCCGGCGGCGGCAACGCCGGCGCGCCAGCGGCGCCAGGGCGCTGGCCGAGACGGCGGAAAGGCTCGACCGAGAGCTGCCCGCCCTTGCGCCGGCTGACCGCATCGTGGATCAGCGCCTGCAGCTCGCGCACGTTGCCGGGGAAGCCATAGGTGGCGACCAGATCGAGCACCGCGCTCGGCACCCGCAGCTGGCCGATGCCGGCCTGCTCGCAGGCCACACGCGCGAAATGCGCGATCAGCACCGGCACATCCTCGCGCCGCTCGCGCAGCGGCGGCAGGTGCACGCGGTGGCCGCACAGGCGATAGAACAGGTCGCGGCGGAAGCGCCCGTCGGCGATGCGCTGGTCGAGGTCGAGGCTGGTGGCGGCGACCACGCGGATGTCGGCACGGCGCGGCACATCCAGGCCCACCGGCAGGTATTCCTGCTCCTGCAGCAGGCGCAGCAGCTTGACCTGCGACTGCAGCGGCAGGTCGCCGATCTCGTCGAGGAAGAGGGTGCCGCCGGCGGCGCGCTCGACCAGGCCGGCGCGGTCGCCCACCGCGCCGGTGAAGGAGCCCTTGCGGTGCCCGAAGAGGGCGTCGGAGAGCAGGGCGTCATCGAGACCGCCGACGTTGCACGCCACGCATTCGCCACCACGGCCGCTGGCGGCGTGGATGGCCTGCGCCACCAGTTCCTTGCCGGTGCCGGTCTCGCCGGTGACCAGCACCGGGTTGGGCGATGGCGCCACCGCCTCGATGTACTCGAACAGGCGCTGCATCGCCTTGCTGGCGGTGACGAAGCGGGCGAAGTTCTGCGGTTTGCGCAACGCCACCGGACGCTCGGCGGCGGCGGCGCGGTTGGCCTCGCGCACCTGCAATGCGCGCGCCACCGCCGCCACCAGGCCCCTGGGATCGACCGGCTTTACCAGGTAGTCGAAGGCCCCCTTCTTGACCAGGCGCACCGCCACCGTCGCGTCCTGGGTGCCGGTGACCACGATCACCGGCAGGTCGGGATGGTCGGCCTGGATGCGCGGCAGCAGCTCCTCGCCGCCGAGGTGCGGCAGGTTGAGGTCCATCAGCACCACGTCGACCGGCGCCGCCGCCAGGCTCTCGGACACCAGGCGCGGATCGGCGCACGGCACCGCCTGGTGCCCGTTGCGCAGGATCGCGCACAGCACGCGCATGGCGATGGGGTCGTCCTCGATGACCAGGACGGTCGGGAGCGGCATGGGGAATATCAAAAGGCAGAAGGAGGAAGTAGGAAGGAGGAAGGGTGGCTACAGAAAGGAGGAAGGAGGAAGGCAGAAGGAGGAAGGATTGATAGCCCCGTATCCAGCATGTGGGATCCATCCCGAATAGCGGATGCGGGGCAGCAACCCTTCCTCCTTCCTCCTTCTGCCTTCCTCCTTTCCCTACGGTATCGCCAGCCGGAAGCGCGCCCCGCCCAGCGGCGACTCGTCGACGGTGATGCCGCCGCCGTGCAGGGCGGCGATGGTGTGGGCGATGGCCAGGCCGAGGCCGGTGCCGTGGCTCTTGGTGGTGAAGAACGGGGTGAAGATGCGCTGGCGGTCGTCCGCGGGCACCCCCGGTCCATCGTCGTCGACGGTGAACACCAGACCGCCATCGTCGTCGCGCTCGACCGTCACCATCACCCGCCCGGTGCCGCCTCCGCTAGCGTGGTGCTCGACCACCGCGTGCACCGCGTTCTGCACCAGGTTGAGCAGCACCTGGCGCAGCTGGCTGGGATCGAACACATGGCTGCCCTCGCCCCAGCGGTCGGTCAGCGCCACCGCCGGCCCGGGCTGGGGATCCTCGCCCCCCACCAGCGCCGCCCCGGCGCGGCTGGCGGACTCGGCGCGCACCAGTTCGACGCAGGAACGCACCAGCGCCAGCGGATCGGCGGCGCGGCGGTCGAGGCGGCGCGGCCGGGTGAACTCCAGCAGGCCGGTGACGGTGCGGTTGAGATCGCGCACCCCGCCCACCACCGCCTCGGCATAGCGGCGCATCTTGGCGGGATCGCCGCCACCGGAGGCGAGGTCGCGGGCGAGCAGGCTGGCGAAGCCCTCGATGCCGTTGAGCGGGTTGCGGATCTCGTGCGCCACCCCGGCCGCCATCTCGCCCAGCTGTTTGAGGCGGTCGACGCGCTCGGCGCGCTCCTGCAGCGAGCGCACCGCAGTGATGTCCTCGAACACCTCGACCGCGCCGATCAGGACCCCGTCGGGGGCGCGCAACGGCGCGGCCGCCGCTTCGAGGGTGCGATGCCCCCCCTCCGGGCCCCTGACCCGCCGCTCGCAGCGCGGCTCGGCCCGGCCGCTGGCCAGCACCCGCACCGCCGGGGCGTCGGGGAAGGAGGCGCGCCAGTCGGCGTCGATCAGGCGCGGCAGCTCGCCGGCCAGGGCCAGCTCGGCGGCGCGGTTGCAGGTGGTCACGCGGCCGTGCACATCGACCGCCACCACCCCCGACGACACCGCACCCATCACCAGTTCGAGCCAGGCGCGCAGGCGGTCGAGTTCGTCGACCTTGGCCGCCAGGCGGTGGTTGGCCTCGATCAGCTCCTGCTGCTTGCGCGCCAGCACCCCCTCCAGCCGCTGCACCTGCGCCGAGAGCGCCCCGGTGGTCTCGTCGAAGAGCTTGATCGCGGCGGAGAAGTCTTCGGGGGAGATGGGCATACGCGGACAGTGAAAGGGGCAGAAGAAAGGAGGAAGGAGGAAGTAGGAAGGAGGAAGGATCGCCGTCCCGCATCCGGTCTCCGGGATGGATCCCCGGCACCGGATACGGTGATATCAATCCTTCCTCCTTCCTCCTTCTGCCTTCCTACTTTCTTCCCGCCCCTTCCTCCTTCCTCCTTCTGCCTTCCTACTTTCTTCCCCGCCTTCTCAGCTCCTGCCGTCGAAGAACTTGGCGTCGCCGGGGGCCGGCTCGGGCTGATAGGCACCGCGCACCGCCGCTTCGCGACGCTGCTCCTCGGCCCAGGCCCGGCGCAGGGCGCCGTCGCGTTCGCTGCAGTTCTCGGCCACCGCCCGGCGCAGGCGCTCGGCCTCGGCGGCGGCGCGCGCCACCTCGGCCGCCGTGCCGGGACGCTCGGGCAGGGCGGCAAGACCGGCCAGGATCGCCTCGGCATCGGCCGCCAGCACCGCCAGGCGGGACAGGTCGGGATCCTCGGCCGCCCACAGGCCGAGGCTCTCGATCAGCACGCCCTGCAGGCGTTCCAGCGCCGCCAGGCGGTCCTCGCTGCTCATTTCGCGCTCCCGGGCGCCAGCGGCGTCCCATCGTCGAGACCGGCCACCAGGGCGTCGGCGGTCAGCGCCAGCTCGCTGGCGGGATGCTGGGCGGCAAGGGCGGCGCGGGCGGCGCGCGCCTCGTCCACCGCCTTGCGCCGGCGCTCGGGGGCGGCGTCGGCGGGCAGGCGGCGGGCGCGCTCGGCCAGGAACCACACCTGCAGGTAGGCGCCGAGGGCACGCTCGGTCTCGCTCAGGCGGGCGGTATCCAGGCCGTTGAGGGCGGCGATGCCGTCCTCGACATCCTGGGGGATGCCTTCGGGGGCGGCGGCGAGGTCGCGCAGGCATTCCGCCACCGCCAGACGGTTGCGCGCCGAGATCGGGTCGGCGCCGCTGCCGGGCAGGGCACGCGAGGAGGGATGGTCGAGCTCGTCGCGACGCGGGGCCGGGGTGCGCTCGACATGCGCCTGCAGCGCCTTGCGCAGCTCGCGCAGGGCCTGGTCGCGGCCGCGCAGGGGCTCCTCCAGGGTAGGATCGCCGATGGGGTCGCGCACCGTGCCGGGCACCCCGCTCGCGGTCAGCACGCGGATGCGCTCCTCGTGCTCGCGCAGCAGGCGCTCCAGGCGGCGCTGCAGGCGCTTCTGCGGATCCAGGCGCGACTCGTCCTCGGGCAGGGGTGCCGATGGGCTGGTGCGCGGGGCGGGATCGAGCGGCGCCGCGCCGGCGGGAGGGGCGCCGTGCTCGGAGGCGGCGAGGGTGCAGCCGCAGGCGAACAGCGCCGCCAGCAGGCGGGCGATCACGGCTGCACCCCGGCGCCATCGCCCTCGCCGCGGAAGGCGCGGATCGCCTCGCGCGTCAGGCCCTTGGCGCGGTAGTGCTCGCCGAGCAGGCGATTGGCGAACTCGCGGTCGCGCGCCTGGGTGGCGGGGTCGGCGCGCAGCCGGCGCAGCTCGGCCAGACCGCGCTCCTCGTTGCCGGCGAGCAGGGCGGCGCGCGCCAGGCCCAGGCGGGCGGCGTCGCGCATGTCCGCGGGCGGATTCTCGGCCAGCACCCGCTCGTAGTAGCCGACCGACTGCGCGGCGATGGCGGTGCGATCGCTGCGCTCGCGCTCGGCCCGGCGGAAGGCGGCCTGGGCGATATAGAAGTAGGCGCGCGCACGCACGTTGCCTGGTTGGTCGCCGAGCCGGGCCATGAGCGTGCCCACCGCCTTGTCGAGCTGCAGCCGGCCGGTGCTGCCATCGCCGCCGGTGTCGGCCTTGAGCAGGCCGAAAAGCTCCTCGACCGCCTTGTCCTCGCGCTCGATCTGGGCGTAGCAGGCGGCCATCGACACCGCCACCTCGGCGTCGACCTCGGCGCGGGGGAAGTCGCGCACCGCGCGCTGGAAGGCGAACAGGGCGTGGACGTAGCGCGGTTCGGGGGTGCGCAGGAAGCAGATGCCGATGCGGTAGGCGGCGGCGGGGTAGATCGCGGCCGGGGCCAGCCCGTCGGTGCGGTTGGCGCGCCAGCCGGAGTACAGCCGCTCGAACAGCTCGCGCGCCTCATCGGAACGGCCGAGCTGGAGGGTGCATTCGGCGATCCAGTAGTCGACCTGGTCGAGGCGGCGGTCGCCGGCGGCGGCGCGG
>JAKLKR010000127.1 GCA_023150565.1 Planctomycetota bacterium
CCTGACCTCGACCAACGTCGGCGCCGCGATCTACGCCGACCAGGTCGGCAGCCTGCGCCTGGCCAACGTGCGCCTGGTGGACTGCGCCGGCTACTACCACGCCGCCCTGCATTTCGACCGGGGCGGCGAGCTGGAGCTGGAGGACTGCCTGGCGGTCGGCTGCCGGCTGTTCGCCCCCTCGGCCGCCCATGCCACCCGGGTGGTGATGGCGCGCGCCACCGGCCGCATCGCCCTGGCCCGCTGCGCGGTGGCGGGCACCGCCGTGGCCGCCGCCACCAGCCAGCCGGCGGTGGTGCTGTGGGCCGAGCCGGCCGGATCGACGGTGGCGGTGGAGTCGTGCCTGGTGGCGGGCAACGCCTGCGGCGGCCTCGACCTGGCGGGCGCCGGCACCGCCACCGTCGCCTTCAGCACCCTGGCCGGCAACGCGGTGTCCAACTTCCACAACGCCTCCACCATCGCCACCCAGCTCATCGGCTGCATCGTGCAGGCGCCCTACGTGCTCGAGGCGGGCGCGGCGCTCAACGCCACCTGGACCACCACCGCCCAGGGCGATCCCGGCTTCATCGACCCCGCCGCCCCCGCCGGGGCCGACGGGGTCTGGCTGACCGCCGACGACGGCTTCGCCCTGCGCGCCGCCAGCCCCTGCCGCGAGTGGGCCGCGGGCGCGGCGGCGGCGCCGGCCGCCGATCTGCGCGGCGTGCCGCGTCCGCGCGCCCGCCTGAGCGATCCCGGGGCCTACGAGTACGACACCGGCAACTCGGCGCCGGTCTGCGCGCCGCAGGCGCTGTCCACCCCCGAGGACACCCCCTTCGCCATCGCCATCGCCGGCACCGACGTCGACGCCGGCGGCGGGCTCCAGCCGGGCACGGTGGCCGAGGTGACGGCGCTGCCCGCCGCCGGCATCCTGCGCGACGGGGTGGGCGGCCCGGCCATCACCGCGGTGCCGGCGCGCCTGTCCGGGCGGGTCGTGCAGTACGTGCCGGCGGCCGACGACCACGGCCCCGGACGCGGCACCTTCGCCGTCCAGCTCTTCGACGGCACCGACTCCTCGCTGCCGGCGACCATCGCCATCGACGTGGCGGCGGTGAACGACCCGCCCACCGTCACCGCCCCCGCGGCGGTGGCGATGGACGAGGACGCCGGGGTGGCGGTGGTGGTGCTGAGCGCCCTGGCGCCCGGCCCGGCCAACGAGTCGGCGCAGGCCCTGACCATCACCGCCCGCAGCGGAGACCACGCCCTGATGGCCGACCCGGCGGTGTCCTACCGACCCGGCGCGGCCACCGCCGCCCTCACCCTGGCGCCGCAGCCCGACGCCTTCGGCAGCCTGGCCATCCTGGTGACGGTGGCCGACGACGCCGGCGGCAGCGCCACCGCCGCCATCGCGGTGACCATCCGGCCGGTCAACGACCCGCCATCCTTCGACCTGCCCGCCACCTGCACCCTGACCGAGGACCAGCGCTGGCCGACCCTGGTGCCGTTCACCGGCATGCGCGCCGGCCCGGCCAACGAGGACGAAACGGTGCTGCTGATGCTTTCGGAGCTGGGAGCCACCCTCATGGTGGGATGGTCGGTGAGCTTCGATCCCGCCACCGGCAGCGGCGATCTGGTGCTGTGGCCGCTGCCCGACGCCTCAGGCGCCGCCACCCTGGTGGTGAGCGCGGTCGAGATCCGCAGCGACGGCGAACCCGCCCTGGTCACCAGCCGGCTGCTGACCGTGGCCATCACCCCGGTCAACGACCTGCCCACGCTGGCGGTCAACCGGCCCCTGGCGCTGGGCGCCGGCGCCACCGCCACCTATACCGCCGCCGACCTGGCGATCGCCGACGCCGACCTGCCGGCCAAGGACACCCTGGTCTTCACCCTCGCCACCCCGCCGGAGCACGGCGACCTGCTGCTGGCGGACGCCGTGCTCGCCGCCGGCGCCACCTTCACCCAGGCCGATGTCGAGGCCGGGCGCCTAGCCTACCGCAACCGCGACGGCCTGAGCGACCAGTACGCGGTGGCCATCGGCGACGGCGTGGCGGCGCCCATCGGCCCCCTGCTGGTGGGGGTGACGGTGGCGGGCAAGGGCCGGCCGTGGCTCGACCTGGGGACGGTGGATGCGCGCTGGCGCGAGGGCGACGAGGCCTTCCTGCCCTGCGCCGCCGCCCGCCTGGAGGACGGCGACAGCCCGCTGCTGGACGGCGGCCGCCTGACCGTGACCTGGGGCGGCGGCCAGGCGGCGGGCGACCGCCTCGACCTGCTGCACCAGGGCGGCGGCGCCGGCCAGCTGGCGGTGGAGGGGGCGGCGCTGGCGTATGGCGGGCGGCCGATCGGCAGCTGGAGCGGCGGCGGCGCGGGCGAGGCCCTGACCGTGCTCCTCGCCGGCCCCGACGCCACCCCGGCGGCGGCGCAGGCGGTGCTGCGCGCGCTGCGCTTCCGCCACCAGGGCGACGACCCCGGGCTGCGCACCACCCTGCTCGAGGTGGTGGCCGACGACGGCGACGCCGGCGCCTCGCTGCCGGCACGGCTGTGGATCACCACCGAGCCCGTCAACGACCCGCCGCGGCCGCAGGCGGCCATCATCGGCACCATGGCCGGGGTGGCGCGCACCGCCATCCTCGCCGCCAGCGACCCCGACAGCAGCGCCCTGGCCTGGACCCTGACCGGCGCCGACCCGGCGCTGGGCGCCACCCTGGCCGACGCCGCCAGCGGCCGCGTGCGCCTGGCGCCGGCGGCCGGCTGGAGCGGCACCGGCCTGCTGACCTGGCGGGTGTCGGACGGGACCGTCGCGGTGGCGGCCACCAGCGCGGTGGTGGTCACCGGCCCCGACCAGCCCCGCCCCCTGCCCGCCGCCGAGGCGCCGGCGCTGGCGGTCGCCGGCGAACTGGTCGAGGTGGTGGTGCCCTGGGACTGCGCCGACCTGCCGGCGGCTGGCCCGCTGGACTTCGCCGCCGCCGAGGGCGCCCCCGCCGGGCTGACGGTGACGGCGCTCGACGCCCGGCGCATGCGCGTGGCCTGGGCGGTGCCCGCCACCCAGCCGGCGGGCGTGGTGCGCTTCACCGTCATCGCCACCGACCCGGTGGGCGGCGCCTGCGGCTGCTGGCCGGCGCTGATCGCGGTGCGCGCCCGGCCCGGGGGGGCCAACTGATGCGCCGCGCGCCGCTCGCCCTCCTGCTGCCCGCCCTCGCCGTCCTCGCCGCCTGCGGCGGCTCCGGCGGTTCGCTGCCGGTGCCGGCCGCCGGCGGGGCGGCCTCGGGCGTGCTGGTCGACCGCGGCCGCGCCCAGTGGCAGGTGCTGGACCTCGCCTCGGGCCAGACGGTGCTGGCCGCCGCCGCCCTGCCCGACCTCGCCGCCAACCCCGCCTACCGCGACCGCCTGATGGTCTTCCGCCTGGTGCCCGGCGGGGTCGCCGCGCTGGGCGGCGGCACGCGCGCGCGCCAGGCCGACGAGCTGCCGGCCAGCGCCGCGGTCGAACCCTTCTACCTCGGCGCCTTCGAGGTCACCCGCTCGCAGTGGCTGCACCTGGCCGGCAGCGCGCCCTGGCTGGCGGCCGAAGTGGCGCCGGCGGCGGCCGACGATCCCGCCCTGCCCGCCACCGGGCTGTCGCCTGCCCTGGCCGCCGCCGGCCTGGCGCGCTGGAACGCCGCGCACGGGCCGCAGCTGCACCTGCCCCAGCCGGCGCAGTGGGAGCACGCCGCGCGCGCCGGCTCCACCGGCACCTGGCCGTGGGGCGAGGACGGCCGCGCCGGCGCGGTGCGCGCCTTCGCCGTCACCTGGGAGGCCCAGCTGGGCGAGGCGGCGCCGGGCCCGCGCCCGGTGGGCGGCCGCCTGGCCAACGCCTGGGGCCTGCACGACTGCTGCGGCAACGCCTGGGAGCTGGTGGCCGACGGCAGCGCACGCGGCGGCTCGTGGGCCGACGCCACCAGCCTGGCGCGCCCCGCCAACCGCCTGGTGCTGGACCCGGACGAGGCCGGGGCGGCGGTGGGGGTGCGGCTGCTCTACCGGCCCTGAGCCGGCTCCCTGGCGACGACGCACCCGCATCTGGGGGCGCGGCCCTCCGGGCCGCTCTCCCCAGTGGTGCCCGTGGACCGAAGAGCGGCCTGGAAGGCCGCGCCCCCAGAGACGCGTTCCCGCATCACCGGATGCCCCCTTGAGCGCGATGTCCGTTCCCGGCCCCGGCTGCGTACGCCGGTCCGGGAGCGGATCATGGAACCATCGCCATCTGCGTCCGGCGGCCGCCGCCGCATCCTCTTCGTCGCCGAGGCCGCCTCGCTCGCCCACGTCGGGCGGCCGGCGGCGTTGGCGCGCACCCTCGACCCGGCGCGCGACGAGGCGGTGTTCGCGGTACACCGCCGCTGCTGGCCGCTGCTGGATGGGCTGAGGGCGCGCCTGGTCCACCTCGACAGCGCGGAGCCGGCGGCCTTCGCCCGCGCCCTCGCCGCCGGCCGGCCGGTGTTCGAGGCCGCCACCCTCGACCGCTATGTGGCCGACGACCTCGCCCTGCTGGCGGCGGAGCGCCCGGACGTGGTGGTGGGCGACTTCCGCCTGTCGCTGGCGGTCAGCGCCCGCCTGCTGCGCGTGCCCTACCTGGCCCTGGCCAGCGCCTACTGGAGCCCGTGGGCGCGCCTGCACCCCTGCCCGGCACCGGTGGTGGCGCCGCTGCGCCCGTTCGGCCGCCTCGCCACGCTGCTGGCACCGTTCGCCATGCCGCTGGGCATGGCGGCGCACGCGCGGGTATTCGCCGCCCTGGCGCGACGCCACCGCCTGCGCCCGGCCGCGCACGGCCTGCGCGGGGCCTACACCGACGGGGATCTCACCGGCTACTGCGACCCTCCTGGCTGGATCGCGCTGACGGGGGCTCCCGGCAGCCACCGCTGCCTGGGCGCGCCGCTGTGGGAGCCGCCGGTGGCGGCGCCGGGGTGGCTGGCGGAGTTCACGCGCACGCCGGGCTGGATCTACGTCACCCTCGGCTCGACCGGCGACCCCGCCCTGCTGCCGGCGGTGCTGGCGGTCACCGAGGTGCGCAACCGCATCCTCGCCCTGGTGGCCACCGAGGCGCTGCAGCCCGGGGCCCTGGGCGAACTGAGCGGCATCCGGGCTTTCATCCGCACCGAGATACGACAAGCTTCCACCGAGGTTGCTGCAGAGCTGCGCCGGGAGGCGGAGCGGGAGCGGCAGCCGACCTGAGCGCTGATGACCCCTGCCACCGGAACCTCCGTCGCCACGCATCCCTTCATCGGGCTGGCGGACCTGTTGCCGTTGGGAGTGGTGGCCTTCGCCGCCGATGGGTCCCTGGTCGCCAGCAACAGCCGCGCCCGCGACTGGTTCGGTTCGCTGCTGATGCAGGCGGGCGACCGCGAGACCCTTGCCGGCCTGCTCGGCCCGTCGGCCGCCGACCTGCCCCACCTCGACGACGGCGGCCGGGCGGTGGTGGTGCTGGGACCGCGCCTGTTCGAGTTCTGCGTGCGTTCCAGCCCCGGCGGCCAGTACTGGCTGGTGCAGGACGTCAGCGAGGAGCTGCGCCTGCGCGCCCAGCTGGCCGAGGAAGGCTCGCTGCTCGCCCATGTGCAGGAGGCCTTCCTGGTGGTCGACCGCCACGGCGTGGTGCGCTATGCCAACCACCACGCCGAACGCGAGCGCAGCGCCGAGCCCAACGGCCTGGTCGGCCGCGGCCTGGCCGAGCTTGAGCGCCTGTGCGGCCCGACCTACCAGGATCCCCGCCCGCAGACCGCCGAAGAGGTCTGCCAGCGCTGCGAAGAGGTCCTGCGCGGGCGCGGTTCGGTGCGCTACCACGCCCTGCACCGCCGCCTCGATGGCGGCGACCTGCCGGTCGAGGCGGTGATGCGCCCGCACCGCCTGAGCGGCGAGACGGTGGTGCTCATCTCGGCCCGCGACGACGGCCGCCGCCTGATGCACCTCCAGGCCCTGGTCCAGGCCAAGGACGAGGCCGAGACCTCCAACCGCGCCAAGTCCGCCTTCCTCGCCATCACCAGCCACGAGCTGCGCACCCCGCTCACCGGCATCATCGGCTTCTGCGAACTGCTGCAGATGGAGGTCGCCGGCGCCCCGCAGCCGATCGCCGACAACTGTCTCAACCACCTGCGCCCGATCACCGAAAGCTCGCGTTCGCTGCTGGCGATCATCAACGACATCTGCGACCTGGCCAAGATCGAGGCCCGCCAGCTCGAGGTGCGCCCGACCAACGTCGATCCCGAGCACCTGCTCGACATCACCGAGCACCTGTGGCGCGAGCGGCTGCAGGCCAAGGGCCTGCAGCTGCGCCGCCTGCCCCCCTCCGGCGCCCCGGTGCGCATCACCGCCGATGGCCAGCGGGTGCGCCAGATCCTCGACAACCTGATCTCCAACGCGCTCAAGTTCACCGAACGGGGGCGCATCGAGATCAGCACCACCTACACCGCCGAGGCGGTGGAATACGCCGTCGCCGACACCGGCTGCGGGGTGCCCGAAGAAGCCCGTCCGCAGCTCTTCTCGGCCTTCTGGCAGGCCGCCGACCACCACACCCGGGTGGTGGGCGGCAACGGCCTCGGCCTGTACATCTGCCGCCAGCTCGCCGACCTGCTCGGCGGCAAGGTCTGGCTCGACCGCACCTCGACCGCCGGCAGCGTGTTCCGCCTGCGCCTGCCCAAGGTCGGCGGCGACACCCGCCGCAGCGGCCGGGTGATGAAGTCGGGCACCTGGTCGGTGCCGCCGCCGCGCAGCCTGCCGGGGAACTGATGGTTGATGGTTGATGGTTGGCGCACAACGGGATGCGGCGCATACGATCAACCACCAACCATGAACCACCAACCGCGGCTACTGACGCCTACGATTTGCGCCGCCAACAAACGTAGGGTATCATGGCCGCATGGTCCACGATCCCGGCAGCAGATTCCTTGCGCCCGAACTGCTGGCGACCTTCGCCGCCGAGGCCCGTGACCACCTGACGGCGGCCGAGGCCGCCCTGCTGCGCCTGGAGCGCGCCCCCGGTGATCCCGGCCCCACCGAGGAGGTGTTCCGCGCGGTGCATTCCCTCAAGGGCTCCGCCGCCCCCCTCGGCCTGGGCGCGGTGCGCGACCTCGCCCACGCAATGGAGGACCTGCTCGCCGGGGTGCGCGCCCGCCGCCTGTCCGCCGATCCCGCCCTGGTGGGCGACCTGCTGGCCGGGGTCGACGCCCTGCGCGCGCTCATCGACCAGCCGGGCGAGGACCACCTGCGGGGCGAGCGCCTGGCGCTGATCGATCGCCTGCGCCAGCGTGCCGGCGCAAGCGCCGCGGCGGCAGCCGGCAACCCCGCCGCCGCCGACCCCCTGCAGCAGGCCCTGCGCCTGTGCAGCGACGGCGGCGAGGACCTCGAGGACCGCCTCGCCCGCCTGCTCTCCCAGCTGCCGGCGCGCGCCGCCGAACCCCAGGGCGCGGCCCTGGCGGATGAGATCCTCGCCGGCTGGAACGACACCGTGCCCGCCGGCGGCCTCACCCCGGTGGTGCGCGACTGGCTGGCCGGGCGCCTCGCCGCCCTCGCCCTGCTGCCCGGCTTCCTGCCCCCCCCGCCGGCAGCGCCGGCGGCCGAATCCGCTGCCGCCGCGGTCGAGGCCACCGTGCGGGTGCCGGCCCAGCGCATCGACGACCTGCTGCGCCTGGTCGGCGACCTGCTCGAGCTCGGCGACCGCCTCGGGCGCATGCCCGAACGGGTGCGCCGGCTGCCCGGCGGCAGCAGCGAGGCGCGCGAACTCAGCCGTCTCGCCGACGAGCTCGGCCGCGCCACCGACAGCCTGCGCCACACCGTGCTCGAGGTGCGCCGGATGCCGGCCGGGGCGCTGCTGCCGCGCCTGCAGCGGGTGCTGCGCGACGCCTGCGCCAGCACCGGCAAGCAGGCCGCCCTGGTGGGCGAGGGCATGGACCTCGAGATCGACAAGACCCTGGTCGAACTGCTCGACGCCCAGCTGCCCCACCTGGTGCGCAACAGCATCGACCATGGCATCGAGGCGCCGCCGGCGCGCCAGGCGGCGGGCAAGGCCCCCGCCGGCACCCTGCGCCTGAGCGCCCTGCGGCGCGGCAACGAGGTGGTGCTGGAGCTGGCCGACGACGGCGCCGGCATCGACCTCGCCCGCCTGCGCGCCCACGCCGAGGCCATGGGCCTGCTCGCCCCCGGCCAGCACGCCAGCGACGAGGAGATCGCCGACCTGGTCTTCGCTCCCGGCCTCACCACCGCCACCCGGGTCACCGAGCTGAGCGGCCGCGGGGTGGGCATGGACGCGGTGCGGCGCGCGGTCGAGGGCGCCGGCGGGCGCATCGCGGTGGCCACCAGGCCCGGCCAGGGCCTGCGCACCCTGATCACCCTGCCGGCCGCGGTCACCACCCGCATCTTCGCCGGCTACCTGGTGCGCGCCGGCTCGGTGCGCGCCGCCCTGCCGCTCGAGCGCGTGCGCGAGACCTTCCGCCCACGGCCCGAGGACCTCTCCGGCACCGGCAACGGCGGCATCGGCGTGCTGCGCCACGGTCGCGTGCTGCCGGTGCTCGGCCTGGCGGCCGCACTCGGTGCCACCAACGGCGAGCAGGACCGCGCCGAGGTGCTGGTCACCGTGCTCTGCCGCCGGCGCACCCTGGCGCTGGCGGTGGACGAGGTGCTGGGCGTGCAGCAGGTGGTGGTGCGCCCGCTCGAAGGCCTCGACACCGGCGGGCGCTTCACCGGCGCCGCCCTGCTCGGCGATGGCGCGGTGGCGCTGGTGCTCGACCCCGACTCGCTCGCCGACCCCATCCCTGCCGCCGTGCCGGCCCGGAGCCCACATGCCTGACCAGATCTTCCTCCTCCCCGGCGAGATGGACTGGCGGCGCGAGCCCTGCGTGCTCGCCACCCTGCTCGGCTCCTGCGTGGCGGTGTGCCTGCACGACCCTGGCAAGGGCTGGGGCGGCATGAACCACTTCATGGTCCCCAACCGCGGCCAGGGCCCCTCGCTCGAGGCGGGCAAGTGCGGCGACAGCGCCATCGCCGCACTGCTGCGCCTGGCCGAGATGTCCGGCAGCCGGCGCGGCGACCTGGTGGCCCAGGTGTTCGGCGGCGGCGCGGTGGTCGGCCACCTCGCCTCGGTCGGCCAGGCCGGCCTGGGCAACATCGGCGACCGCAACGTCGCCGCCGCCCGCGCCGCCCTGGTCGCCGCCGGGGTGCGCATCCAGCGCCACGACACCGGCGGCACCCAGGGCCGGCGGGTGCGCTTCGACACCGCCAGCGGCAACGCCACCGTCGCCGCCATCGCCAGCACCGAGCAGCGCGCGGTACGCGAGGAACGGCTCAAGGAGTTCGCCGCCCGCCGCATCCGCGTGCTGGTGGTCGACGACAGCGCCACCATCCGCCGCATCATCCGCAGCGTGATCGAGGCCAGCGACGATCTCGAGGTGGCGGACGAGGCCGCCGACCCCTTCGAGGCGCGCGAACGCATCCTCTCGCAGGCACCCGACGTGCTCACCCTCGACCTGATCATGCCCAACCTCGACGGGCTGTCGTTCCTGCGCCGCCTGATGCGCTTCAAGCCCATCCCCACGGTGGTGGTGTCGACCATCGCCCAGCAGGGCTCGACCATGCGCGCCAAGGTGCTCGAGGCGGGCGCGGTGGCGGTGATCGACAAGGAGGACCTGCGCCTCTACCAGGGCGCCGCCGGCACCTCGGACCTGCTGCTGCCGGCCTTGCGTTCGGCTGCCACCACCGCGGTCAAGGCGCGGCCGTGAATCCCGGTTTGCCAAATCCAGAAACCTGATGTAGCCTGAGGACGACCATCCCCGCCGTCCTCACTCGCTCATCTTTACTATCTCGGAGCACCGCATGAGCCAACCCAACCGATCCCAGAGCCGCACCCGCAGCACCACCGACAAATACCTCACCTTCGTGCTGGGGAAGGAGCACTACGCCCTGCCCATCCGCAAGGTGCAGGAGATCATCGGCTTGCAGGAGATCACCCCGGTGCCGCGCCTGCCCAGCTTCGTGCGCGGGGTGATCAACCTGCGCGGCAAGGTCATCCCCATCACCGACCTGCGCCTCAAGTTCGGCATGGCCAAGGGCGAGGACACCAGGCGCACCTGCATCGTGGTGGTGCAGATCGAACGCACCGGCATCCCCTCGGTGACCATGGGGGTGGTGGTCGACCACGTCAGCGAGGTGCAGGACATCCCGCCGGACCAGGTCGAACCGCCGCCATCGATCGGGAGCACGGTCGACGCCACCTTCATCAACGGCGTGGCCAAGGTGGCCAAGAAGGTGGTGGTGCTGCTCGACATCGACCGCCTGCTCAGCCAGCAGGAGATCGCCGCCGCAGCCACCGTCGCCCCCACCTGATCCCCTCCGGGCATTAACCGGACTTCCCCATCTACACATCCCATTAATCCACTAGGAACACCTCCTATGTTCAAGAACCTCACCCTCGGCGCCAAGATCGCCCTCGGCTTCGCCGCCCTGGTGGTCATCGCCATCGCCATCGGCACCATGGCGGTCATTCGCATGAATCAGGCAGTCGACGCCGCCCATATCATGGCCGACAAGAACGTGCCCAGCGTCGATGTCGCCAACAACGTCGAACGCTGGTCGATGAAGACCATGTACGAGACCCGCGGCTACGCCTTCACTGATCGCACCGAATTCAAGGACAAGGCCCAGGCCAATTACAAGAAGGTCGAGGAGTTCCTCGACAAGGCCGCCAAGCTGGCCCAGGACAAGGGCATCGAGGATCTGCGCCGCAATGCCGACGCCGCACACAAGGCGGCGGTGGAATACGGCGACTTTTTCCAGCAGACGGTCAAGACCACCGACGCGCTCACGACCGAAGAGGCCACCCGCCTCAAGGCGGCCATCGAATTCATGCGCGCCTGCGCCGACTTCCTCGATGACCAGAACAAGACCTTTGACAAGGAGATCGCCGACGTGGTCGAAAGCCTCAGCCACGCCCGCGGCGGGGCCGACAAGCAGGCCGAGACCACCATCGCCCAGGCCGAGGCCATCCGCAAACTGCGCGAACGCCTGCGCAAGATCACCCTCTGCAACGATATCATCGACCTCGGCAACGCCGTCCGCATCGGGGTATGGCGGGCCACCGCCGAACGCGACACCAAGCAGTTCGTCGACGCCGGCAAGCATTTCGCGCACATCTATCCCAAGCTCGATGAACTGAAGACCATCACCCGCCAGGAGAAGAACCTGCGTCAGATCGAGGACACCCGCGCAGCCGCCAAGGCCTACCAGGCCTCCATGGAGACCTTCCTGAACCTGTGGAACGAGCGTGAGAAGCTGGGCGCCAAGCGCGCGGAGGCCGCCGACAAGGTGCTCAAGGCCGCTGAGGACACCGCCCTGGCCGGCATCGACAGCACCAGCAAGGCCTCGGCGGATGCCGCCAAGAACCTCACCGCCTCCTCCAACCAGACCATCTGGGGCCTCGGCATCGGCGCCCTCATCGGCGCCCTGCTCGCCTGGCTGATCACCCGCAGCATCACCGGCCCGGTCAACCGCATCATCAGCGGCCTGGCCGCCAACAGCGAACAGGTCGGCTCGGCCTCGTCGCAGGTGTCGTCCACCAGCCAGCAGCTTGCCCAGGGCGCCAGCGAACAGGCCGCCGGCCTGGAGGAGACCAGCGCCAGCCTCGAGGAGATGGCCTCGCTCGCGCGCCAGAACGCCGAGCACGCGCGGCAGGCCGACGGCCTGGCGCGGGAATCCAACAGCCAGTCGGGCAAGGGCGAGGCCGAGGCCCGCCGGGTCGCCGACGAGATGGCGCGCAAGCTCAAGCAGCTCGCCGAAGCCATCGCCGGCATCGAGGACAGCACCCGCAAGACCGCCAAGGTGGTCGAGACCATCGACGAGATCGCCTTCCAGACCAACCTCCTCGCCCTCAACGCCGCGGTCGAGGCCGCCCGTGCCGGCGAGGCGGGCGCCGGCTTCGCGGTGGTCGCCGACGAGGTGCGCAGCCTGGCCCAGCGCTCGGCCGAAGAGGTGCGCAACACCGCCGCCCTGATCGAGTCAGCCCAGGGCAACGCCACCCGGGTCAAGCAGGTGGCGAGCGAGGTCGAAAGCTTCCTCAAGCAGTCGATCGAGGTCGACATCAGCCAGATGTTCACCAGCCTGGTGGGGGTCAGCCAGAAGGTCTCGGCCCTGGTCACCGAGGTCGCCAACGCCTCGACCGAGCAGGCCAAGGGCGTCGAGCAGGTGAACCGCGCGGTGTCCGAGATGGACAAGGTCACCCAGTCGAACGCCGCCAGCGCCGAGGAGGGCGCCAGCGCCAGCGAGGAGCTGTCGGCCCAGGCGGTCGAACTGCAGCGCGCGGTCGCCGAACTGACCCAGCTGGTGCACGGCAGCGACGGGCGCATGGCCGCCCCCGCCGCCCCGGTGCACACCGAGGTGCGCCGGCCGACCCTGAACATGACCAACGCGACGGTGCAGCGCCGCACCACCACCAGCCTGCAGCAGCCCAAGGCGAACCGCAGCACCACCCACCTGCACTCGCCCGAGGCGGGCAAGGGCAAGGACCCGGAGAGCGTGCTGCCCCTGAACGACGCCGACCACCAGGGGGATTTCTCGAAGTTCTGAGGACCCCTCTGGCCGGTTGATGGTTGATGGTTGGCGGCTGGGCTCTTCCCACCGCCAACTGTCAACCATCAACTGTTTTATCGCATCAACCGCAAACCACCAACCGTTTCACAACACCAACGCCAGCAGATACGCCACCGGGATCGCCAGCACCACCGCGTCGTAGAGGTCCAGCACCCCGCCGAAGCCGGGCATCGAGGCGCCGCTGTCCTTCATCGCCGCCGCCCGCTTGAAGCAGCTCTCGACCAGGTCGCCCATCGCCCCCAGCGGCCCCAGCACCAGACCCCACACCAGCGGCTGCCACCAGCCGGCGAACGGGCTGTGGCCGGACAGCGCCTGGCACAGCCAGGCGACCAGGAACGAGCCGCCCACCGAGCCGATGAAGGAGCAGGCGAAGCCCTCCCAGGTCTTGCCCGGGCTGATGCCGGGGCACATCTTGTGCCGGCCGAGCGAGCGCCCGCCGAAGAACGCCGCCACGTCGCCAAGCTTCACCGCCGCCAGGAACATGATCAGCAGCAGTCCGCCGCGCGCCGCCCCGCCAGCCTCGGGCGGTCCCTCGATGCAGGCCAGGCGCACCACCAGGCTGAAGGGCACCCCGATGTAGAGGATGCCGAGCATGGTGGCACCGAGGTTGGCGAACACCCCCTCGATGCCCAGGCGCGCCATCTGCTGGATCGCCGTCCACACCAGGCCGAGGGCGATCAGGCACACCGCCAGGGGCAGGCCGCCGATCAGCGCCGCCGCCGCCGGCTGGCTGTGCGCCCAGGCCTCGGCCACCAGCAGCAGGCTGACCACCAGCACCGGCGCCAGGCGCGCCTGCGGCGCCACCGCACGCGCCAGGCGGGCGTATTCGCGCCCGGCCGGCACCGCCAGCAGCAGGGCCATGGCCAGCACCCCGAAATGGCCCGGCAGCCCGAGATCGGCGGTGATCGCCCCCACCACCAGCGCGGCGAAGACGACCCCGAACACCAGGCGATTGCGCAGTTCCGCTGACATGGGCGGAGGGTGTAGCCGTTTACACCGCGCCCGCCAGCCCCATGGCTTGCGTGCGCCGGGGCGGTGCTAGGTTGCCCGTTTCCCCGCCGGAACCGCCCATGGCCACCATCCTTCCCGACCTCGGCCTCACCTTCGACGACCTCCTGCTGGTGCCCAACCGCAGCGACGTGGTGCCCAAGGATACCGACGTCGGCACCCAGCTCACCCGCAGCATCCGCCTCAACATCCCGGTGCTGTCCTCGGCCATGGACACCGTGACCGAGCACCGCCTGGCGATCGCCATCGCCCAGATGGGCGGCATCGGCATCATCCACAAGAACCTCTCGATCGAGAACCAGGCGCTGGAGGTCGAGAAGGTCAAACGCTCCGAGAACGGCGTCATCACCGATCCCAAGACCCTGCCGGTGACCGCGACCATGAAGGACGCCCTGATGGTGATGGAGAAGCACCACATCAGCGGCATGCCGGTGGTCGACGGGCTCAGGGTGGTGGGCATCGTCACCCGCCGCGACCTCAAGTACCACCGCAAGGACTCTACCCCCATCCGCGAGGTGATGACCACCGACCTGGTCACCGCCCGCCCCGGGGTGACCTTGGCCGCGGCCAAGGAGTTGCTCTACAAGTCCAAGGTCGAGAAGCTCATCCTCACCGACTCCAAGGGCCGGCTCGAGGGCCTGATCACCATCAAGGACCTGGAACGCCAGGAGCAGTACCCCCACGCCTGCAAGGACGCCCGCGGCCGCCTGCGGGTGGGCGCGGCGGTGGGCGTTGGGGACCTGGCCCGGGTCGAGGCGCTGGTCAAGGCCGGCGCCGATGTGGTGGTGGTCGACAGCGCCCACGGCCACTCGCGCAACGTCATCGAGACCGTGCGGGCGATCAAGAAGGCCTTCAAGATCCAGGTCATCGCCGGCAACGTCGCCACCGCCGAGGCCGCCCGCGACCTGATCAAGGCCGGCGCCGACGCGATCAAGGTCGGCATCGGCCCCGGCTCGATCTGCACCACCCGCATCGTCGCCGGGGTGGGCGTGCCGCAGATCACCGCGGTGATGTCCGCCTGCAAGGCGGCCAAGAAGGCCAAGGTGCCGGTGATCGCCGATGGCGGGGTGAAATACTCCGGCGACATCGCCAAGGCGCTCGCGGTGGGCGCCGACTGCGTGATGCTCGGCTCGATCCTGGCCGGCTGCGACGAGAGCCCAGGCGAGACGATCATCTACCAGGGGCGTCAGTTCAAGGCCTACCGCGGCATGGGCTCGATCGGGGCCATGACCGCACGCCACAGCAGCGCCGACCGCTACTTCCAGGACTCCGCCTCGGGCGCCGACAAGCTGGTGGCCGAAGGCATCGAGGGCATGGTCCCGCACAAGGGCCCGCTCGCGGTGGTGGTGCACCAGATGGTGGGCGGGCTCAAGGCCGCGCTCGGCTACAGCGGCGCCAAGGACATCCCGACCCTGCAGAAGGTCGCGGTGCTGGTGCGCATGACCGCCGCCGGCCTGCGCGAGAGCCATCCCCACGACGTGACCATCACCAAGGAAGCGCCGAACTACCGGCCGGAATGACCTGATTGAAATGGTGGGTGGTGAGCCCGCCCCGCCACCACCCGCAGCCACCGTCCCACCCCCATGCAGCACCAGACCATCTACATCCTCGATTTCGGCTCCCAGGTCACCCAGCTCATCGCCCGC
>JAKLKR010000128.1 GCA_023150565.1 Planctomycetota bacterium
GGGCGGCGGTGGCGGCGGCGCGCTTCCAGGCCCCGGCCGAAGGCGGGCTGCTGCTCGGCCTGGCCGCCGACTACTTCGCCCAGGTGCGCCTCAACGGCGCGGTGGTGGCGGCGTTCACCGGCGGCCACGGCGGATCGCTCACCCACGCCTTCTTCCCGGTGCAGGTGCGCGCGGGCTGGAACGAGCTGGTGGTCACCGCCCTGCCCGGCAGCCGCGGCTTCGCCTGCGACCTGCTGCTCGAACGCCCCGCCGCCGGCGCGCTGAGCTGGGAGACGGAGTGACCCCATGACCACCACCATCCTCACCATCGACCTCGGCGACGGCGTCGCCGTCGACCTCGCCTTCGCCGGCGACCGCTACGGCGGCATCGCCGGGGCGCGGCGCGACGGGCGCGCCTTCCTGGTCGCCGGGCGCGGGGCGCTGCCCTGGTGCCGCACCCCCGACGGCATCACCTACGACGAGTTCCGCCTGCTCGGCCGCGAGCAGCGCGACGGGGCGCAGGTGCTGCGCTTCGCCGCGCTCGGGCGCTGCGCGCCCATCGCCGCCGATCCCGACATGTTCAGCCTGCCGGTGATCACCCGCCACCGCGCCGGCACGGTGGTCGAGGACCGCCTGGAGCTGCGCCTGGCGCCGGCCGCCGACCGCGTCGACGACGAGGACTGGCGCGGCTTCACCGTGTCCTACCGCTGGTCGAGCGGCGAGCGCCGCATCCACTGGCTGTACGAGTCGGTGGCCATCGCCCCCGATGGCGACGCGGTGGGCGCGCGGGTGATGGCCCAGAACATGACCCAGTTCCTCTGCCCGCTCGACCAGGTGCTGGCCGAGGACACGGTGTGGTCGACCCAGGAGCACTACGACCGCTCCTGCATCGAGGCGCCCTGCCGCGGCGCCGGTTCGCAGCTGTTCGACCTGGTGCAGGGCGATGGCCTGGCGGTGGTGACCTGGTTCGCCGCCCCGCCGCTGAGCGACGACGCCATCCGCGGCAACCTGCAGAAGCAGGCCGGCGAACGCTTCGTCACCGCCTCGGACCTGCACTACGGCGCGCTGGCCGGCGACTTCGCCAGCGCCGTGCGCACGGTGCTGGCGGCGCCCCGCCGCCGCGCCACCCGCGAGGACGCCATCGACCGCTGGAGCGCCTGGCGCGAGCGCAGCGGCGCCGCCTGGCGCGCGGCCATCGGCCTGCCGGCGGTGCGCGCGGTGCCGATGCTGACCTTCGAGGGCACCGGCGCCGGCGGCGTCGATCCCGGCCAGGCCTATCCCACCCTGCTCACCGACTGGATGCAGCGCCTGGACTGGGTGGCGGCGCAGGGCTTCCAGATGGTCAACCTGCACACCCCGGAGTGGGTGAGCGCCGCCAACCGCCGCACCGCGGTGTTCGGCGGCAACAACTGCTGCCCGTTCTCGTTCACCCTCTCCGACCAGCTCGGCGGCGAGGTCGGGCTCAAGGCCTTCTGCGACGCCTGCCACGCGCGCGGCATCCAGGTGATGATCTGGATCTGCGGCCACCTCCACCGCGAGGCGCCGATCTGGCGCGAGCATCCGGAATGGCGCGTGCGCAGCGCCGACGGCCGGCTGTGGGACGGGCACTACGGCGTCATCCACAGCCTCGACCTGGCGCAGGAGGGCGCCCGCCGCTGGATGGCCGACGACCTCATCCGCCTGCGCCGCGCCACCGGCGTCGACGCGGTGTGGTGCGACTCCTTCGCCGGGCTGTTCATGGGCGCGGTCAACCACGCCTCGCCCACCCGCGCCCCCGCCGCCGCCGGCACCCTGCTGCTGCTGCGCGAGCTGGCCGCCGCCGGCTACCAGGTGTGCATCGAGGGCATGTCGCAGCTGGGGGTGTCCTCGTGGGGCAACCTGCGCCCGGCCGGCATCGCCGGCCGGCAGGAGCTGCTGCTCGACACCAGCTTCCGCTACTTCGTCAAGGACTGGCGCCACGACCCGGCGATCAACCGCGACACCTACCACCGCTCGCTGGCGGCGCGCGCGCCCTTCGCGGTGTGGGGCGAGGAGTTCCTCGGCCATGCCGAGCCCTTCCCCTGGCCGCTGCCGGAATGGCACGCGCCGCTGACCAGGGCCTACAACCGCGTCTCGGCGCGCCTGCACCGCCGCCGCCTGCTGCCCGAGGGCGCGCTTTGGTACGACGCCGACGGCCGCCCGGCGGCGTGGTTCGCCTGGTCCCCCGGCTGCGCCGACCCCGAGCTGCAGCGCCCGGGCTGGACCGCCCTGGTCGGCGCCGGCCCGGACGAGGCCGGCTGCATCTGCATGCGGGAGGGATGAATCCTGGTGTTTAGCGCTTGGCCCACACCTGGTCGAGCCAGCGGAAGGCGCGGCGGTCGAACTCGGCGCACCAGTCGTGGCCGAGGCCGTCGAGGGCCATCATCTGCTTGGTGCCGGGCACGCGGTTGAAGATCGCGAACACCCCGGTGGCGGACGAGACGGGGTCGATGAGCCCGGCGTTGAACAGGATCGGGCAGGTGATCGCGGGCGCGAAGTTCATCGGATCGTAGTAGGCCAGGCAGCGCTCGGCCTGGTCGCCGCGCAGGGGCGGGGCCCCGGCCACCGCCATGCCGTCATCGAGGGCGAGCTTGCCGTCGCGCGGCTGGCCGAGGTCGGGGTTGCCGTTGCACAGCGCGGACCAGCGCACGTAGGGCTGGTTGGCGAAGTGGGCGATGGCCGGCACAGCGGCGGTGACGCGCTTGTCCAGGCCGGCCATGACCGTGGTCAGGCGCCCGCCCTGGCTGCCGCCCACCACCACGATGCGGCGGGGGTCGACGTCCTTGCGCGACAGCAGGTAGGTGACCGCCTGCAGGCAGCGCTGGTGCACGCGGTAGTAGTAGTAGCCCTCGATGGGGTCGTAGACCTGGCCGTCGAAGTAGCCGGGCAGGCGCGGGTATTCCTTGAGGTCGACGTCGAGGCCGTGGATCTGGATGTCGAGGGCGACGAAGCCGTGGCGGGCGTGCTCGAGCGGTCGCGGGCGCGGGTTGATGCCGGCGCCGGGCAGCACCAGCATGGCCGGGAAGGGGCCGTCGCCCGCGGGCTTGGCCAGCCAGCCGTACACCCGGCCGCCGTCGGGCCCGGCGAAGTCGACCTTGCCCGACAGCACGCGCTCGCTGCGGTGGCCGGCGGGGTCGAAGTCGGCGGGCAGGCAGGCGCTGGCGAGGTTGTAGGCGTCGATCCCGGCCTTGTCGAAGGCCTCCAGCGGCGCCTCCCTGGCGTCGAGCGGGACGGCGTCGATCTGCGCCCGCGCCTTGGCCCAGAAGGCGTCGAAGTCGGCCGGGCGGGTGTCGGCCAGCGCCATCTGCCCCACCTTCCAGCCGAAGGTGCACACCCCCAGGGCCGGACGGCGCACCGCGCTGTCCTTGTCGTCCTTGGCGGGGCCGCTCTCGGCCTCGACCTTGAGGTCGTAGAAGCCGGGGACCAGGCCTTCGGTGTCGATGGCGATGGCGAAGCGGTTGGCGAGCTGCGGCTCGGCGCGGCCGCTGCGGAAGGGCTTGGCCACCAGGTTGCGGTGCAGGGTCCAGGTCAGGCCGTAGGCGCGCAGGTTGGCCTGGCACACCAGCTCGATGCGCGCGCCGCCGGTGAACAGCAGGTCGTCGGCCTGTGCGCTGCGGAACGAGAGGTAGGGATTGTTGGGCGGCGAGGGGCGGTCGCCCCAGGCGGCGGCGAGGTTGTGTTCCATGGCGGCTCCGCTGGCGACCAGGGCCAGGCATAGGCAGATGCGAAGGACGGTTGGCAGCGGCATATACAAACTCCGGCAACCGGTTGTACGTCTGGCTGCTTCCTGCGTTGAGTGGCACTCGGTTGTCGAATTCATGCTGCAACCGGTTGGAATGTGGTCAACGACCGTAAAAGCCGCAGGTACAACCCTTCCACGGTGCCGCTACCGTCTTCATCGGAGATCTCCATGCCAGCTCCCCGTCGTCTGATCCCCAGCCTGCTCGCCATCGCGGCCCTGGGCTCGGCCTGGTGCGCCGATCTGGCCTCCGAATCCTTCCGCGCCGCCACCCGCGGCTTCGGCCAGGTCGAGGTGGCGATGACCGCCGCCGGCCAGGGCTCGCTGACGGTGTTCCGCGCCGAGGATCCCGCCCATGCGCGGGTGTGCGCTTCCAAGCGCCTGGCCGACCTCACCGGCTTCGGCGACCTCAGGCCGGTGGCCGACACCGGCCTGGCGGGCACGGTGGTGGCCGCCGAGGGGGTGGGGGCCTGGCTGCTGGGGGTGCGCGGGGCCGAGTTCTGCGAGCTGTTCGCCCCCGACCTGGCGGCGCTCAAGGCGGCGGCCGGCGCCGCCGGCGCCCTTGAGGCGGTGGCGCCGCGCGCCTACCCGCGCTGGCTCGACTGCTTCGACAACGCCGGCCTGGGGGTGTGGGTGGGTGGCGGCGGTGACCAGTACGACCTGCCCCACGACTTCGAGTGGCTGCACGAGCGCCGCATGAGCATGTGCACGCTCTCGCCCAGCGAGTCGCGCCTGGTGGGGCCGGGGCTGCTCGACACCTCGATCTACGACTGGCACCGGGCGATGGCGGCCAGGTACGACCTGCCCTACCGCCTGCTGCAGTTCCCCCACCGCCCGGCCTGGGCATGGAACCGCACCCCGCTGCCCTACCTGCAGCCGGCCCCGGGCTTCGTCGCCCACCCCTTCCTGGAATGGACCGCCGGTTCGCTGCATTCCGCCAACGAGCCCAACGCCGCCACCGACCCCTTCGTGCATGACGGCCGCCGCCGCCTGGCCGAGCGCCTGAACGACGATCCCAACGTGGTCGGCTGGCATGGCGCCACCGAGATCCCCAACGCCGGCATCCTGGAACTGGCGGTGGTGGCCGGCACCCCCGGCATGCAGCAGCTGTGGCAGAGCTATCTGGTGGGCGAGGTCGGCCTCGACCTCGCCGGGGTCTCGCGCCTGCACACCGGCAGCGCGGGCACCTACCGCACCTGGAGCGACGTGCGCGTGCCGCTGCCCGAGGACTTCCTCGGCCGGTCGCGCCCGGGCGCCATCGACCTCGCCGGCACCTGGGACACCCGCCCGGACGCCAAGCGCGAAGGCCGCGACGCCGGCTGGTTCCAGCCCGGCGCCGGCGCCGCCGGCGACTGGACCCCGGCCGCGCACAACGACGCGCTGATCCAGATGTACGGCACGCGCTACAATCATAAGAAGGACCAGCTGCCGTTCTGGATGCGGCGCAGCTTCAGCGTCGACGCCAACCGCCTGGGCGCGGCGCGCTTCCTGCACCTGGCGCGCTCGAACTGGCACGGCAATTACCAGGCCGGCTTCGACGTGTGGGTCAACGGCCAGCAGCTCAAGCCCACCACCCGCGACGAGCGCGGCGACTGGGACCAGTGCTTCGACCTTGGCGGGGCGGTGAAGGCGGGGGCCAACACCATCGTGGTCGACACCCACGGCAGCCCGATCCCGGGCTGGGCCTTCATCAACGACCAGCCCTTCCGCTCCTACCCGCAGATGGACCAGGCGCGCAACCGCCTGTGGTTCGACGCGGTGAACTTCAGCGCCTGGCTGCGCATCCGCCACATCGAGGACAACCTCAAGGCGGTGCGCGCCGCCGATCCCGACCGCCCGCTCAAGATGATGGCGCTGATCAACATGCTCGACCTGAGCACGCGCCTGTGCGAGCAGTACGGCGCCTACCAGCACGACACCGGCGGCGCCGGCGGCTACTGGTGCCCGATGACCGGCGCGCGCCTGGCGCGCTCGCACGGCCTGCCCTGGAGCTGCGAGCAGGGCGGGCCGCCCAACACCGTGGCCGACATCCAGAAGAGCACCACCCTCTACCTGATGTACGGCAACGACGCCACCGACATGGTCTTCGGCGTGCGCCATTACAGCGGCAAGCCGGAGATCGCGGCGTGGGTCGACCAGAACCTCGAACTGCTGCGCTGCACCGGGCAGATGGTGCTGCCGCCGCCGGCGGTGGGCATCCTGCGCTCGACCCGCGCCACCCGCCTGGGCTTCCGCGAGCCGTGGAACTGGGACCTGGGCCGCGGCCCGCTGCAGGCGGTGGGGCGCACCTTCGCCTATGCCGAGACCCCCGACCTGGCCGACGGGCGCATCTCCCAGTTCCCGCTGGTGATCGACGACGGCACCGTGCTGATGACCGACGAGGACGTGGCCGGGATCGAACGCTATGTGCGCGGTGGCGGCACCTTCGTCGCCCAGCACCACACCGGCCGCCACAGCCCCGAGCGCGCCGACGCCTGGCCGATCAGCCGCCTCACCGGCCTGAAGGTGGTGAACGAGGGTCGCGCGGTGGGCGGCACCCTGCGCTTCACCGCCAAGCAGGAGCTGTGGCCGACCCTGCGCGGGCGCGAGCTCAAGGGCTGGGGCCAGGTGCTGGACTACCTCAACCAGGATGTCGCCGGCCAGCCGGTGGGGATGAGCGCCGAGGCCAGCGATGTCGAGGCGGTGGCGGAATGGGTGGGCAAGCCGGGCGAGCCGACCCGCCTCGCGGTGGCCAGCCGGCGCCTGGGCAAGGGCCGCATCATCACCCTCGGATCGACCTTCTGGCGCGACGCCCGCGACGCCGGCGGCGCCTACCGCGAGAGCAAGGCGGCCCAGGACGTGATCGACGAGCTGCTCTCCTCGCTGGGGGTGGCGCGCGACAGCTGGAGCGGCAACGACCGGGTGTGGGCCGAGCGCTGGCGCAGCAAGAACGGCGTCTTCGACCTCTATCCGGTGGCGCACATGAACGAGGGCGACAAGCGCGCCCCCGACACCGTCGAGGTGGCGGTGGGCCTGCGCCGCGAGCAGCCGGTGCAGGAGCTGGTCGAGATCAGCGCCCTCGGCCACCCCAAGGTCGCGGTGCAGTGGCAGGACGGTCGCGTGGTGCTGCCCAAGACCGCGTATGAGCGCATGCAGTCGCGGGTGTTCATCGCCCCGCGTGCCGAACGTGCGCGCGCCGCCCTCGACTGGTTCAAGACCCAGGCCTCGATCTGGCGCGCCCTGCCGCCGGTGCCGGCGGTGCGCAAGCCGGTCGAGGTGGCGCTGCCCGAGGACCTGCGCCCGCTCGCCGACGGCTGGCGCCTGGCGCCCGACACCGCGCCGGTGGCCGATGCCGCGCCGGTGCCGGCCTGGGCCGCGCCCGCGGCCGACGACGCGGCCTGGAAGCCGGTGCGCCTGGGCGCCTTCGGCACCCTCGGCCTGCCCGAGGATGCGGTCGGACGCTTCCGCACCCGGGTGGCGGTGCCGGAGGCCTGGAAGGGCCGCACCGTGACCCTGGTGTTCGATGCCGAGGACTGGTTCTTCGGCCTCATGCCCCAGGCCCGGCTGTGGATCGACGGCCAGCCGGCGGCGCTCAGGCAGCCGCTGATGCCGCAGGCGCGCCCGGGGTTCAGCCTCGACCTCACCGCCCAGGCGGCGGACGGGGTGATCGACCTCGCGCTCGAGGTCGACGGCACCAAGCGGGACGCCAAGAAGCGCCAGGGCCGCCCCAACGGCGTCACCGGCCTGTTCTACCTCCAGGGCGAGCCGGCGCCGCTGCGCAGCCTGCCGCTCGCCGGCTGGCAGGGCGCCACCGAGTTCAACCGCCTGGCTCCGCTGCCGGCCGACGGCAAGGGCAGTTTCGTCTATCAGCAGACCGCGTTCACCCTGCCCGCCGACCGCCCGGCCGGCCGGCTGTTCCTCGAACGCGACCGCCACCTCGGCACCATCGTGCTCAACGGGCGGGTGGTCGAGACCCCGCCGTGGATGACCCGTCTGGACATCAGCGGCCTGGTCGATGCCGGCGGCGCCAACGTGCTGCGCTGGTCGCCGGGCCTGCCCGACAGCAGCAAGCCCAGCCAGGGCGGCGATCCCGGCCTGCGCCTGGTGTGGCGCCCCTGAATCATCTTTCCCGGAACCAGCCCATGAACCACCTCGTCCCCGCCCTCGCCCTGCTCGCCCTGGCCCTGCCCGCGGCCGCCGCCGAACCGGCGCGTCCGCTGCTGGCCACCGTGTTCGCCGACCACATGGTGGTGCAGCGCGACCGGCCGATCCCGCTGTGGGGCTGGGCCGCGCCCGGCACCGCGGTGGCGGTGGCGATGGCCGGCAACCGCGCCAGCGCGGTGGCGGGCGCCGACGGCCGCTGGCAGGCCGCGCTGCCGGCCCTGCCCGCCGGCGGTCCCCACACCATCGCCATCAGCGGGCCGGAAAACCGCACCATCACCGACGTGCTGGTGGGCGACGTGTGGATCTGCTCCGGCCAGTCGAACATGGAATGGAGCGTCAAGGCCTGTGGCGAGCGGGCGCAGGCGGACATCGCCGCCAGCGCCCTGCCCGCCCTGCGCCAGCTGAAGGTCGACAAGGCCACCGCGCCGGCGCCGCGCGCCGACCTGGCCGGGACCTGGACGGTGGCCTCTCCCGAGACGGTGGGCGGGTGGACCGCGGTCGGCTACTACTTCGGCCGCGACCTCCAGCGCCACCTCGGGGTGCCGATCGGGCTGCTCAACGCCTCGTGGGGCGGCACCCGGGTCGAGGCCTGGACCAGCCGCGAGGTGGTGGCGCGGCTGGCGGACGGCCAGGCCGACATCACCGGGCTCGACGACCTGGTGCTGAACTTCGACAACCTGGCCAGGCGCAACGCCGAGATGCAGGTGGAATGGGATGCCGGCAAGGCCCGCCTGATCGCCCTCGAGAAGGACGAGGCCCACCAGCGCGCGATGGCCGCGCCCGGGCTCGACGACAGCGCCTGGGCCGAGCAGAAGACGCCCGGCGACTGGGATTCCCAGGGCCACCGCGGGGTCAAGGGCGAGGCCTGGTACCGCAAGGCGGTCGAGATCCCCGCCGCCTGGGCGGGCAGGGACCTCGAACTCAGCCCGGGGGCAGCCGACGAGATCGAGACCACGTTCTTCGACGGGGTCAAGGTCGGCGCCACCGGCGCCGTGCAGCCCTTCGACGCCGCGGCGTGGAATGTGCAGCGCTCGTACACCGTGCCGGGTGCGCTGGTGAAGCCGGGCCGGGCCCTGATCGCGGTGCGGGTGGCCAACCTGGTGGGCGAGGGCGGGTTGCGCGCCAACGGCGATCCCGCGGCGATGTTCCTGCGCCCGCTCGGCGCCCCCGCCGCCGAGGCGGTCAGCCTGGCCGGCAGCTGGCGCTTCTCGTTCTGCGTGCGCATGATCGAGCCGCTCAGCGCCAACCCCAATACCGCCAGCGTGCTGTTCAACGCCATGATCAGCCCGCTGACGGGCTTCCCGGTCAAGGGCGCGATCTGGTACCAGGGCGAATCCAACGCCGGCCGGGCCTGGGCCTACCGCGAACGCTTCCCGGCCATGATCCGCGACTGGCGCGCGCGCTGGGGCCAGGGCGACCTCCCCTTCCTGTGGGTGCAGCTGGCCAACTTCCAGCAGCCCAAGGAGCAGCCCAGGCCCGACGACTGGGCGGTGCTGCGCGAGGCCCAGGAGGCGACCCTGGCCCTGCGCGCCACCGGCACCGCGCTGGCGATCGACGTCGGCGATGCGCGCGACATCCACCCCAAGGACAAGTGGACGGTGGGCGCGCGCCTGGCGCTGGCGGCGCGCTCCGTCGCCTACGGCGAGCAGGTGGTGCACAGCGGCCCGCGCTTCAAGGCCATGAGCATCGAGGGTCCGGCCATCCGCCTGACCTTCGACCACGTGGGCGGCGGCCTGGTGGCCCGCGACGGCGAGCTCAGGCGCTTCGCCATCGCCGGCGCCGACCGCAGGTTCGTGTGGGCGCAGGCGCGCATCGATGGTGCGGCGGTGGTGGTGTCGGCGCCCGAGGTGGCGGTGCCGGTTGCGGTGCGCTACGCCTACGAGATCAACCCCGCCGGCGCCAACCTCTACAACCGCGAAGGGCTGCCCGCCTCGCCCTTCCGCAGCGACGACTGGCCGGTGCCGACCCAGCCGGCGGCACCGTGAACGCCGGCAACGCTTCCCGCCCTGCGACGTAAGAGATCCCTCTACCCGTCCGCATGGTCTCAGCTAAGACCAGGGCCCTTCACCGACAGGATCCCGCCCATGCTCCGTCTCCACTCCGTAATCCCCGCCCTCCTGCTGATGGCCGGCGCCTGCACCCAGGCCGCCGAACCAGCCCCCACCGGCCCGGCGCTCAAGGCCGGCGACCATGTGGCGGTGATCGGCGACTCGATCACCGAGCAGAAGCTCTACTCGCGCTTCATCGAGGTCTACCTGCTCGCCTCCTCGGGGGTGGCCGACCTCGACGTGGCGCAGTTCGGCTGGGGTGGCGAGCGCGCCAGCGGCTGGCTCAACCGCTGGCAGAAGTCGGTGGAGTGGTTCAAGCCCACCGTGGCCACCACCTGCTACGGCATGAACGACGGTACCTACCGCGCCTACACCGACGAGATCGGCAAGAACTACCGTGAGCCCACCGCCAAGTACGTCGAGGCGATGAAGAAGGCCGGGGTCCGCGAGCTGGTGGTGGGCTCGCCCGGGGTGGTCGACACCGTGACCTGGAAGAACGCCACTGGCGCCGCGGTCTACAACCAGAACCTCGAGAAGCTCGGGGCCCTGGGCAAGGAGGTCGCCACCGCGCAGGGCGTGCGCAGCGCCGACGTGCACCACCCCATGCTCGACGCCATGGCCAAGGCCAAGGCCGCCTATGGTGACGGCTACCACGTCGGCGGCGGCGACGGCGTGCACCCGGCCGACAACGGCCACCTGCTGATGGCGGCGGCGTTCCTGTCCGCCCTCGGCTGCGATGGCGAGATCGCCCGCATCACCTTCAAGGCCGACGGCACCGCCACCGCCAGCGCCGGCCACACCGTGGCCAAGACCGAGGCCAACGCGGTCGAGCTCGACAGCGCGCGCTGGCCGTTCGTGCTCGCCGGCGACGGCAAGGCGCCGAACTCGACCCGCAGCATCGCCGCCCACACCGACTTCCTCGAGAAGCTCGACCGCTTCACCGTGGTCATGCCCGAGTGCACCTGGGCCAAGGCCACCATCACCTGGGGCGAGCAGAAGGCGGTGGTCGACGGCGCCCAGCTCAAGGCCGGGGTCAACCTCATGGCGGTGTTCGCCGTCACCCCCTTCGACAAGGCCAGCGACGAGCTGCAGCGCGCGGTCGCCGCCCAGCAGGACATCGAGACCCAGCTGGTGAAGAACCTCATCTGCCTGGGCCTGCGCCCGCTGATCGACGCCGACGCCGAGGCCAAGGTGGCGATGCAGAAGGTGCTCGACCGGGTGGTGGCGGTGCGCAACGAGAAGGCCGCTGCCGCCCGCGCCCTGGTCAAGCCGGTGCGCCACCGCATCGCGGTCGCCAAGGCCGAGTGATCATCCGTCATTGAGGAGAAAACAGCACGGGGACCGCCGCTGGCGGTCCCCGTGCGCGTTCCTGGATGCGACCAAGAGCGGGATGGAGGGCTGCGCCCCCGGGAAGTCCGTCCGCCGCCGGATGCGGGCCCCGGGAGCGCGGCCTCCGGGCCGCTCCTTCCCAGCCGTCACCGGCGGGTGGCGGCGCGGCTGACCGCTTATGGCAGCATCAGCTCAGCGAGCTGGCCCATGACCGCGTCGAACCAGATGCGGCGGCCCTTCTCGGTGGGATGCAGGAAGTCCGACATCACCTCGCGGGTGATGGAACCGTCGCCGGTGGTGAGCAGGGGGCCGATGTCGCGGTAGAACACCGTCTTGCCGTCGTGCAGGCGGGCGATGATGGTGTTGGCGGCGTCGGCCTTGAGGCGGCGCTCGTTGCCGGCCTTCTCGCCGGAGGGGAAGATGCCCAGCAGCAGGATGCGGGTGCCGGGCAGGCGGGTGCGCAGTTCGGCGACGATGGCGGTTATACCGGCGGCGATCTGCTCGCCGCTGTCGCCGCGGGTGATGTTGTTGGTGCCGATCATCAGCATCGCGGCACGCGGTCTGAGCCCGTCGACCAGGCCGTCGCGCAGCCGCCACAGCAGGTTCTCGGTGCGGTCGCCGCCGATCGCCAGGGTGCAGGCGTGGAGCGGCTTGAGCCGTTCGTTCCACAGCGGCTCGTCCTTGGCGTTCCAGCCCGCGGTGATCGAGTCGCCCAGCAGCACCAGATCGACCTGGGCCTCGCGCCGCGCCGCCTTCTTCTGGCCCTCGTGCAGGTCGAGCCAGGTGTTGCGGGGCTGGGCGTCAGTGGCGGGATTGACCGCGGGTTCGGCGGCGGCCAGCGCGCCGAGCATCAGCGGGAGGACGAGGATGCCCCGGATGATCATGGAGTAACCATATAACAACCGGTTGTATTTACAATTACCCGTGGTCATCCGGGCGCCTGGGCCTGCCGCCAACGCGCCCCCAGCTCGGCGAGGTCGGCGGCGGTGATCGCCTCCAGCGTCCCGTCCGGCCCGGGGAAGGAGACATGGGTCAGCGACATCAGCGAGGGCACCGCGAAGTCCGGCTGGTCGAGCATGTAGTCGCGCCAGGCCGTGCGCGAGACGAAGGGGTCTGCGTCGGCGTCGATCGCCCAGCCGGGGTTGACCAGGCGGGCGAGGGCGGCGCGGCCGCGCATCATCCCGCGCACGTCCTCGCGCACCGAGAAGATGTCGTTGAGGCGCAGCATCCCGGTGAGGGGGGCGAAGGCGGGGTGCGCGCAGTGGGTCTCGAGCACGGTGTCGGCCTTGGCCGCGCGCATGGCACCGTGGATCAGCGCCACGTAGTCGTGCAGCAGCTCCAGGCCCCAGGGCCCGGGCGCGGCCGGGCGGTAGCCCGCCCCGCGCACCAGGTCGCCGGTGAAATCGAGCTTGAAGCCGTCGGCGTCGAGCCCGCCGGGCGCCACGCAGCGCTCCACCGCCGCTGCCAGGCGGCGGCGGAACTCCGGGTTGGTGGGATCGCAGGCGTCGCGCTCGCCGGGGGCGTGCGCCATGCGGAGGTCCTCGTCCAGCCCGCCCGGGTTCCAGGTGCCCAGCCACAGCAGCACCTTGCGCCCGGCGCGGTGCTGGGCGGCGATGAACCCGCGCAGGTCGCGCCAGCGCTCCGGGTCCTCGCGCGGGATGGTGGCGCACCGGCTCCAGCCGGCGTCGATGGTGAGGGTGCCGACTGGCAGGCGGTGGGCGTCGACCAGGCGCAGCATCTCGCCATAGGCGTCCTCGCTGGCGAAGGCGTCGGCGCCGGCGGTCACCGGCGAGGCAACCGGCAGGTGGGCGCCCTGGGCGCGCAGGTGCGCCCACGCCGTCTGCTGGCCCCAGCCGCAGAAGATCGGCCGGAAGGCCCAGTCGGGGCTGGGCGGCGGCGGCGGGACATGGCCCCCGGCGCGCATCCACGTCAGGTGCGCGCCGACCCCGTCGAGGTCGCCGGCGCAGGGGGCGATGCGCAGCGCGGGCGAGGTCCATTCGCCGTCGACCTTCTGGCGGCCGTCGTAGTCCAGCTCCAGGCCCCAGCCGTCGCCCAGTTGGTAGTCCCAGTGGTGGTAGTGCGCCCGACCCGCCTCGTGCACCAGGCCGAGTGCCCAGCGGCGGTCGAGCACATAGACATAGGGAGCAGGGGCGAAGAAGGTGTCGAAGCGTTCGGGGCCGAAGGTGGTGGCGCAGGTGATGCGTCGCGGCAGCGACGCCGGGGTGGACTGCTCGCCGAAGGCCTCGGGCTGGGCGCCGAACACCCGCGCGTGCGCCAGCGGCGAACCGCTCCACCAGCGGTGCCAGGGCCGCCGCGCCCAGGCCAGCCTGTTCATGGTGCAGCGCGCATCGGGGACCAGGCCGTGGTCGTAGCCGGCGAGCAGGGCCAGGCGGTCGACGGTGCCGTGTCCCCGGACGAGCAGCCGCACCAGCACCGCGTCGTCGAGCAGGTCGACCAGCAGCCATCTGCCGTCCCAGCAGGTGCGCCGCGCGCGCAGGCGCAGCCGGCGGCCGCCCGCCACCGGCTCCTCGCCCTCCAGGTCCCAGGCGGTGCCGGCGTCGATGCCGCCGGGGGGCGAGGCGGCGCCCTGCAGCGCCAGTTCCAGGCGCTGGCCGCCGTGTTCGATCGCCAGCAGGCCGCGGTCGCTCAGATGGGTGGTGCGCAGGGTGGCCATGGCCGCTCTCCGTCTTCAACATACCTTGCCCCCGGTCCGGCGCTTGACCGCCGGTCGCATCGACCCGGAGCGGCGGAGCGGAGTATGGACGAGACCATGCGTGTGCTGGAGGTCGCCGCCCAGGGGGTGGCCGCGTTCCCCCCGGGTTCGAGCATCGGTCCGCGCGTGCTCGACGACTGCGAGGTGCTGTGGGTGATCGCGGGCGAGGCGCGCTGGGAGGTCGACGGCCGCGAGCTGGTGGTAGGGGCGGGCATGGCGGCGGTGGCGCCTCCCGGCCGGCTGGAACGCTGGCGCTACGAACAGCCCGGCACCCGCCACGCCTTCGCCCATCTGCGCCTCGACCCCGTGGGCTATCGCCGTCTGGCCCGCCGCGGCCCGCTGGTGCGCCGCCTGCCCGACGCCGACATCGTGCGCCCGCTGTTCCGCCACCTCGGCTGGCTGCACCTGCAGCGGCCGCCCGGCTGGCGGGCGCTGGCCTGCGGCGCCGCAGGCCAGCTGCTGGCGGTGCTGCTGGCCGACGCCGCCGGCCTGGGCGACGAGGGGCGGGCGCCGCCCGATCCCCTGGTCGAGCGCCTGTTCGCCTGCCTGCGCCGGCGCTGGCGCGATCGTGCCGACGCGGTGCCGGTGGCGGCGCTGGCGCGCGAGCTCGGACTGTCGCGCAGCCAGCTCGCGCGCACGGTGTCCCGCCACTGCGGCATGCCGGTGTCCGACCTGCTGCGCGGCCTGCGCCTGGATCGCGCGGTGGGCCTGCTCACCGACACCGATCTGGCGGTCGAGGAGGTGGCGGCGCGCACCGGCTTCGTCAGCGCGGCGCACTTCTCGCGCTGCGTGCGCGCCGCCTGCGGCCGGCCGCCGCGCGCCCTGCGCGCCGCCTACCGCGCCGGCGAGGCGGTGCGCCTGCGTTCGGTGGCGCGCAGCGCCGGCTTCGCCCCGGCGCTGCGCGGTCGAGGGCACGGCGGCGCCCCCTCGACATGAGGGCGGAAACGGGGGC
>JAKLKR010000129.1:0-2717 GCA_023150565.1 Planctomycetota bacterium
CGTCGTCGCCGGCGGGGGGTCCGGCGGGGGGGCGGGGGGTGGAGGGACGGCGGGGGGACGGCGGCGGGGATGCCGCGGCGGGCGCCCCCTGGCCGTCCTGCTGTTCGCGCTCGGCCTTCGACTGGAGGAATTGGACGGTGTCGGCCACCACCTTGAGCTTGCTGCGCTTGGTGCCGTCCTGGGCTTCCCACTGGTCGAGCTTCAACCGGCCTTCGATGAAGGCGGGCGAGCCCTTGGTGAGGTACTGGCTGACCAGCTCGGCGGTGCGTCCCCAGGCGTCGATGTCGACGAAGGTGACTTCTTCCTTCACCTCGCCGTCAGTCCCCTTGTAGCGGCGGTTGACGGCCAGGCTGAAACTGACCGTCACCCTGTCGGTGCCGACCGTGCGCAGCTCGGGGTCGCGGGTGAGGTTGCCGGCCAGGGTGACGCGGTTCCAGTTGAGGCTCATGGGAGGACGCCCTTTCGGCGGAGGTTCTTGCGGACGCGGTCGAGCGCGATGGCGGCGCGGATCGCCGCCCGGTCGCCCAGCTTGAGCCGGGCGGCGAGGCGGCGGGCGTTTCTCGGGCTCACGGCGCCGCCGGGGGGATGGCGGCGTAGGTCGCCATCGCCTCGTTGGTCTTGTGGTTGATGAACGCCTCGGCCATGTGGACCGGGTTCTCCCGGCGCAGCAGGGCGAGGGCCAGGGTCTCGTCGGAGACCTCGACCCGCAGCACGTTGCGGCGACGGGCCGGCTTCTCGGCGCCGGCGTTCGGGGGGGTGGTGGTTTCTTCCATGGAATCAGCCTTTCGCGCTGACGGTGGGGGTGGACGAGAGGTGGCAGCCGGGCACGGCGACGTTGGCCTTGAGCAGCCGGGTGACGGCGGCGGTGTCGAGGACCCACAGGGGGGCGCCGGCGACTTCGCGGGGGATGAGGGTCACGTCGTCGATGACCAGCGTGCGGTTGGTGCGCTGGACGACGGACTTGCTCTTGATGGGCGCCATGGCCATCTGCTGCTCGTAGCTGGGCGGCAGGACGGCAGGCACATGGACGACCTCGGCGGGCGCCGGCGCCTGTTCCCAGGGCTCGGGCACCTGATCGGGGTCCGCGGTGGTGGCGGCGGCAGCCTTCTCGGCGGCCAGGCGGGCGGCTTCGGCCGCGGCGGCGCGCTCCGCTTCGGCGGCGGCGGCGCGCTCCGCCTCGATCCGCTTCCGCTCGGCTTCGCGCCGGGCGTTCTCAGCGGTGGTCCAGGCCAGGACGCGGGCGCCCAGGTCGGTCTTGATGGTCGCCAGCGGCAGCAGCGCGTCGGCGGCGGCCATGTCGAGCTTGGCGACCATGTCCGCGATGGGGGCCTTGAGCGCCTTGCGCCCGGCCTCGATGCCCTTGGCCAGCTTGTTGGCGCGGGCGATCAGGTCGTCCGCAGCGCGCATGTCGGCCTCGGTGACGAGGGCGGGGATGGCTAGGGCCAGGCGCTCCAGCTCCGCCACCTGGGCCACCGCCTCGGCGCTCAGCGCGACGAGGTGGGGCCCCAGGGTGTTCGGGACGGTGACAGCGGTGGGCATGTCCATGACGGTGCCGGGCTCCACGGTGATCACGCGGCACCTGCCGTCTGCTGCTTCGCCTGGTCCGCGATGTCGTCCCAGCGGCGGCACGCGGCGGCGAGGGCGTCGATGCAGTCGGCGGGCGGCTTGCCGGCGCAATCCCGCTTGATGGCAGCCAGCTCCGCCTTGGCCTGGTCGCCGTAGGCGTTCATCTTCTGCGAGCCGGCCTTCCACTCGGCGGTCTGCTCGGCGGTCCAGGCGACCGGCTTGGGTGCCGGGGCGGCGGCGGGCGCGGGCGCGGGCGCGGCGGGCGCCGGTGCAGGAGCCGGGGCGGCGGGCGCGGTGGCGCCGTCCTCCAGCCAGGCGAACAGCTGGGCGCCCAGGTCGTCGCGGCCGGGCTTCTTCCAGGTGATGCCGTCCAGGGCGGGGCACCGGGTTTTGCCGGCCCACGCGGTGTGGTCCTGGTCCATTTCCAGCACCACGTCGAACTCGTATTCGATGCCGTCGCGGTTCTCGGCCTTGGTGCCGATCTTCCGCGGCACGTTCTTGCCGCGGTCGTCCTTCTCGATGACCCACTCGGTCTTGCTGCGCATCGTGGCGATGACGTGGCACTTGGAGCTGACGATGGCGTGGATGAGGCTGTTCCAGAGGGGCGTCACCTTGCCCCACGCCTGGAAGCTGTTGCCGGCCTTGGACCGGGACACCTCGACATCGACCATGTCCTGCGCCGCCTTCCAGGCGTGCGTCATGCTGTCGATGATGATGACCTCGTACCCCTCGGCTTCGGCCGCTGCGATGGCGCCGATGTAGCTGTTCGGCCGGCAGTCGGCCAGGCGCAGCACGTCGAAGTTGAACAGGTCGGCGTACTTCTCGGCGCTGCCGTTCTCGGTGTCGATCACCGCGGTCTTGCGGCCCTGGGCCAGGGCGAGGGCGGTGTAGGTCTTGCCGCCGCCGGTGGGGGCGACGATGGCCAGGCGCAGGCGCGCCTTGGCCTTGGTGGCTTTGGTGAAAACGCTCATGGTGTGGCTTCCTTGGAGCGTTCATCGCGCTCCCAATCGTTCAGAAGGTGAAGGTCATCGGGGGTCATCGGCATTCCTTCGCGGTTGAAGTTGCCCCCCGTTTGTCGGTGGGGGGCCGCCCGTCCCTCTGAGCGGGGCCGCACGCCGGGATAATCCCCCCGGTCGGGGAAGGTGGTCATC
>JAKLKR010000129.1:2727-14884 GCA_023150565.1 Planctomycetota bacterium
AGCAGGGGCGAAGGGCGCAGCCCATCCCTTCCAGCAGGAAGTCGGCAACCTCGCCCATCCAACCGTAGAGGCTCCACGCCCTGGACCGCGCCAGGCCGGCGCCTCCCTTGGTGCGCCCGTCCTCCAGATACCACTGGATCCAGGCGATCATTTCGTTGCTGCTGGCGTTGAGGGGCAGGGTCATGGGGTCATCCTTCCTGCGCCGCCAGGTCGGCGGCGGCGTTCATGGCATCGTCGCCGCGCTCGACGCGGTCGGCGGTGCGCTGCTCGCCGGGCGCCAGGCGGCGCTCCACGCGGCGGGCCAGAGCGATGTCGTCGGCCAGGTCGAAGGCGTCGGAGAAGGGGATCCTCATGGCGCCACCTGCGCGGTGGCCCAGGTGCGGCTCACCCGGCACTCAAACCGGCCGGTCCGCAGGAGGTGGGTGCCAGGGATCCGGCCGTCCACGATCCAGCGGCGCAGGGTCCGGCGGGGGATTCCCGACAGGGCGGAGGCGGCGGCGATGCGCAGCCAGGAAGGGGTGGGCGTCTGCATGACTTGGATGTTTATAGACGCATCCAAGGATGTCAACAAACATCTATTTGATGTTGGACGCTAATTGACGATAATGGACCTATGCCGCCCGATCTGAAGGAACGCCTTGAGCTTGCCGTGAGGGCCAGTGGCCTCTCTCAGGCCGAGCTGTGCCGCCGCGCCGACCTAAGCCACAGCGCAATTAGCAACATAATGCGCGGTGTTTCCAGCGGATCACGATCCATCGCAAGTCTTGCCGCAGCTTTGGGCGTGGACGCCGCCTGGCTGGCGACCGGGATGGGAGAGGCGCCGAAGTGGGCGCCAGCATCAGCGCCCGCCGCGCCAGAAATCACCCTCGACAAGCCCCGTGAAGTCCCCGTCCTCGGCTCCGCTGGCGCCGCTGATGAGGGGCAGCGTGGCACCCTCTACGAGCAGGCGGATCGGGTGACGCTCAGCCCACACCTGGCCCTGATCGAGGTCCGCGGCGGCTCGGCCTACCCCGTGATCTACGACGGGCAGAGGGCGATCATCAACCTCAAGCGTAAGACCAACCCCAACAACCTGGCGGTGGTGGTGATGGCCGGCAGCGATGAGGTGCTGATCAAGCGGTGGTGCCCGCAGCCTGACGGAGACCATGTGGTTCTCGCCAGCCCTGACGGCGGCAAGCACTCGCTGGTGGTTCACCTCCGCGACATCCGCCATTGCTGGCCGGTGGTCGGCGTCCTCTACGAGTAGGCCATGGCCGCGATCATCAAGGAGGGCCGCGGGCGCACCGCCACCTACCGGGTGCGCTGGCGTGAGGGGGGCCGCGGCTCCAAGCTCCACACCTCGCCGCGCTACGACAACCAGCTCGACGCGGCGGCCTTCCTGCGTGAGCTGGAGCCCCAGCTGGCGGCCAAACAGAAGATGGTCCACGGGGCGGTGGTTGGCTGGGACGAGGCCGTGCTACGGTACTGCGCCGCCCACCAGAGCAGCACGCCGAGCCACCTGCGGCATGTGAAGGATACCCTGACTGCGCTGGGGGCGGCTAAGGGCTGGAAGCGGCCGGTTGATGTGACGACCGCCGAGGTGCAGGGGATGCCCATGTACCACGCTCGATGCCTGCGCTCCCTGCTGCGCTTCGCCGACGAGGTGCTGGCCCAGCCCATCGACCGGCGGGTGATCGCCGCCGTGAAGGTGCCGCCCCGGCCGCGGCAGCCCACGCGGCTGCTGACCGAGGCTCAGGTCGTCGAGCTGATCGAGGCGGCCGACCGCTGGCACCCGGCCGATGGGTTGCTGGTCCACCTGATCGCCTGCTACGGCCACCGGGCGCAATCCTGCATCGCCCTGCGCTGGCGGGACGTGGACCTGGCGGCGGGCACCATCACCCTGCCTGTCAAGTCGGGCGACATCCACCGCCACCCGCTGGCCCCGGCCACCCTGGATCGGGTGCGGGCCCTTCCTGGGAACACCGGGAACACCGATGACCCTCTGATCGTGGGCCACCTGGGGCGCCCCTGGCGCAGCGGGGCCGAGGCCGCCGGCTGGATCATCCACAGCTTGCGCGGGCCCAGCCCAGGGAAGGACAAGGACGGCCTGCCGCTGGAGGGGACCAAGGCCGGCGTGCTGGACCTGCGCCGCTACGCCATAACCCACCTGCTCGACGCCTCCAACGGCGATCCACGCACGGCGGCCAGCATCACCGGGCACCGCACGCCTACCCTGCTCTTGAACACCTACGCACGAACCAACGATGCCCGGCAGCTGGCCGTTCTTTCTCGCTTGGTGATCCCTGGTGTTCCACCGTGTTCCCAGGGGAAGTCATAACCCCTTGATGCACCCCTAGCTCAGCTGGATAGAGCAATCGCCTTCTAAGCGATCGGTCGTGGGTTCGAATCCCGCGGGGTGCGCCAGATCAGGTCCGGCGGCGGTCGGTCGGCGGCGCGTAGCGCCGGCTGCCGCCGCCGCTGCTGCTGCCGCCGGCGTAGCCGCGGCGGTCCTCGCGCGCCTGGATCGGGCGGCCGCGGTGGTGCAGCGGCCGGCTGAGCACTTGGCGCAGCACCTCGGGCGGCACTTCCACCACGGTGTGGCGCTCCCACAGGCGGATCTTGCCCAGCTGGGCGTTCGACAGCCCGCACTGGTGGCACAGCATCGCCACCACGTTGCCGGGGTTGACCTGGTCGGCGGTGCCGATGCCGAGGAACACCCCCACCATCGCCCCGCCGGCGGCGCCGCGCGGGCGCACCGGTTCGGGTGCGCGTTCGGGCGGGGCGTCGGGCACCAGGCGGTGCACCATCGCCGCCAGCACCGCCTCGGCGCCGTGCTCCTTGACCAGTTCGGCGAAGGCCGGCGGCAGCGCCAGCTTCTCGCCCAGCGACTCCTTGACCCGGCCCGCCAGGCGTTCGCGGCGCGCGGCCACGATCGAGGCGCCGGTGGGCAGCGGGGCCTCCTCCGGGCGGGAGCCGCCGGCCGAGGCCATGCGCAGGAACTTGCTGCGCAGCATCGCCGGCACCACCGTCCAGGCCTCGCCGTCGGCGCCGGCGCGGGCGGTGCGCCCGATGCGGTGGGCGTAGCTCTCGGCGCCGGTGGGCAGGCCGAGGTTGAACACGTGCGTCACCCCCGGCACGTCGATGCCGCGGGCGGCCACGTCGGTGCCCACCAGCACCGCCAGCTTGCCCTCGCGGAAGCGCCCGAGCACGCGGTCGCGCGCCTCCTGGGTCAGCTCGCCGCTGATGCCGGCGGCCTCGAGCCCCTCGGCGGCGATGGCGCGCACCGCGCCCTCGACCTCGTCGCGGGTGCGCACGAACACCATCGCGCGCGCCGGCTCGAGGGCGTGCAGCAGGCGCCCGAGCGCGGCCAGTTCGCCGTTGCGCGGCGCCACCACGTAGCGCTGGCGCACGTGCGTCGAGGGCGCGCCGCCGTCGAGCTTGACCAGGCGCGGGTCGTCCAGCCAGCGTCCGACCGCGGCGTGCACCGGCGGCGGGAAGGTGGCGCTGAACAGCCAGCGGGCGCAGCTTTCGCCCAGGTCGCGCACCAGGGTCTCGAGCTCGTCGGCGAAGCCGAGGTCGAGCATCTGGTCGGCCTCGTCCAGCACCACGATCTCGGCGTCGGGCTTGAGCGCGCCGCGGCCGAGGTGGTCGACCATGCGCCCGGGGGTGCCCACCACCAGGGGCAGGTCGCGGCGCAGGTCCTGCACCTGCGGCCAGGGCGGCGCGCCGCCCACCAGCAGGGCGGTGCGCTGCGCCCCCAGCACCACCTCGGCCTCGCGCGCCACCTGCTGCGCCAGCTCGCGGGTCGGGGTCACCACCCAGGCGCGGTGGATCTCGCCGGCGGCGATGCGTGCCGCCAGCGGCAGCAGGAAGGCCAGGGTCTTGCCCGAGCCGGTGCGCGCCTGGGCGAGGATGTCGCCGGCGCCCAGCGCCAGCGGGATGACCTTGGCCTGGACCGGGGTGGGCACGCTGATGCCGCGCCCGGCGAGGGCGGTGGCGAGCGCTTCAGGAAGTCCGAGAGCGGCGAAGGTGGTGGTAGGGATGGGAGCATCGACCATGGCGGCATGGTCGGTCCGAGACGGCGGAAAGCGACCGGCAAAACCCGGCGGCCGGGGCCCGCTGGAAGGTCAATCCGCCGCGTCGGCCCCGAGCTCCGCCGCCGAGGGCGGGCGGCCGTGGAACTCGCGGTAGGCGCGGGTGAAGGTGCGTCGCGAGGGGAAGCCGCAGCGCCGCGCCACCTCGGCCACCGGCAGGTCGAGGGCGAGCAGGGTGTCGGCCAGCTGCAGGCGGGCGCGCCGCACCGCGAAGGCGATGCCGTTGCCCCAATGGCGCTGGGCCAGGCGGTAGGCGCGGGTGCGCTGCAGGCCGCTGGCGGCGATCATGCGTTCGACCACCTCCGCGTGGTGGAGGTGACGCCACAGCGCCATCTCCATCGCCAGCAGGCGGGGATCGGGCGGCGCCAAGGGGGCGACGTCCTGGCGCTGGTCCTGCTCGATCAGCGCCAGCAGGGCGGCATGGCGGGCCGGCGGGTCGACCGCCTGCGCCAGGGCCTCGAGCAGGGCGCTGCTGGGCTGGCTGGGCACCGACGAGGTGATGCAGCCGCCGGCATGGCTGAAGGTCAGCACGCTGGCGCCGCCCAGCCAGCCCTGCTCGAAGCACAGCGCGCCTGGATCCAGCGGCAGGTGGCGGTGCCAGGTCCCTGGCCCCATCACCAGCGCGTCGCCGGCGCGCAGCTCGGCCACCATGCGGCCCTCGATGCGCACCGTGCCCTGCACCGCCAGCAGCAGGTGGATGCGGTGGTGCTGCTCGGCGTCCTCCTGGTCGAGGCGCACCGGCTCGCTGGCGGCGGTCCAGCGCAGCGCCTGGCCCGGCTGCCGCACGGCCTGGCCGAGCGCCAGCCAGCACGACAGCGACCGGGGGTCCAGGCGCAGTTCGGACACTGTTGGGGCGGCGGTCACGGCAAGGAGGGTACGATCCGTCCGGGGGTGGTGAACGGAATCGTTCTCGAAGGTCAGGGGAGGGTGTGGTAGCCTGTCCATCAGCATGGATCCCAGGCGCGCATTCTCGCTGATCGAACTGCTGGTGGTGATGGCGATCGTGGCCATCCTCGCCGGGCTGCTGCTGCCGGCGGTGGGTGCGGTCAAGGCGGCGGCGCAGCGCACGGTGTGCGCCGCCGGGCTCGGCCAGATCGGTCTGGCCACGGTCGGCTACACCTGCGAGAACGAAGGTTCCACCTGGGTCGAGGACGCCGGTTCGGACATGTTCATGCTGCGCAAGGCCGGGCGCTGGAACAGCACCGGCAAGCTGCTGGAGGCCGGGCTGCTCGAGGATGCGCGCAGCTTCCGCTGCCCGGCGGCGCCGCGCACCGCCATCCTGCCGGGGGCGGCGAACTCCCAGTACCTCATCCAGGGCAGCATCGAGGCCCCGCTCGGCTGGGGCTGGTACGGCGACTACCTGCACGCCATCAGCAACGTCACCTACGGCCCCTTTCTGGCTGCCCGCGACGGCGCGCGCGGGCTGATCGCCGACAATCCCTATGCCTGCAACCAGCCCCGCCGGCCCTACCACCGCGGCGGCCTGAACACCGCCTACCTCGCCGGCCGGGTGGCCCTTGTCCAGGATGCCGGTGGAGCCGCTTCGCCGCTGATCACCGATCCGCTCGGCATGCCGGCGGCCGACAACAAGCTGCGCAACTGGTTCACCACCTTCGTCGACAACAAGTGATGCCCATGCCCCATCCCCGCGCCCTGACCGCCGCCGCCCTCCTGCTCGCCCTCGCCGCCTGCGACGGCACCCCGCCGCCGGAGCGCGCCCAGGCGGTCCCGCCACCGCCCGCCACCGTACCGGCGTCGGCGCGCCTGCCGGCGGTGCAGCCGCTCGCGGTCGCGCCGATCGTGCCGCTGGGCGTGCGTGGCGACCAGTTCACCGACCCCGCCGGCCGGCCGGTGCGCTTCTGGGGCGTCAACCTGTGCTCGTTCTATCCCACCCATGCCCAGGCCGATGCGGTGGCCGCCAACCTCGCCGCGCGCAACGTCAACCTGGTGCGGCCGCACCACATCCTGCGCGCCAGCAAGGACTGGAACCCGGGCATGGTGAGCGGCGCCCTGACCGCCAACCAGGGCACCACCCGCGAGTTCGACCCCCAGGCCCTCGACCGCTACGACTACCTCAACGCCGCGCTGCGGAAGCAGGGCGTCTACCTGCAGCTCAGCATCGGCTCGTCGCGCCACTACCTGCCCGGGGACGCGGCCATCCTCGACTCCACCGCCGACGACCAGGAGGCCTGGAAGGCGGCACTGGTCGAGCTCGAGAAGATGGGCTGGCAGAAGAACATCGACCTCTACAAGGCGCTCGCCTGCATCGACGAACGCGCCGCGCGCATCAACGAGGAGTTCGCCGGCAGGCTGCTCGGGCACGTCAACCCCTTCAGCGGCCTGAGCTATGCCCAGGACCCCCAGGTGATCACCTGGGAGGTGGTCAACGAGCACTCGTTCGAGTACGCCATCATCTGCGGCAACCGCTTCCCGGCCTATTGGCAGCGGCGCCTGGAGGCGCGCTGGGCCGAGCACGCCCGCGCCGCCGGGATCGAGCCGGGCGACCTCTACCAGCCGGGCGGCCAGGCGGCGGTGGCGGCGCGCGCCGCCTTCCTGCGCCGGCTCGACCACGACTACTTCCGCCGCATCGAGGCCTGCCTGCGCCAGTGCGGTACGCGCGCGCCGATCGCGCTGTCGAACCTGTGGACCAGCGACAACAACACCGGCCTCTCCGCCGAGGTCGCCGGCTATACCGAGAACCACTGCTACGCCGACCCCTTCGTCGCCGGCAAACGCCACGACTTCATCCGTGAGGTGGGACGCAACGCCCTGGCCGGCAAGCCGTTCGTGATCGGCGAACTGAACATGAGCGAGTGGGGCAAGGCCGAGGAGCTGGCGCTGCAGACCCCGCGGCGCACCACCATGGCGGTGGCGGTGGCGGCCTACGGCTCGCTGCACGGCTGGAGCGCCCCGGTGTGGTTCGCCTGGCTGCACGGCGACTGGCAGAACAACGCCGCGGTGGTGGGGCCCGATGGCTGGTCGCTCAACGAGCGGCGCATCACCACCGCCAGGCTCAACATCGGCGAGATGATCAGCGATGGCATGATGATCGACCACCTGCGCACCACCGGATTGATGTTCCGCCGCGGCATGGTGGCGCGCAGCCGCGAGCCGATCACCGTGCCGGTGGCCGAGCCCTGCGTGGCCGGCGACTACCACGCCCTGGTGAAGCCCAGGGTCGAGGTCGGCGAGGGCTGGCAGGACGTGCACGAGGTGCGCCGCGCCTACGGCCCGGGCGCCGCCCCGGCCACCGCCCCGGCCACCGCCGCCTGGCTGGCGCCGACCAGCGCCAATCCCCTGCTCGCGGACACCGGCGAGATCGCCAAGGATGTGGCCCGCCAGCAGCTCACCGTGGCGGCGGCGCAGGCGGAAGGCTTCAGCGGCCTGCTCGACGGCGCCGCCCCGGCCCTGCTGCGCCACCTCGCCCTGGCCGGCGATGCCGGCATGTACGCCACCGTGCTGGCGGTGGCCGAGGACGACCGTCCGCTGGCCCAGAGCGCGCGCCTGGTGGTCAGCCGCACCGGCCTGGATGCGCGCCAGGCCGAGAGCGAGCTGCCGGCCGTCACCCTGCGCGGCCTGGCGCGCGGCGGCACCTGGTGGCTGCGCCTGACCCGTCCCCGCGCCGGGGCCGAGCTGCTGCGCGCTTTCAACGATGGCGGCTGGGTGCGCCTGGAGCCCCAGGCCGACGGCGTCCTGCGCCTGCCGGTGGCGCGCTGGCACGAACTGGAGCTGCACCGGGTTGAGGACCGCTGATCCGTCGCCGGCTTGCTCCTGCCGTCGTCGTTGCAGACTCCCGCGCCATGCGCGCACTGCTCCTGCTGGCCCTCACCGTCGTCGCCGCCGCCGCCGAGCCGGCCAAGACCGGCTTCTTCACCCTCACCTTCGAGGAGCGCTGCCCCTCCAGCGCGCACGAGGTGCTGGCCAAGCGCTACAGCTGGAACAAGCCCGAGGCGCGCGACCTCTACGAGATCGGCAAGGAGGAGTTCGAGGTCCACGTGCCGCCGGCCTATGACGGCAGCGTGGCCTATGGCCTGATCGTCTACACCAACTCCGGCAAGGGCGGCAACGCCCGCCAGTACGCCGAGCTGATGGCCAGGCACCGCCTGATCTGGATCGGCGCCACCGATGTGCCCAACGAGCGCAGCGTGGCGGTGCGCTTCGGCCTCGCCCTCGACGCCGCCTGGAACATGCCCCGGCGCTACCGCATCGACGCCCGCCGGGTCTATGCCTGCGGCAACAGCGGCGGCGGGCGCTGCTCGTCGATGATCGCCCCCGCCTGGCCCGAGCTGTTCAGCGGCGGCATCTACCTGGTGGGATGCAACAACCCGACCCTGCCGCCCGACAAGGCGCTGGCGGCGCGGGCACTGGCCGGCCGCTACGCCCTGGTGACCGGCAGCGACGACTTCAACCGTCCCGGCACCCTGGGCGTGCTGGAGGCCTACAAGGGCCTGGGCGTCAAGCAGGTGCAGTACTTCGAGCAGCCCGGCCTGGGGCACGCCAACCCCTCGGCGGAGTGGTTCGAGAAGGCGCTGACGTTCTGCGACAAGCCGCTGGTCGACGAGGCCGCCGCGTTGCTCGCCCAGGGCCAGGCCCTGGAGGCCAAGAAGGCCTATGAGGCGGCGGTGCTGTACCGGCGGGTGGCGAGCGAGTTCCCGGTCGCCCAGGGTTCCGCCAGCACCGCCCGCACCCGTTTCGAGGCCCTGGTCCCGGCGCTCGACGCCCAGCTGCGCGCCGAGATGGCCAAGCTCGGCGCCGGCAGCAAGGAGCGCTGGCGCCAGCTCGCCGAACGCACCGCCGGCTTCCCCTGCGCCGACGAGGCGCGCGCCAACGCCGACACCTTCGGCGCCAAGGAGCTGGAGGCGGCCCAGGCCGCCGGCGGCTCGGGCCTGGCCGGCAAGCTGCGCAAGCTGCGCGACGACTGGCAGGGCTTCCCCACCGGCGACAAGGCCGGCGCCGCCTACGAGGAGCTGGCGGACAAGGCGCTGGAGCCGCTGCTGGAGCTGGACAAGGCCAAGGGCCGCAACGCCAAGCTGGCCGCCTTCCTCAAGGCCTGGCCGGGCAGCAAGGCGGCGCTCCAGGCGCAGGCGGCGCTGGAGCAGAAGGAGCCGAAGTAGCGGGCGCTCAGCCAAATGGCGTCAAGCCAAGGCTGAGCGTGCACCACTTCGGTTCTTCCGGAGCGTCGATGCCCACATCGACGCCGCGGTGATGCTGCCATGGTCCCAGATCGGTGGGCAAGCGCCCCCCCTCGACGCTCCACATGTGGCCGTCCGCCATCCTCCCGCCTTGGCTTGACGCCATTGCGCTCAGCCGCCCACCGCCGCCTCGCGCCAGGCGCGCGGTGTGGTGCCGTAGTGGGCGCGGAAGGCGCGGTAGAAGTGCCCCAGGTCCTTGAAGCCGCAGGCCATGGCGACATCGAGGATGGGGCTGCCATCGAGGCGCAGGGCCTGGCCGGCGTGCTCGATGCGGGCGCGCAGCACCAGCGCCGAGGTGGTGCAGCCGAAGTGGCGGCGCACCGCCCTGCTCACCGTGGCGGGATCGCGGCCGCAGCGCCGCACCAGGCCGGGCAGGCCCTCCTGCAGGCCTTCGGCGGTGGGCAGGTCGCGCAGCGCCTGTTCGAGCCAGCGCGGCACCGCGCTGCGCTCGGGCGGCCGGCGCAGGGCGCGCATCACCACCGCCACGAACCATTCCGCGTCGACCCGCTCCTGGCCGCTGCGCGGCAGACCCGCCACCGCCCCCTGCAGGGCCTCGATGGTGGCCGGGCCCAGCTGCATCGGCCGGGCGGGACCCTGGGCCGGCCACGGCCAGCCTGGCGAGCCGGCGTAGCGCGCCTGCAGCTCGGCGAAGAGGGGGCCGGCGAGGCTGGCGCTGACCAGCACGGCGCCATCGCCGCCGGCGGCCAGGCCGTGCCCGTCGCCCGGGCGCAGGAAGCGCGCCGCGCCCGGGGTCAGGTCCTCGGCCGGGGCGTCGAGCGGCCGGTGCACCACGCTGCCCGCCAGCACCCACAGCAGCTCGGCGAAGTCGTGGCGGTGGGGGGCGACCTCCTCGTCCGCCGCCAGGCGCGAGGTCAGGGTCCGCGCCCACGGCATCTCGCGTTCGCGCCGGTCCCAGGTGAGGATGCCGACCATGCCGGGATGGTCGTCGTTGACCTGGAGAAGGTCAATGGCAGCCAATTCGTTGCATGATCAGGCCAAGATGGGGGACTGGATGGTGGTATGCTGCCGTGAACGGAGGGCTTATGCGCCGCGCCTTCACCCTGATCGAGCTGCTGGTGGTGATCGCCATCGTCGCCATCCTGGCCGGCATGCTGCTGCCGGCAGTGGGGATGGTGAAGTCGGCCGCCCAGGGCGTGCGCTGCCTGTCCAACCTGCGCCAGATCGCCCTGGTGATGAACGCCTACGCCATCGACGAGGAGGGCGTTCCTCCCGCCTACAACCTCCAGGGCAATGCCGGCAATTCGCTGTGGTACACCAACCTGCTCGACGATGGCGGCTGGCTGCCGGTGGCTGCCGGCGATTGGCTGAACAAGCCCTGGGGCAATGTCACCAAGGGGGTGTGGCGCTGCCCCCAGGTGGTGCAGGCGCGCATCGCCTGGGGCGGCGGCTACGGCATCTTCAACAACGGCGTGCATGGCTTCACCACCACCGGCCAGGTGGTGCGCCTGTCGCAGGTGCGCTCGCATGCGACCGCCGCCCTGATCGCCGAGGCCGAGAGCACCAACGCCCCGCTCGGCGTCGACGGGGTGTGGCGTACCAAGCTCGGCCTCGACTGCCCGGGCGCCGGCGCCGGCTGCAGTTCGGACTGGCTGTCGACCGCCGCCCCCGGGCCGGCGCGCGCCGCCGCCCGCCACGGCGGCGGCAAGCGGGTCAACGTGGTGTACTTCGACGGCCACGCCGCCGCGGCCCTGTTCGACGACCTGCGCCTCAACCGCGACGACGTCTGGCGCCACGACCTCCACTGACCACCAGCTTTCTTGGAGCCCCCATGCCGCATCCCCGCCTGCTCGCGGGCTGCACCCTGCTGCAGCTTGCCGCCACCCTGGTCGCCGCCGATCCCGTCGCGCTGGCGGAGCTGCCGGAGCCGGCGCGGCCCGAGGCCGCCGCCGCCTGGCGCGCCCTGCCGGTGGCGCAGCGGTCGGCGGTGGTGATCGATGGCGACCTCGCCGAATGGAGCGAGAGCGGCGCCATCGACCTGCCCTTCGATCCCGGCCAGCAGCGGGTGCGGGAATGGGGCGGCCTGGCGGACTGCTCGGCGCGCCTGCGCCTGGGCTGGAGCGAGGAGGCGCTGCTGATCGCCGTGCAGGTGCGCGACGACCGCCACGAGCCGCTGTCCGGCGAGCACCTGTGGCAGGGCGACTCGATCCAGTTCGCCACCGGCCTCGACGGCCTCGGCCCCGAGTTCGGGGTGGCGGCGGGACCCGAGGGGGTGCGCACCTACCGCTGGAACCACGGACCCTCCGAAGGCGGCCAGATCACCGCGGCGGCGAAACGGGGCGACGGCGTCACCACCTACGAGGTGGCGGTGCCGTGGACGGCGGTGGCGGGCGGCAAGCGGCCGGCCGGCCGGCTGCTCGGTTTCAGCCTGGTGGTCAACGACAACGACGGCAGCGGGCGCAAGGGCTACATCGAGCTGACCGCAGGCATCGGCGAGACCAAGGACCACCGCCGCTACGCCCTGCTCGCCTTCGCCGGGGCGGACAGGCCCAGCCTGGCGTTCAGCGCGCCGGGCCGGGTGGCGGTCGACCAGGGCGGCAGCATCCGCCTCGACGGCTGGGCCTACCTGCCCGAGGCGGCCGGGCCCAGGCCCGCCGCCTGGCGCATCACCGGCCCCGCGGGCCGGCCGGTGGCGGAGGCGCGTTCCACCACCAGCCTGCCCGCCGGCCAGCTGCGCCCGGTGCGGCTGGACTGGCGGCCGGCCCTGGGCGCCGAACCGCTGACCTGCACGGTGGCGCTGGAGGTCGCCGGCGCGCGCATCGAGCGGCGCATCGAGGTCATCGGCGCCGACGCCATGGCCGCCGCCGCCGCCCGCGCGCTGGCGGCGCGCGACGCCCTCGCCGCCGCCCAGGCCGCGCTGCCGCGCCCCGACCC